>JAYVDI010000284.1:0-21569 GCA_043749505.1 Schlesneria sp. | reverse complement strand
CCCTTTTCTTCAACGTCACAGATTCAAATCGGTGCGTTCCGAAGACTCCACGCACCCTACGTGTTTCCGTCAGTGATTGACGATGAACTCCTTGGTGTTGATGAGCGCCCAGAGCAAGTCCTTCGCGCCGCGAGCCGGATCACCCGTCTCTTCGAAGTACTTGACCGCCCGCTCAGACTCGGAGGCAGTCGGGTAGCGGCTGAGCGACCGGAGATAGGCTTGCTGAACGACGGCCTTCACGTCGAACTGCACAACGGGCGACGGCTTCGGTTCGTCTACCTTGGTCTTCTCGACGACTCCTTCGAGTTTGGCGAGTTGCTTCTTCATCGCCTCGATTCGCGCGGGCTTCAACTCGTTCTTGTCCGCCTTGGCCAACTGTTGCTTCAACCGGTCAACGTCCATCGCGGCGAGCTTGCGTGCCTGACGCTGCTTCAAGATTTGATCTGCTTCTTTGGCGTCTTTCGCCGGATCACCGCGCTTCGTGATCTGATCGACCCACTTTCCCTTCTGCCCGATCATGTCCAACACTTCCTGGTCGTTTTGCAGGAAGACCGTTTGCAGGAGACTCGCTTCGGTTGAGCGATCGCACTCGCAGTTGCTGTCGCGGATCGAGCGACCGAAGATCGACAGGGCATAATTGCTCTTCCCCTTGCCATTACCGTTCGCATTGTATGAGACGTAGGAATCGGCAATCGACCGGCCTTGGACACTCGTTTGCCACTTGGCTGCTTCAAAGTCGCTCATCGTCGCCAAGGCGACGGCATCGTAGGCCACTTCGGCTGGCAGCCGACGAGGGACCGCGCGGGCAAAGTTGTGTTCGTCGTGACGGTTCGTATCGTTCGGCTGGAAGCTGAGTTGATAGGTCCGGCTGTTGGCGATCTCGCGGTGCAGCCACTTCAAGTTGTAGCCACTTTCGACGAACGCATCGGCCAGATAGTCGAGCAGCGCGTCATTGCTGGGCGGGTTTGCCAGACTGAGGTCATCGGTTGGCTCGACGATCCCCACGTTGAAGTACCCCGACCAGACGCGGTTCACGATGGCTCGGGCGAAGTATGGGTTTTCCTTGTCGCGCAACCAATCCATCAGGGCCTGACGAGGATCTTCCAACTCACCGACCTGAACCTCCTCGCCCCCCAGAATCTTGGCTGTTCGCCCGGCAACGACCTGCGGCCGCTTGGCATTCGGCTTGTCCTTGTTCGGCTTGCGCTCGGCCTGCTTGTTCTGGCGAACGACAGGTGGAACAAACAACTCGTTGAACGGAACGACCTCGCCTTTGTTGAGGTGTTCCAACAGAACCTTACGCAGATCCTGTCCGCCCTGTTTTTTCTTCATTTCGTCAGGATCGACATTGAGCTTCGCGAGCATCGCCTTTTCTTCGTCACCGGTTCCTGGCGCATTGCGGTATTGCAGACGACCAAAGAACTCCTTGAAGCGATCAAAGTCGTCCTTCGTCCACTGATCGAACGGGTGCTTGTGGCACTGAGCACACTGGATGCGAATGCCCATGAACGTGTAGGCAAACCCCAGCGCCCGCTCTTCGGGTTTTTGGAATTCTTTGCGCACCCAATAGGTCGTCAGCGAAGGCTGATCGGCGAAGCTCCCCTTCGCGTCCTTGTGGTGATAGCCGCTCATGCGTTCGCTGTACTGAGTGTACGTCTCGTCTTCCTGACGGCTGACGGCGAGGATGATTCCCTCCATCATGTCGTCGTAGGGCATGTTCTGTTCGACGCGGACGCGGAGCCATTCGTACCAGTCGGACGACATGCGGTCTGTTGAGATTTGTGCCTTCTCAACGTTGTTGAGTTTTCCAGCGTTGTTGCCCGTCCAGTCGGCCAGTCGCGTCGCCCACCAAGCGGCATACGCGGGGCGTTCGAGCAGTTCGTCGATCTTCTTCGACCGCTTGTTGGACGACTGATCGACGAGGAACGCTTCGACTTCGGCAGCGGTGGGCAGTGTTCCGATCATGTCGAGGCTCACTCGGCGGAGGAACTCGGAGTCGGAGGCGAGATCGGACTGAATGATTCCCACCTTGCGGAGTTTCTGTACGACGAGTTCATCGATCTTGGTTGGCGTCGGGACGGCCGGATAGTTCGGGCCGAATTTGGTGCCGACGGGAAGCATCACTGGTACGGGGACGACTCCATTGTCATAGAACGCGACGACGTGCGAGTCACCGGGGCCGGTTGAGGTTGCCAACCCGGTGTCGTCGATGGTGACGATCGTGTCGTTGTTCGAGCGGAAGCGGCAGAGCGGCGTTACGTCCTCACGAACACCGGTGGACCAGACGGCGACGGCCTTCAGTTGGAAGGTCTCTCCCTTTTGCTTCGCGACGATCTCCGTCGGCGAAATTTCGAGCCGTACAAAATCGGCCGACTCGCTGGTGACGGGCTTTGCGCCCCCGTCGAGCCATTTGACGAGCACTCGGTGTTGCCACGTTCCTTCCTTCAGTCGCGTCCCACCTTCATGCGGCACGACTTGAAGTGGCTTCGTCAACATCAGGCTTTCGTAGATGTTGGCCGAATTGATGCGAGGTGGTTTGTCCTTGTCACCCTTGGCGAGGGCGTCGTGATCGGACTTGAAGTCATAACCAAACAGCGACAGCCGGAAGCCGCCCTGACCTTGGAACGACCCGTGACAGGCTCGCCCATTGCAACCGAGCTTGCCCATCAGCGGCACGACATGCTGCCGGAAGTCGGGAGTCTCCGTGATTGCTTCGTTGGCGAAACGCTGATCGAGTCGCAACACGTCGTCAGCGGCCGAGGCCGCTCCAACGCAGGCGATTTGCAAGCCGAGTGAGGCCGCCAGCCCAAGGGTCAGTCTCTGCCAAATAGTTCTTTGCATGAATTTCCTTTCGCCTGATGATGTCGCCCTGGATTCGTGGTCTGGAGCGTTGCTGATTTACTTGTCTTTGAATCCGTCGAGCGAAGACTTGGCCGCGCTCTTACCCTTGTTGTTTGTCGCTCGTTCGGCTGGCCTGGCGATGACGCTTTCGTCGGTCTTCCTCGCGGGCTTGTTTTTGGCTGTCGGCTTGCTGGACTGAGCGGATCGCTTCAACGCGGCGAACTCTTTCTCGGCAACTTCATCCAACTTTGTCGAGAGCTCCCCGATGGTTTGGTCGAGCTTTTCGACGCGTTTCTGCAACCGTTCGCGTTCCGCTTTTCGTTCGGTAAGAGTCAGCTCGACCTTCTCACGCACAGCCGCTTTGAGTTCTGCTTCGAGGGCCGGGTTGTCCGACATCGTGAGTCGCGCGGCCATCAACCGGATGCGCGAGTCCATCTTCCAATGAGCCAGCTCGGAATCGTGCTGCGTGACGTTCTTCGGCTTGAGTGAAGTGAGTCGTTCAACGATCCGGTCCAGTTCGACAACGGCCGCGTGATACTCGGTCGGATTGTTTTGCTTGAGGTTCGCCAGTAACAGCGACAACTCGGGATGGTTCTGCCCGGCGAAGGTGATCGCGGCCGCTTCCCGTTCGGGAGTGATCTTCGTCGCCGCGTGAGCCTTCGCACTGGTCGCGTTCCGTTCTGCTTTGGCAGCAGCGTTCGGTTTGGCACTCTTGCCCGCCTTCGCTTCAGTCGAACTTGGACCGTCTGCAAGAATGAGGCGCGACGATCCGAGAACGCAGGCGAGCATCAGTCCCGCTGCACCAAACAGACTCAAGTACCGCCTGCATTGAGACACGATCAGTTCTCCTACCGATCTTCGGTCGAATTCGCGGCGGGGTTCGGTTGCTCCAACGAGACCGCAGCGAACAGCCAATCCGGAACCGCGACTTCAAGCCTCGACTCGGCCAACTCCACATCGGCATCGTCGAAATCCAATTCAGCCGCTGCGGAACCGGCGCGCCATAGCGAGACCAACTCGGAAGCCGACCGGTCTACAAGAGCCAACTGAGTCGAAGGCGAACCGGCGGGGCCGAGTGACATTGCGGCGAGCAGGACTGCGGCGGCCGTCGTTGCTCCGGCAAGAGCGAGCCACGAACCGCGAGGGGTCGTCTTGGATGAGTGATTGGTCGTGCTGGGCGAAACGTAGAATGAGTCCGCTATGAGAGCAGGGACCGATTGAGAGTCAGTCGCAGCATGAAGAGTGAGCATCAATCGAGTCGCTTCCGCCACGGCTTCACACGCGGCGAGGTCCGTCGCCAAAAGTTCCTCGAAAGCGAACGCCTCGCTTTCGGGGAGCTCGCCGAGGACGTATTGAACCGCCAGCCAGTTCAGTGGGTCGCGGCGGTGAGTGTGATCTGTGTGACCGGTCATGATTCTCTCTTCAGCATTCTTTCTTCAAACCCAGTTCATTCTTCAAACCCAGTGTCGATCGGCTGTTGGCGAATGAATGGCAGGCAAGCCAAGGTCGCCCCGGCCCTACGGCCGATCTCGGCCCCACCACTTCTGCAACTTTTCCATCGCCAGTCTCATGCGGGTCAGCACAGTGCCGAGCGGCACGTTTAACTCAGCTGCGATTACGGCGAAGGTCTTGTCCTCGTGCATCCGCTGCCGCACGACATGCTGTTGGTCGGGAGGCAGTTCAGCCAGCAGTTCCTTCAATTTTGCGACATCTTCGCGTCGCACCAATTCCTCGTGAGCGGTCTGGTTCGCCGGAAGGGGGCTGCGGCGAATCGTGTAATTTTTGAGTGTCTTGTTTTGCAGAGCCTGCCGTCGCCGGAAGGCCATCGCTTCGTGAAACCCCACCCTGAACAACCAGCCTTTGATTGTCTCCGCTCGAGCCTCGTGCCCCACTTCCATGAGACGACCAAACGTGGCCTGAGCCACTTCATCCGCCGCATGCCCGTCCCGCAAGACACCGATCAAAAACGCCAACAACTCGCGGGAATGAACCTCGTACAACTCTTGAACGGCTTTGTTTGAGAGCCGCTCGGCGTCGTTCGCAGGGGGGGGCTGCCCGGTCTCAAACGGGTCGCCGTCGTCGCTCGCCACCGTCCACCCCCGTAACTTTCAAACGAGATGCCGGTCAAGATGAGGCCCGCCACACGGTTATTCTCGTGAATTTGGCCGCAATAAAAAAATACCCCAGACACCGCGAAAGTGTCTGGGGTACGAGAATGTCCGGGCTGCAAGGTCACGTCAATCGGCCGAGTCTATGTTTCCGTCAGGCCCTCGCCTTCAGCGCATCTCGAATCTCGGTCAACAACGTCTCCGTCACAGTCGGTCCCGGCGGTGGCGCGGCGGCTTCCTTGGCCTGCATCAGGGACAGCAACTTGTTGATCGGCTTCACGACCAAGAAGAACACAATTGCCGCCACGATCAGAAAATTGATGGCCGCGCTGATAATCAGTCCGATGTCAAACACCCAGACCTGCAGAGCAACGTCAGGCTTGTCGCTTCCCGACATCAATTTGATAAGTGGTTCGACAAACCCTTTCGTGAAGGCTTCCACAATCTTGCCGAAGGCCGCGCCAATGATGACGCCAGTCGCTAGATCGACGACGTTCCCTTTCAAAATGAACTTCTTGAACTCATGCACGATTGCCATAGATCGACCTTTCGCAAAGCGCAGAACGGTGGTCACACACAAACCCGTTCGAGCCGTGGTGAGTTAGCCCGACGAGGTTCCAGTACGCCAAGTTTGCATCACGGCAGAGGACAATCAAAACCTATTTTTGCCTCGGGCTAGTTTTGAAATGCGGGCTAAGACTTGGGCAGGTTCTCAGAAGCTGCCGCCTCGTTGATACCTCGGCCACAGACATTGGAGCGATCAGCGTGATTCCGCTGCCGCACCGCTGGCCGTGACGGGGCGTGTTTGAACTGGCAGCGACTTGAGCAGTGACTGCAACCGCTCGATGTCTGCCAGTTCCGCCTCGACTTCGACGTTCGATTGTTCGAGGCATCCCTGCTGAATGGCTCCGAAGCCAGGGGACTCAGGCTCACCGAGGTCCGGTTCGCCCGATCCTTTTGTCGCACTCAGCAGAGTTGCTCCGATTGGCCGCAATCGTTCGGAACAGGCGAACTGTGCGAGTTGTATACGGCCGAAAAGTTGTACGTTTGCGCCTGCCGCCTCTAGCAAAACAACCTCACCCTGAGCCGTGATCTGAATCTCTTGAGCCTCCACCGGGATCGTGATGGGTGGCTGCAATTCGGCCGACTCCCCCGCGACCGACAGGCACAAGCGTCGCCGTGTGTTGAGGACCAGCGCACCGCAGCGAGTGAATGCGGGCTTGCCATTCATCAGGACTTGAAAGAACCCGCCGCCATCAATGGCCAGATCGAGCAATCGCCCCGTCTTGAGCAACTTTCCCGGTTTGATGTCCAACAAGGGAGTCGCCAGTCGGCAACCTTCTGCCGGGATCGCATCGTGCATGGCCGCGAGACCTTCCGGAGCATCATTGCCATCCTCAGGCGACGTACTCCAGTCGATCCCGTAAGCATCCACGAGTTGCCAGCGAACACGTTGAAAGCCGGGTGTGAGTGAGTTCGCGACGTTGTGCCGCGCGAGCGTCAACGCTTGCTCCACAGCCGCCATCGTCGGAGTCCAGTCGGGGAACGGGCGTCGATGCGATTGAGAAATGGCCTCCACAGAAACATGGGGCAACGGAACTTGAACGACGCGAACCGAAGCGGGAGCCGTTGTGGGCGCATCGGCTTTGTGCAGTGCTCGCGGCAACGACCGAAGCTGCTTGCGAACTTGAAGCAGATCGCGGACGACGCCGGCTGGAATCGACTTCAGCTCGTCGTACCAGATGTCTCGTTCTTCGCGAGACGACCCGGCCAGTTCTTCTTCGATCACGCGGCGAACTGCGTTGGCATCGACACCGACCGGAACATACTCATCTCCCGCCTCCTGCGATTGGGGGAGGCTTGGCAGGTCGATGTCCTTCGCCGACACGGGACCATCCGAGAGCGCGGTCGCATCGTGCGGCGCAAGGACGGTACGCGGTGGAGCTTGATTGGACGTTTCGCCACCTGACGTTCTTCGTCCTGAAGAGCCATCGACAGGCTCATCGTCACCGCGAACCTGCAACGCGGGAACGACTTGGCCGACACGCGCCGGTCGGTCGAATTCACCGAGATATCTCGGGACTGCGGAAGACTCGTTCTCATCCGATGCCAGCAAACCACCGGAGGGCAGCAGTGGGGGGAGCATGAACTCCAACGCGGTGCGAGGCAGTGCGGTGAGGTAAGGGGTTCCCGGTACTACCGCTTCAAAGCGGCGTTGCCGCGCCTCAAAATGCCGTTGAACCGCGAAGTGCCCCGCGACCGAAGCGAGTAACGCGACCGAAACCACTGCGCCTGTATGGCGTGTCCATCCCATCGTCGATTCCTTCCGACGGTCGCTCGTTCTTCAATGGCCGCTTAGTTTGCACGACCGCCGCTTGGTTCGCCCACCATGACGAAACCGCATCCGCCCGCTCTGATTGCTGCTCAACGCGGGGCGGGACCGTAGTCAAAACCCCATTTTACGGCAAGCCGCAGTTCAGCCGTGCCGCAGCAGTACGAGCCACAAAATCGCCCCGAAAGCACTCGCTTGAACGGCTCTGCCCCCTGTGAGAACATGCCGTCCCGATCAAGACAAGTTCGACCGCGTGATTTCTTGTTCCGCTTTGCCCACTCATCACTCCCACCCAAGAACTCAGAGCCAACATGCCCGATCCGCAATCTCTCGCCCCGCTCGTCGGCGTCATCATGGGGAGCAAGTCCGACTGGGAGACGATGCGGCACGGGGCCGACATGCTCACCGAGTTCGCTGTGCCACACGAATGCCGTGTCGTGTCGGCTCACCGAACACCCGCGTTGATGAATGAGTACGCGACCACGGCGGAGGCGCGCGGGTTGGAGGTCATCATCGCGGGAGCGGGTGGCGCGGCGCATCTGCCTGGGATGGTCGCTTCGCAAACGGTGCTGCCGGTCCTGGGAGTGCCGGTACAGAGCCGGGCGCTCAGCGGATTGGATTCGCTCCTCTCGATCGTGCAGATGCCGGGAGGCATCCCGGTCGGAACACTGGCGATCGGCGAAGCGGGGGCGAAAAATGCAGCGTTGCTCGCCGTGAGAATTCTCGCCACGACGCGGCCCGAACTGCGAACCAAACTACACGAGTTCCAACAGCGTCAGGCCGACCGCGTGCTGGGAGAGACACTCCCATGACTCAAATTATTCTTCCGGGAGCAACCGTCGGAGTCCTCGGCAGCGGCCAGTTGGGACGCATGTTCGCGATCGCCGCGCGGCGATTGGGCTACCGCGTGCATGTCCTTTCACCCGATGACGACACACCGGCCGGACAAGTTGCCGATCTCGAAGTCAAAGCCGACTACCTCGACCTCGACCGCGTCGCCGACTTCGCTCGTAGCGTTTCCGTCGTGACGTTTGAGTTCGAGAATGTTCCCGCCGAAACGACTTCCATCTGCGAACGGTTTGCGCCGGTGCGACCTGCTGGTTCGGTCCTCTTCACGTCGCAAAACCGTCGCCGTGAGAAAACCTACCTTCGCGATGCGGGGCTGCCGGTGACGCCATTCGTGGCCGTCGAAAGCGTTGATCAACTGACTGCCGCGTTGAAGGAACTCGGGACACCGGCCGTTCTCAAAACAGCCGACTGGGGCTACGACGGCAAAGGCCAGGCGGTCATTCGTTCGGTCGAAGAGGCGAGTGCCGCGTGGCAGAAGTTGGCTGTGCCGCACGCCATTCTCGAAGCCTTCATCGACTTCGACAGCGAACTCTCCGTCGTCGCCGCGCGCGGCATGAATGGCGACTTCGTGAGCTACGGCCCGATCGGCAACACGCACAGCAATCACATTCTCGATGTGTCCGTCTGCCCCGCGCGCGTTCCCGCTGCCGTGGCTCGGGAAGCGGTCGAGATCGCCCGCGCGGTCCTCGAACGACTCGACGTGGTCGGCGTCTTGTGCGTCGAGTTCTTTCTCACGCGAGACGGGCGGCTGCTCATCAATGAGACCGCACCGCGACCGCACAACTCGGGGCATCTCACCATCGACGCTCATACGTCGTGCCAGTTCGAGCAACAGGTGCGAGCCATCTGCGGCCTGCCACTCGGTTCGAGCGAGCAGAGATCCCCCAGCGCGATGGCCAACTTGTTGGGTGACTTGTGGGAACCAACTTGCGAGACCGCCACCAACGTCACTGCTACCACCGGCGAGCCGAACTGGCCTGCGGTCCTCGCCCACCCCGACGTGAAGCTGCATCTGTATGGCAAGCGAGAAGCTCGCCTCGGGCGCAAAATGGGCCACCTCACCGCCCTCGCCAATTCGGTCGATGCAGCCGAACGCATCGCCCGAGCCGCTCGCGATGCAATGATCACGCGCTAGACCGAGCGAGAGCAGAAACTTTCCCGAAGGACGGGCACTCTTGCCCGTCCTGTCTCGGCTTTTCGCCTGCCATTTTCTGCCGCTCTCTTCGGCTGTGAGGTAAGAGAGAGACAGAAAGAGAGCGGAAGAAAAATGGGGCAGAGGATGTTATGAAGAACGGGCAGGAGTGCCCCGACACTTTTCGGCAGGCTCACCGTCGCACGGGCAGCATCAGTTCCCGTTCGGCGAACACCGTAATCGGGATCGATTTGAATGCTGGGGTGCGCGAGCGCGGGTCGGACGATCTCGGGACGAGGACGTTGCATTCGGGATAGTACATCGCCGCGTTGCCCGGTCGGATTTTCTCGAAAGACGTTGCGATCACGCCGTGCATCTCCCCCGTTGAACTCTTGATCGTGACCGGTCGGCTCGGATGCAGTTGAAACCGCGACAGATCTTCGGGATGGAGCAAGATCACGTTGCGCGAGTCGATGCCGCGATAGAGGTCGTACTCCTCGTAGACGACCGTGTTGAACTGGCCTTCGCTGCGAATCGTCATCAGCCTCAGCTCGTTCGGTCCGCCGGCCAATTCGGGAAGCAAGTGGGCTTTCAACTGGGCGCGTCCCGTCTTCGTCGGGAACTGCGGCGTGTAGAAGGTGCGGCCTGCGAGTTGGAATTCCTTCTTGGTTTCGCCGATGTCCTTGATCTCGTCGAAGCCCGGCACAACCTTGGCGATCGCTTCGCGGATGCGGTTCGTGTCCTGCATCGACTGCCAGTCGATGGGGCCTCCGTTGCCGAGGACACCACTCGCGACGCGGGCGATGACTTCGATCTCGCTGCGCGGCCCGGCGTGTCGCGCCGGACCGCCGTCACTCAGCCGGATGTAGTTGAACATCGATTCCTGCGTTGTGGCCTGTGGCTCTTCGTCGCGCGCCAGCACCGGCAGGATAATCGTCTCGTCGGCGAGGCCATGCGCGTGGCCGGTGTTGAGCGTCGTGTTGAGGTACACGAGCATCTCCAATTGCTCCATCGAGTGTTTCGCAAACGTGGCGTCGGGGTTCGAGCCATACAGATTCCCGCCGAGGCAGAAGCCGAACTTCAGCTCCTTCCTCGCGGCGGCCTCGATGCAGGCCATCGTGTCGAGGCCCGCAGTCGTCGGCAGTTGCAGCCCGTACTGAGATTGCAGCCGCTCAAAAATCGCGTCTTTCAGTTTCGGAGTCACGCCGACCGAGCCAATCCCCTGCACGTTCGAGTGGCCTCGGATGGGCAGCAGCCCCGCGTTGGGGCGGCCGACCATGCCTCGCAGCAGCGCGAGGTTGGCAATCGCCTCGACGTTCTCGACGCCATACGTGTGATGAGTGATCCCCATCGTCCATGTGAAGACGACGTTTTCGGCGGCGGCGTAGCGAGTCGCGATGGCTTGAATCGCCTCCGCGCCAACTCCCGCCTTGCGGTAGATGTCGTTCCAGTCGTGAGCCGCGAGACTCGCCTTCAACTCGAGCCAGTGATCGCAGTACTTGGTGAGGAACGTTTCGTCGTGAGCGTTCATCTCCACGATTCGCTTCGCCACGCCGGTCAGCAGCGCGAGGTCGCCGCCAATGTGAGGCTGCACGTACAGCGAGGCAATTTTCGTCCCGAAGAAGAGGCTGATCGGATCGCTCGGCACACTGAAGTTGACGAGACCCGTTTCGACGATCGGGTTAATGACGACGACATGGCCACCCTTGCGGCGAATATGTTTGAGCGTAGACATCAGTCGCGGATGATTGCTCGCCGGATTGCCGCCGATGATGAACACGAGGTCCGCGTGATCGACATCCTCCAGCACCAGCGTGGCCGTTCCCGTGCCGAGGACGCTGTTCAACCCGACGCCACTCGCCTGATGACAATAGAAGCTGCAGTTGTTGACGTTGTTCGTTCCGAAGACGCGTGCGAAGACTTGCAGCAGAAAGCCGGCCTCGTTCGAGCTGCGGCCGCTGAAGTACCAGAAGGTCTCGCCGGGAGTGATCCCCTTCAGCTTGCCGATGATTTTGGCAAACGCCTCGTCCCACGAGATCGGTTGGTAATAGTTCTCGCCCTTACGATGCAGCATCGGCTGCGTCAACCGGCCGCTCGTTTCGAGTTCCCTCGGCGAGAACGCCTGAAGCTGTGGGATCGAGTACGTCTGGAAGAAGTCGGGCTTGATCGCCCCCTGCATGTCGGCCGCCATCGCCTGCAACGACTTCTTGCAGACTTCGGGAAACACGCCCCGCTCGTTGACCATCCCCCCCTGCTGCCCGCCCATGCCGACCGCGCACGTCTTGCAGGCGTTCTTGGACCGCATCGCCTTCCACAGCTTCCACAACCCGCCGACCTCGCGCGCCTTGCGCCAAGTGTAGAGCATTGCAGGCCAGCCGCCACCGGTGTTGACTCGTCGCATGATGTGGTCTCCGCAGAATCGCTCCAAGGTAGCCCTGCCGCTCCGCGACAGGAAGCGGGATCGCTCTATCGGCACACTGGTAAAATCCCCGCACTCTCACACGATCTCGCCTCCTGTCGCGGAGCGACAGGGCTACCTTAAAAACTCGTCAACGGAACTCGTACTCGGCAATCGACCCCGGCTTCATCGTGATGCTGTAGCCGGGGGCCGTTGGCGGCAGGTAGCGTCCGTTGCGCATCGTTACCGGGTCGAGAAAGTGTTCGTGCAGGTGGCCGGCGTACTCGCAGAGCCGATCCTCCAGCGAACCGCTCACGCAAATGAAGTCGATCATCGCGAGATGCTGCACGTACTCGCACAGCCCGACTCCGCCCGCGTGCGGGCAGACTGGAACGCCAAACTTCGCTGCGAGCAGCAGCACGGACAGGACTTCGTTCACTCCCCCGATCCGGCAGCTATCGATCTGACAGACGCCAATCGCCTGCGCCTGCAAGAACTGTTTGAACATGATCCGGTTCGCGCAGTGCTCGCCTGTCGCGACCTGGATCGGTGCCACGGCCCGCGCGATTGCGGCGTGACCGAGCACGTCGTCGGGAAACGTTGGTTCCTCGATGAACCACGGTTTGAACTCGGCCAGCGCCCGCATCCACTCGATGGCTTGAGGCACATCCCAAACCTGATTGGCATCCATCATCAGACGACGGTCCCAGCCGATCTCCTCGCGGAGGATGCGGCAGCGGCGGATGTCGTCCTGCAGATCACGGCCGACTTTGATTTTGAAGACGTTCCAGCCCTGAGCCAGACAGTCTCGACAGAGCTTTCGCAATTTGTCGTCGTCATACCCGAGCCATCCGGCCGAGGTCGTGTAGGCGGGATAGCCGTCTCGTTCGAGCAGCGCGATCCGCTCGGCCTTCGTCGGTTCGAGCCGCTTCAACATTTGGATCGCGTCGTCCGGTGTGACGACATCGGTGAGGTATCGGAAGTCCACGCAGCCGACGAACTGCTCGGGAGTCATGTCGGCGACGAGTTTCCACAGCGGCTTCCCTTCGACTTTGGCCCACAAGTCCCAAACGGCATTCACGACGGCGGCCGTGGCGAGATGAATGGCTCCCTTTTCGGGGCCGATCCAGCGGAGTTGGCTGTCGCCGGTGATGTGCCTCCAGAAGCCGGCCATGTCAGAGGTGAACGACTCCAGCGTTCGACCGACCACCAGCGGCGCGAGGGCTTCAATCGCGAGGCAACAGACTTCGTTGCCTCGACCGATCGTGAACGTCATCCCGTGACCGGCGAGTCCGTCGGCGCGGTCCGTGGTGAGCACGACATACGCCGCCGAGTAATCGGGATCGGGATTCATCGCGTCCGACCCGTCGAGCGTCTTCGAGGTCGGGAACCGGATGTCGCGAACGGTCAGGCCGGTGATGGTCGTGTGCATTTCGGGGACTCCCTCAAACGAAAAGCCCGGCAGTGGTGAACGGCCGGGCCTGAAGAGCTGCTGAGATCGAGATGTCAGTGTCGGGCGTTGATCGTCGTGAGGGCGGCGGCGGTCTGGAGTTTGGCGATGCGTGTCTCGTTGATGACCTGCTGGAACCGTTCGGGGTAGGGGACGCCTCGCATGAGGAGCAGCGTGTCGCCGTTGGCATTCGTCAGCCGGACATCGCCCGTTTTGTAGAACGCTTGGCGCGAGTCGGGGTCGATCGACACGTCGGCGATCTGCGCCATCGGCACTTCTTGGAGAAGCTTGAAGCCGAGCGAGGCGACTCGTTTCACGGCTCGGTTCGTGACGACATACCGTTCGCCAGTCACTTTCATCAGCAGATAGATCAGCATTCCGAGCGGAGCGGTCGGCAGAGCGAACACGTGGGAGAGCTTGATCCCCCAGATGCGAATCGGCATAGACTCATACAGGCCATTCAACGCCTGACCGATCCCGGTCGCCGCGATCGACGGATACAGCTCTTCGACAATCGATTCATAACCGGGGCTGACCCCCGAAATGGCCTGTTGTTTGTGCGTCTGCGGCTTCTTGGTCAGCATGGTTCAGCTTTGTGTCGTTGCAAAAAAGAAGGGTTCAAAACCGGCGGGCACGATAGCCAATGAGGCAGGGGAACTCCAGCGTTCGGAGATGTGGGGAAGAGGGCTATGGTGCAAGATGAAGGAAGATAGTGCAAAGTGAGAAGTGATGAGCGCAAAGTACAAAAAGGAAGAGACTCGTGGCATTGAACTCTGGGGGCAGGCACAACGCGGACCAAGATGCCGTTTGAGATCATCAGGCTGTCACTTTGCATGGAATTTCCATCGACTTTGGCTTCAATCATGATGCTTTGGAGCCGTTTTCACTTCGCTTCTGGCACCGTGATTCTCAACACGCACCGGAAGCCAACGTCCGCGAAGCCTTTGCCGATGTCTCGCCCTTGCCGACGCCAGGCCGACCAGTCTGAGGCACCGCCTTTGACCACACGCAGGTTGCCGTTCGAGGACTTTTTCGGGCCAGCCCAATTGCGGGGGGTCTGGTTGCTGGACGCGAGCGCATCGCGGTGGGAGTTGTCTGAGTACAGGTCGGAACACCATTCTTTCGCATTGCCCGCCAAGTCGTAAATGCCATAGGGACTCTTGTCGTTGGCGTAGGCTCCCGTGATGGTCAGCGTCTCGGGTGTGCGAGGCATTGACCAAACGGCACGACCGTCGCCCCACGGCGTTCTCAAGCTGTCGGGGCCGCGCGTCGCCTTTTCAAACTCCGCTTCCGTCGGCAATTCCATGCCGAGCCATCTCGCGTAGGCACTCGCCATGCCCCACGGCACGCCCAGCACCGGTGTTCCCGGTGACGCGGTCAGGTTCGAGACGGGCGGAATCGGCCGCTTGTTCTCTTTTTGTTCGAGTCGGTATTTCTCGAAGTCTCCGACCGTCACTTCAAACACGTCGATGTAAAAGGCATCCAGGTTGACCGCAAATTCCGGCTGGCATTCCGTCGGTCCGTCGTTGCTTCCCATTCTTACGACGCCCGCCGGGACAAGGGCCATTGTGGTGCCGGACTTTTCGCATTGGATGCGGAGCGGTAATCCTTCCTCCGAGTAGCCCGCTGCGGTGACTGCGACGAAGCCTTTGGGCAGAGTGAACCCGGCTCGCGCCTTGCCTGACGTGGCGCGGCCAGGAACAGTTCCGACGACCATGCGCGTCGCGTCGTATTCTCGATCACCGCTCACCACCGCGAACAGATCTTCCGGGCGAACGCGAATCGGGGCCGAGACCTCCATCGGCGTTGGTGTGTCATTGACCACGAACACAGTGCGAGGATCGGTTCCCGGCGGCAGCCCTTTCCCATTGTCTCCGACCAGTGGCTTACGACCGCCGGGTCGCCCCGCTTGATTGCTCTTGGGGGCGGGATTGACCGCAGGAGCCGCCGCACCCGACGCTGCAACCGGCTGACGAATGGTGGCTGGCTTCGGGTTGGCTGGCGTTGAGCCTCCACCACAACCGGACAGCATCACACTCACCACGACAAACGCCGTGCATCGAACTCGCGTCGATACTTTGCTTCCAATCACAACCGTGTTCATACGTCACCTCTCGTTGGCACGGAACCGATTCTCAGACTCACTTCGCCGGATCGAGCTTGACCTTCAACGTCACTTCCTGCTTGTCGCGAACCACGATCACATCGACTTCATCACCCGGCTTAAACTTTCTGAGCGCTGCGTCGAAATCGTCGAGGTTTGATACGGCGCTGCCTCCCAACTTGATGATCCGATCACCGCCCTTGAGTCCCCCTTTGTCTGCCGGACTACCGGGAGCCGCTCCGCTGATCGAATAGCCGGGTTCCTCATTGCCGAACTCGGGGATCGAACCGAAGTACGGCCGGTTGCCGCCGCGATTCATCGACGCGTTGCCTTTCACTTCGACATAGCCGGGCTTCTCGGGATTAGCGACAGTCGTTGTCGCCAGCTTCTCGATGAGATCGGTCACGCGCGCCACGCCGTCAATATTCAACTTCTCCCAGTCGTCGGTCGGCTTGTGGTAGTCGGGATGTTCGCCGGTGAAGAAGTGCAGCACGGGAATCTTCTTCGCATAGAACGACGAGTGATCACTCGGGCCGAAGCCTTCGGGTTTGAAGATCAGGTGAAAGTTTCCTTCGCCGTTGTGTTCCTTCAGCAACGGCTCCCAGCGAGCACTGGTGCCTGTTCCGTAGACGATCAGTTTTTGGTCCTCCTTCAAACGGCCGACCATGTCCATATTGAACATGGCGATCGTCTGTTCCAGCGGAAAGATCGGATCCTTGCAGTAACGAGCCGAACCGAGCAACCCGAGCTCCTCGCCGGTGAATGCCATGAAGACCATTCGCCGCGCGGGCTTCTTGGTTTTCGCGGCTTCACCGTAGCGACGAGCCAGCTCCAGCAATGAGATCGTCCCCGAAGCGTTGTCGTCGGCCCCGTTGTGAATGTCGTTCGATCCCGGTGCGAGCGAGTTCGCGCCGCCACGCCCCACATGGTCGTAGTGCGCTCCGATGACGACCGTCTCATTGGCCAACGGCCCTTCGCCGTCGATGACACCGATCACGTTGAAGACCTCGGTCTTCACCTTCTCCATCGACAACGTGCCGCGCGCTTTCCAGCCGGGGACGATCGCTGAACGAGGTTTCAAATCGCTGTCGATCTGCTGCTCAACGTCCTCCTGTTTGGCACTGATCGCGGCGAACAATTTACCCGCCAGCTTCTGAGTGATGTGAAACGCGGGCGGCATCGGCTTATTGTCGCCGTGTCCCGCGTAACCGAACTTCATCAGCGCGTCATCGTTGGGCGAAACGCCCGCCGCTTTGACCGACTTCCACTGGTTGACCGCCGCCGTCAGGTCATTGCGAGCGGCCGTCGTTTTCTCGACATTGCTCGTTTCGATGGCGACGAACTCCTCTGCGACCGTTGCCACTTTCGTGCTCGCCTTTGCTTCCTCTTCACGCCGCTTTTCGGCCGCTTTGCGACCCGAGTACACGTCGTTCACGAACAGTACCGCCGCTGCTTTCTTCTCCGCCGCGTGCGAGATTTTCGATCGCAGGTCGGCATGGCGAGCGAACGCATGCGCCGCCTTCACGTCTGCCTGACGAGGAGTCCGTCGCAGCATCACGACCACTTTGCCAGCCACGTCGATTCCGGCGAAGTCATCGTAGGATTCGTCTTTCGACTCGATGCCGTATCCGCAGAAGGCGATCTCGCCGTCGAACGGTCCCGACCCGCTGAACGAACACGCCTCGCAGTCCTCACCCAACTTCAAGTCGATCGTCTCGCCGTTCGGCCCGAGCAATTGCAGTGAGTTCGGTTCTGTGAGCCTTGCGCCGGTCGTCAGTTCAAACTTCTGAAGCGCCCCGCCCGCAACACGATCGACCGCCAGCCCCGCTTTCGCGAACTGTTCTTCGATGAACTTCGCGGCCAGGTTGATCCCCTTGGTCCCTGGCCCGCGACCTTCCAGTTCATCGGACGCCAAGTATTGGACATCGCTCAGCAGCCGCGCCTTTGCGTCCGGCAATGCCTCGCCTTGCAGCGGCATGACGACCGCTGTCGCCAATCCCAGTACCCCGACCATCAACGCCATAACTCGAATCATGAGCAACCTCATCCTGCATTTGGCCCGTTCTGAACTCACTGCGTTCGCTGGCTTCTCGTCGATCAGCCTGTTGAAAAAGCCGAAGCACGGACGGCTCGCCTGTGCTTTTCATCCGTACAAGAGAGCACATGAGCCGCCTGTTTGGCATTGTTCAACAGACTGTTAAACGAGGCGATTTATTCGAGGTCGGATTGTAGACGGGCAATCCAGCCGTGGGACAGTCTGGCCAGCAGCGGACAGAAAAACTCCCGAGTCTTGGGTTCACCTGAGGAGCGTCGAGGGCATTTCAAAATCTGCTCTTGCCTCAAAAAACTAGCCCGACGCGGTGAGTTGGGCCGCAAATGGAATCCGCCGATAATCCCTTGGTTGGCAGACCCGTGCCGCAGTCGCGTGTTGACCATGCCTCGCGATTCTCTCAGACTTGGGCCGCCGTTCAGCCGAGTGGCAGTCCGTCCTCAATCGTCCCTAATGCGGAACCGTACGAGTGCCGTTTCGAGTGCAAGAACCCGTGCCGCCGCGAGCGAACTGTCCTCTTCGACGAACGGAGATTGTCGCGGTGCTGCTGGTCTGTGCGATGCTGTTTTCGCACGACGTGTTTGCTGCGGAGAATCGATCCGCGACGATTGCCTCATCGCACCGCACGCCCTTCGTTTCACCCGGACACTTCGTCTGGGATCACGTCCTTGCGCCGATTGGGGCGCGGGTGGAACGACTCACTGTCGAAGGAAGTTTGGATCTGCCGCGTCGGTCACGAGTCACTCGATCACATCGGCCACTGCGGCAGATCACGTTTGTGGGAGGAGACTGCATTTCGGCCGAAATGCTTGACTGGAGAGACGACTCGCTCGTCTTGAGAGTTGCGGGCGGACACGTTGCTGTGGTCTCGAACCGCAGCGCGGAAGCGATCTCGGTTCCGTCAGGCGAAGCCGAGTGGATTGCGGAGTCGTTCGAGACTGAGACTCCATTGAGTGGCCACATTGATGGGCCGGCTCGTTCTCAATGGAACATCGACACGAACGTCGCTGCCAGCGGTCATCGTTCGCTGCGACTGGTGTCAGGTCTGCAGCCGCTATCGGTGGCGATTGCGGCCTCTGCCAAGTCCGCACGAGTTCAGTTCTGGTTCCGCACCGAACGCTCGGTTTCGGTCGTGTCCGGCGGGCGAATGAGCTTCGACTTGGTCAATCCTGTCGATGCGAGCAATGCGACACACACGCTCGCCCTGCAACTCGTCGGGACTCGGTTGGCGGTCGTCGAGCGTCCGCATTTTCCCGCCCACTGGACGACTCAGACTGTTGAGCTGGCTCAAGGCTGGCACTGTCTGACGGCCGTCGCATCGCCACATCAAGTGCTTTGCTTCGTGGATGAGAGCCTGCTGGCAGCGGGCGCTGAATCGGGGGCGTCGCTCCGTTCGGTTCGGCTGGCTGCGAGTGATAGGTTCTGGATTGATGACTTGCTTGTCAGCCATCGCACCGACGAGCGATCCGCCGTCTCAGGCCGGTCGCTGGATGAAGACGATGTTGTCGTCACGCACTCTGGCGATGAATACTTTGGCCACATCGACCGGCTCGATCAGCATGCTGTCGGAGTCACAGGGGGGGCGGGGGCGATGATGCTGCCGTGGTCACGTATTGCCACTGTGGGATTTCGTCGCGCCGAACAGCCTGTGCGAGAAATCTCCGAGTCTCCGATCGGAGTCGTGGCGCGCATCGACTGGCAATCGTTCGTTGATCGCCCGCAACTTGCCGCTGATCGGCTTACGGTCACGATCATCGCGATCACTCGTGAAACGCTGCTCGTCGCGCATCCGTGGCTGGGCGAGTTCCTAATTCCGTGGCGAGACGTTCGTCGGATCGAGCCGTTGTTTGTGGGCCGGTCGCTCGTGCTGGATGCACGTCGCATCCACTTGGGTGATTCACTGCGAGCCGACTTCCGCCGACCGCTTCCAGACGGAACGACATGGCGCTGCGAGTTCGATTTGAAGACCGAGCCGCTGAACAACGTGTGGTTCTCACTCGATGTCGCCGATCTCGAACCGAGTGGGCCGGAGACTCCGCCAGGTAGTCCGTTTTTGGCTTCGCTCCGCGCGGGACACCTCGTCACGGAAGTCTTCGTCAACGGCCAGTCGGCGGGCGACCTGAATCGACTCACGCGGTTCAAAGCCTCGCCCGGCAAGCCCGATCGTCTCCGCTGTCCACTTCCTCGCGACGCACTCCGCTCCGGCACGAACACGCTCGAACTGCGTCAGCGCCCGCTGACCGAAAACGGTTCGGACTACGACGACTGCGAAGTTGCGAACCTGCGACTGGAAGTGGGGACGAGCCATTCCAAATGAAGCCGTGGTCACTTCACCCGCTTCATCTGCGACCAGACATCGCCGTCGAACAGCGTGACGAGATTCGCCAAACCGGCGGCGACGAGTTCTTCGCCTGACACGAACCGGCCGGGGTTGTTCCAGCGGCGGATGGTCTCGCACGACGCTTCATCGGTGCAGCCGAACAGGCGTGCCAAGAGTCCGTCGTGGTCGGCTTCCATCACGCGGAAATGTCGCGCCCATTCGGCGGCCTCTTCCAACCGAACCTGTTCCTCACTTTGCCAGCGGATGGGATGGAAGAGGAGCGTCGAGTGCGGCGTCACATAGCGTGTGGCACAGGCGGCGAACGGCATCAGCGCGGCCGAACTGCATTCCCCCGCCACAACCGCCGTCGCCTTGAGGCCCCGCAGTCGGATGAGACTCGCCAGCGCGAGTCCCATGAACGCGCTACCGCCGCATGAGTCGAAGAAGATCGTTCCGCGCGAGTTCCGAGGCAGTTCGAGCAACTTCTGGTGCAGGTCGCCTTCTTTGTCGGACAACTCGCCCGAAACGATGATCTCCCAGTCGCGCGATTCGAGATCGAAGTCGGACGGTCGGCGACCGATCCCCGGCGCGGGATAGGGGCGCAACGGACGCGGCGCGGGTTTGAAGGCTTCTATTTTCTTGCGGGCATTCCGTGGCGGACGACGATGGAACAATTCCAACTCCATGATGAAGGCTGAAGCCTGCTTCGTTTCACCGCGTGGGCAACGCCCCGCGCGTTGATGGGCAAAACAGCGTCTCTCGTCACGCGGGGCGTTGCCCACGCGGTGAAACAAGTTGAGTGCAGAACACCCGACTCCCAAACCGCGCACATGCCCGAAGGCCGCGCCGCTTTTATCCGCCGACTCGCTCGACTGCAAGAAACTGCGGCCGGTACGATCCCGCACCGAATCGCGTCCCCGTTGACCGACATCCTGCTTGAGGAGCTTGCCCATGTTCTGTGTTGTGAATCGCTGGTTGCCAGTCGTATTGAGTGGAGCCTTCGCCGTCGGAAATCCGCTGGCAGCGGAAGCCCAACAGGTGACGTTCAAGCCGACCGACGAGGGCTTGGTCGTTTTGATTGGCTCCGAAGAATTCACCGTCTTGCGGACGAAACCCGATCTTCCGAAGCCCTACTTCTCACCCGTGCGGTCTGCCGGCGGCACGATCATCACGCGACCGATCGACGATCCCGCCGACAAAGACCATCCGCATCACAAGGGGATTTGGCTGTCAGTTGATGAAGTCAATGAAGTGAAGTTCTGGGCCGAGAAGGGCAAGATTCTGAACAAAAAAGTGGATGTGACTCCCGCAACAGCCAACACTCCCGCCAAGCTGTCACTGACGAACGATTGGCTCGGCACCGACGGCCAGCCGGTCCTGATCGAGACCACGACCATCTCGTTCTTTCCCTCGCGACTGATCGTCTACGACATCACGCTAACGCCCGCTGTCGAGAAGGTGACGTTTGAAGACACCAAGGAAGGCTGGCTCGGCATCCGTGTTGCCACGTCAATGCGCGAGAAAGTCGGTGGTGTCGTCGTGAATGCCGAGGGCAAGCAAGCGACCAAGGAGTGCTGGGGCCAGCCTTCCAAGTGGGTCGATTACTCGGGACCGGTTGAAGGTCAGACGCACGGCGTCGCCATCATGGACCACCCCGCGAACTTCCGTCCCTCGCGCTACCACGTTCGCGACTACGGCCTGTTCTCGGTCAGCCCGTTCGGGGAAGGGGCGTATCAAAACGACAAGGAGAAGGCTCAGCCTGTCGTGTTAGAGAAGAATCAGCCCGCGCTGCGAGTTCGCTATGCGCTGTATGTCCACGCGGGTGATGCCGCCGCCGGAAAAGTGGCCGAAGCGTACGAGCAGTTTCTGCACGCCACGAAGTGATGAGCTGATTCGTCGCTTCACCGCGTGGGCAGTGGTGAGGCATCCGAACGGGGCGGCGTCAGCCCCCCGGTTCTTGGGCGTAAGTCCTCTTTGAAAGAACC
>JAYVDI010000283.1:0-15564 GCA_043749505.1 Schlesneria sp. | reverse complement strand
CTCGAAAAACTAGCCCGACGCGCAAGCGAGGGCTGAATGTTCAGCCCTCGCTTGCGCGTCGGGCTAGTTTTGAAATGCGCTCTAGCCATTTCTCCGTGTTGGCGCAGCAGGCGGGGACGGTGAGCTGCTTGCCGCCCCCGCCTGCTGGCGCGAACGAAAACGCGGCCGGACGAAACTTTGGATTACCGAAGTTTTGCGTCGCGATGATGTTTAGCAACACGTTGGATTGACCGGCTTAATCGGCAACGTCGGTGAATTGCCAAGAGTTGCCGCTCGGATTCGGTCCGCTTTTACTGTCAGCGAGGCAAGTTTGCGCCGCAGGCTTCGATGGGTGAAACGGCAGTGGTCTCAAACTTCCGTGCGGAACCGTTTCAACGGACGGACAACGAGACCATTGGCCCGCTTCTCCTTGGATGAGAAATCGTTAGAGCGTATTTCAAAACTAGCCCGACGCGCAAGCGAGGGTTTCACCATCATCGAATGTCCAGTCCTCGCTCGCGCGTCGGGCCGGTTTTTCGAGGCAAAAACAGGTTTTGAAATGCCCTCCAGCAAATATTCCGACCTTCATCGTGAAATCAGACTAGAGGCATGAATATGACGAGCGCCGTGTTGGAAGAGGTCTGCGCCACAAAAGCGAATCCACCGGAAGAACTGCGGTCGCGGTTGCTCGCGAAGGGCGACAAGCTGCAGATGGTTCCGGCCGTGGCGTTGAAGGCTTTGGCGATGGCCAAAGATCCAGAATGTTCGATTGCTGAGTTCGCCTCGGTCGTGGAACGCGATGTCAAGCTGGCCGCTGACATCCTGCGGATCACGAACAGTGCCTTTTATGGGGCACGCCACCAAATTCTTAATCTGCGTCAGGCGGTCGTGCGACTGGGATTTGCCCACTGTCGCAACGTGATCCTCGCCGCGAGCCTCGGCAGCATGATGAAGCGAATGCCGCTGAGCGAAGCCTGGTTGCAAACCGTGCTGTGGCGACATGCGGTGCTGACGGGAATTCTCAGCGTGAAACTCAATCAATCGCTGAAGCTGGGCTTCGACGGAGAAGAATTCACGGCCGGGCTGATTCACGATGTGGGACGTGCTCTGATTGGCGTCGTCGCTCCAAATCACATGAGCGCCGCCGATCCCCTCGACTTTGAAGAGTCCCCCGAGATGCTGCTGCGTGAGCGAGACATTTTGCGGACGGATCATTGCGAATTGGGGGCATGGTTCATGGCTCACAACAAGCTGCCCGAAACGTTGATCGAGGTCGTGCAGTTCCACCACAACCCTGTGGGAGCGACGAAGGAGAACTTCAAGTTGGTGGCTCTCACCGCCGTCGCCGACGACATGGCGAACTACCTCCAACGCAGTGACACGGCAGACGGATATGACCCCGAGTCGAACTTCGCCATCGACGATCTGTTCGGAGACAACTCCGTGGGGCGTCGGCAGTTTTTGACGGAGGCGGTGGACATGATGGAACTCGTCAGCCGCGAATCCAATTCAACGAACCAGCCGTTCAGTCTGTCCTGACAATCCGCCAGATCAAAAACGCAGTGGCTATAAGCGGTTGTTAAACCTGTAGATGCACTAGAGCGTGTTTTTTATACGCTCTACTTTTCTGATTATCAAATCACTCTATCGTTGATCGACAACGTTCGCCGCCTCAGAGCACTGAAGGGCCCACATGACAAGTCGGATTCGAGTGTTGGTTGCGGACCATTCCACGGTGATTCGCCGGCTGGTCGCAGAAGCACTTCACGCTGATCCCGAGTTTGAAGTTTATGCGGCCTCAAATTGTCAGGACGCCGTCGCTCAGATTCCCCACGTCCGTCCGGATGTCGTGTTACTTGATTTGGAAATTCCGACGGTGGAAGGTGTTGATGCCGTTCAGGCGGTGCGCAGTTGCGATAGCAGCTTGCCAATTCTCATGCTTTGTCGATCTTCGGAGGCAAATGGAGATCGACTGTTCAAGGCCATGGCGCGGGGGGCAAGCGACTATCTCACCAAGGCGATCCGGATCGGGCATGTCGATGCCGCAGTGCAGTATTTTCAGCGTCATCTCCCCCCGAAGATTCGATTGCTGACTCGAAAAAATGGGGATGCAGTCCAGCCGAACACTGCTCGGCATGACGCAATCAACGAGAGTCAGGAAGCCGCGAAGGCCGTTGAAATCGTGGTCGTGGGAACATCCAGTGGTCGCTGGAATGAACTGGCGACGTTTCTGAGCCAGCTCCCCGATGATCTGCCGGTGCCTGTTTTGGTGGCCCATCACATGGCTCCCGCATTGACTCACCTCATCGTGCAGCGACTCGCCACTGTTTGCCCATTGCCCATCGCGGAGGCCGTTGCCGGAAATGCATTGGAGCCAGGCCAAGTCTGGCTGGCTCCAGGCGAGCAGGCGCTCACGATCGTCGATGTTCACGGCCTGAAATGTTTGGCCACCAGTCTCGATCAGTCATTGAACGCGAGTCGGTCGTTAATCGACTCGCTGTTTCGCTCTGCAGTTCGTCACTATCGCAGCGCCGTTGTCGGAGTCGTGGTGACCGGATCGAGTGATGATGGTCGTAATGGAAGCCGTCTTGTTTTAGAGGCAGGCGGACAGGTGCTCGTTCAAGACCGAGTCGCGGCCTCTGAATTTCTTCCAGACAGCTTTTCAAGTTCAGCGCAGGCTCCCCAGCACTTTCGGTCTATGGAGGCGATCGCGCATGAAACGATTCGACTGATCCGAGCCTGCGACGCCAACGCCGAGTCGGCCCTCACCTGAGGAGCCTCGCCTTTCCGCCAAACGCTTTCGATAGACCCCCAAAGAAACCACCATTTGCGGTTCCTTCATCCTAAGTCCCTTTTGAAGTCAGATCACCATGCGATTCGCTCATGAAATGCTTTCGCAAATCACGCTGGAAGTTTGTGGCTCGATCCTGGGGTTGGAGCGAGTGCGAGTCACAACACAGCCCGAGATCGATCAAAGTGTCGATTGCCTCGAAGGACGGATTCGGATTACGGGTGAATGGGATCTCGAACTCAGGATCGTCTGCCCGAAGCCATCCGCCAGCCAGCTTGCCTCCGAATTGTTCAACATCTCTGCGTCGGACGTAACGGATTCAGACGTAAAGGATGCGTTCGGCGAGGCTGTCAATGTGATCGGCACCAATGTCAAAAGTGTCCTCGGTGGCGAGTGCCATCTGTCGTACCCGCGCATCCGCACGATTTACAGTGATTGCGATGCCGAGGGAACCGAGGATGCCTGTGAATTCGAGGGCGATGTACTGACCGTTCATCTCGCCGAGACGGCAGCTCCCGTCGCCGTCGTTTGCTGAACGTGTCCCTCGCCCGAGGATCGGTACAAAACGACTTCCCGATTTATCGAAACGTGTGGCTGAGGTCCGCGCTTCGTGACGCCCCAGCGAAGTGGCACATCCGCGTGGCTGAGGGCGGCGAAACGCCGACTCCAGCCCCACCTCTTGGGAAGTTATTGAGAGCCAGATCCTCAGTGATGCCGAAACAACATCAGCCTGCGAGAAACGCTTCGATCCGATCGAGGCCTGCGGTGATCGTCTCCATGTTTGTGGCGAACGAGAGCCGCACGTAGCCGGGAGCACCGAAGGCGTCGCCTGTAACCAGTGCGACGTGAGCATGTTCGAGCAGCGCGGTACAAAAGTCGGTCGCGTTGTAGACCGTGTGGCCTCCCGCCAGCGGCTTGCCGAACGACGAGTTCACGTTGAAGAAGGCATAGAACGCGCCGCCCGGTTCGGCGAACGTCACGCCAAACTTCTCACGCCAGGGACGCATCCGACCCATCACGTAGTCACGCCGCTTCTCGAACTCACGCCGCATCGCCTCGACGCTCTCTTGCGGGCCGTTGAGTGCTTCGACCGCCGCGTACTGGCTGATACTGCACGGGTTCGAGGTCTCTTGGCTTTGCAGATTGTCCATTGCCTTGATGATCTCGACCGGTCCGATCGTCCAGCCAATGCGCCAGCCGGTCATCGCGTAGGCTTTACTCACGCCGCTAACGATGATTGTCCGTGCGGCGACATCCGCACCAAAGCTCGCGAAGCAACGGAACCCGGCTCCTGCGTACAGCAGTTTCTCATAGATCTCGTCGGACAGAACGGGGATGTCATGTTCAACGGCCACGCGGGCGAGAGCCTCCAACTGATCGACCGGATACGTGGCTCCCGTTGGGTTCGATGGATTGTTGAGCATCAGCAGGCGAGTTCGTGACGTGATCGCCTTACGAAACTGATCGGCCGACATGCAGAAGCCGCTTGCCTCGCTGGTATCGACGATCACGGGGGCCGCGCCGGTCAGTTCGACCAACGCGCTGTAACTCACCCAGTATGGAGCGGGGATGATGACCTCATCACCGGGACCGCACAGTGACGCGATCACGTTGTGAATGGAATGCTTCGCGCCGTTCGAGATCAGAACTTGAGCAGCCGAGAAGTCGAGGCCATAGTCGCGCTTGTACGCCGCACACACCGCCTTTTTCAGTTCGGGGATGCCTCCTGACGGTGTGTAGTGAGTGTGTCCGGCTTCCATCGCTGCGACTGCCGCTTGTCTGACATTGGTGGGCGTGATGAAGTCGGGTTCGCCAAGGGTGAAATCAAAGACGTTGATCCCCTTCGTTTTCAGTTCTTTCGCTTTGGCGGCTGCGGCGAGGGTGGCGGAGGGCTTCAACGATTGAACGGCAGGAGACAGACGCACGGCACTCATACAACTCTCTTTTCGGTGAAACTCATCGAGACATCATTCGCCACCAGCTTCAACTCCGACTCCGGCAGGCGAACGGGCGGGGATTGTTGAACCGGGTCCAAAGCGAGTCAAGTCCTGTGGCCAGACTCTCAAGTAATCGGCCAATTCTGCCGCCGGGACGTTCGATCCGATCTGACGCTGCTGCTGGACACGAGTGAAATGTTCTTGGCGAGCCGTGTGCCGTCAGGCCACGGGTTCTTGATGTCGCACGGAGCCCTTGGCCTGACGGCACACGGCTCAAGTTTTGGCCGGATATTATTAAGGAACGGGGGGGGCGCGATAACTTCCCGAGGCCCGTAGTCCGGACCCCTTGGTCCGGACGAGTCCCTACGCTCCCGCAGTCGATCATTTCGTCCGGACCAAGGGGGCCGGACTACGTCATCGGAATCGGGAAGTTATTGTGCCCCGTTCCTAAGGGTGTCGAATTCGGTGCCACGCCCAACTTTGCGGGTTAGGCAAACTCAAGTTGTCGCGGTGAGTTTGCCGATGACTCTGGCCGAGCCGCATTTTCTCAGTTTGCCTGTCGTGAGGGATCGGACGGACTTCCGTTCCGGTCTTGGACAACGTTCCACGCACCGGTCGTTCGAGGCTCTGAACTCTCGGTCGTCGCGGTCGATATCCCCTCGGGGTCATCGGTCATTCACTGGGTGGTGACGCTGGTTCCATAACGAAGACATTCGATCACGCACTAGGGATGGAGCGCGGACATGGCACAGCAGGGAATCAACGTTCTCGCGTTGTTGAAGAACGGCGAACGTTACGTCTTCTTGTACGACGACCGCAGCGCCGATCAGTTGCTGCAAACTCTCGGTCGCTATGCCGCCGATCCCGAACTGAACTTCAGTTGGTACGACGCCGCCGTGCTGAGCCAGCGCATCCGAACACTGCGTACCGCCAGCGTTGAGGACGCCGATGCCTCGCCCACTGAAGCGGACTCGTCGGTGCCTCGCAATCGACTGCATCGACGCGCGGCTTGATCGCGCGGAGTCTACCAGTACCCAAACACCAACCCGCAGCGTGAGCAAGGACAAGCGTTTCGAGACGCTCGCAATTTCACGCCACTGGAAACGCCGGCCCTCGCTCACGCTGCGGGTTGGTGTTGGAGGCCCGCCGATGTTCGCTGCGATCGACGGCTTTCTGCGGTATCTCAAGATTGAGCGGAATGCGTCCGAACTGACGATCAAGTCGTACTCGGAAGATTTCGGCAGCCTGCTCGATTACGTGCGAGATCGGGTGGGGGAGGTCTCGTCACCGGCGGAGCTTCAGATCGCGCAGCTTCGCGGCTACGTCGCCTATCTGCACGAGTGCGACTACGCGAAGACCACGATCGCACGGCGGCTCGCTTCGCTGCGCAGCTTCTTCCGCTACTGCCAGCGCGAGGGACTCGTGACCTCGAACCCGGCGAAGTCACTGCGCACACCGCGAGTCGGTCGCAAGCTGCCGCACTTTCTGACGATTGACCAGATCACGCAACTGCTCGAATCACCCCCGGCCAACGAGGCGGAGGGTTTACGCGACCGAGCGCTTCTGGAAACGATGTACTCGGCGGGACTGCGTGTCGCGGAACTCGTCGGCATGGACATCGAGCATTGGGATCGCGATGCGAACATCGTCCGCGTCTATGGAAAGGGGAAGAAGGAACGAATCGCACCGATCGGCCGGCACGCGGCGAAGGCACTCGCTCAATGGATGGACGTTCGCCAACCGGCTCCCGACGCGAAGTCCGACGACCAAGCCGCCGTCTTCCTGAACCGCTTCGGTACGAGGCTCACCACGCGCAGCGTCGGCCGCATGTTGGAGAAGTATTTGAGCCTCACGGGCCTCGACCAGATCACAACCCCGCACACGCTACGGCATACATTTGCGACGCACCTTCTCGACGGGGGAGCCGACCTGCGCAGCGTCCAAGAACTGCTCGGCCACAAGAGCCTGACGACGACTCAAATCTACACGCACGTCAGCACGAAGCGTCTCAAGGACACCTACGAGCAGGCGCATCCCCACGCCGCCAAGAATCGAAAGACCGCCAAGTAGCGCCTCGATTCTTCGATTGGTGGTTAATCGAGTCATCAATCATGGTAGTCGCCCCAATAAAATCTCTGCTTCTCACCGACGGGTTGATACCCCAAGGCAATCGCTCGGTCGATCAAAGGCTGTCCACACTCCGGTTGCGAAAAGACGTTTCCGCCAGGACCAGTCCAGTTGGGTGGCTCGGGAACACCGTAACCGTGCTTCAACCTAACACCCAACGCATAGATCGCGGGTGGGTAATTCATCGCAGCAGCTCGCTCCAGCTCGCTATAATCACCGAGTACGTTGGGGCTGACCGGCCACAAAACCCATTCACCGATTCGTTCGTCATGCTTCTCTGTCCACTGTGCCAGTTTGTATGTGGCGGACGGACTGCCGCATCGTGCGGCCACGCAGTAGATGATTCCCGGCGCGAAGTTCCGGCCTAGAACCAGGCAAACAAAACCGATTGCGGTGGCGAACGCACGAAACGATGCCTTGCTTCTTGAAATCACGAACCACGCGATTGCGATCGAAATTAGTACCGTGGTGATCAACGGAATTAGACTGACGGGCATTCCACGACTCCTCAACGAGCGTGCTGACTTCAGTTAATGCACCGCGAATCACGACAGAGGCTTAACTGAAATTCTCGTCGCTTCTCGCCTCGACGACTCAGGCGGCAGATAACCTTTCATCCTCACTCGATCTCAAAGCACGCCGCTTCAATCGCGTTCCTCACCAGCAGCTTGCCGCGTACGAGGACCGGGTGGTTCCATGTGATGCCATCCGGGTCCAAGGCTTGAAAGCTGGCGAGTTCTTCCGAGACGGAAGTCGTTGCTGGGCGAAGGATGACTCGACCGTCTTCGCTCAGGACCAGCAGCGTTTCGCTGACGAGCAAGATCTGGCCGTAACCGTATCGGCCCGACTTCCACTTCACTTTGCCGGTCTCGATGTCGAGGCAGGTGAGCGTGCCATCATCGAGTCCAAACGCGTAGCCGTTGTGCTGGACGAAGTCATTGAACTTGGGGCGGAAACGGTTCGCGTGCCAGCGCTGCGTGACGGTCCAGATCGACTTCTCGCGCGTCAGATCCAGTCGCACGGTGCCCACTCCATAACCGCAGCCGAACAGCAGCGAGTTGTCCGCGACCAGTAGCGGCTGCGTCCCATTGACCTGCGGCCCGTTGCCCCATTTGAAGAACCACAGTTCGCGACCATCGGCCAGCGCGTGTCCCGCCAAGCCGTCGCCCAAGGGAACCAGAACCGTTCGCTCGCCGAGCAGCGTCTCAACACGCGGACTGCCGTAACTAGCGATGCGACTGCCGCCGGACCAGGCTCGCTGGCCGGACTGCTTGTCGTACGCAACGACCGATTTCTCGTCCTTCCCTCCCGGCACGACAATCACGAATTGATCGACGACAAGCGGTGAACCGGCCGTTCCCCAACCGAGATTCGGCACGGGTGAACCAGGCGTTCCGGCATCCTTCAAAATGTCGGCCGACCACACGCGGCGACCGGTCGCCGCGTCGAGGCAATTCAACAACCCGGTCGCTCCCTGCGTGTAGAGCAAACCACTATCAAACTGCGGCGTGGCGCGCGGCCCCGATCCTCCTTGAGCATCGGAAGCACTCAACTTGACCGGATCGAGATGCGACCAAACCTGCTCGCCTGACGCGAGGCGATATGCAACGACGGCCTCACTCTCGCCGCGCTGTTCCTGCGTGAAGGCCATGTCACCGATCACGGCGAACGACGACCAGGCCTTGCCAACCGGATGCTTCCAAAGTTCCTTCGGAGGACGAGCGGACCAGTCTGTCCTGAGAGAGACTTCACGCACGACGCCCATGCGATTGCTGCCGCGATAGCCGGGCCAGTCGCCGTCACTCGCGACGAGCGGCGCGGCGTCGAGTGCTGAGTGTGCGTTCGTAGCAGACGCAGGCACTTTTGCGGGGAGTGATGCGATGAAATCCCGCGCGGCTTGATCGGCACTCGGCCTCCACGCCGGAAGGATGCGCGTCGGCACCATGTCGCCATCAAACCGATCCAGGTGAAAGAGGCTGAAAAACGCTACGACCGCCGCACAGCCCGCTCCCAATGCACCGAGCCGCACTCGCCAAGACCACCCCGAAAAGAACGTCCACCAGACCAGCAGCGAGAACACCGCCGCCGGCCACACGAACAACACCGACATCTTGAAGTGAGTCGGATCCTCCCACCACATCGCACACAGCACCCCCTGCGCGAGGCAGGCCAGCACAAACAGAGCGGCCCCCATTTTCCAGCGGCCTCGCCCCACAACGGGCCTTGAAGTGACAGCCTTCGATTCAGGGGACTCATCCTGAGGAACGGGCACAGTGGACATCATCAGGCTTTCCAGAGAGGGCGTCGAAAATAGAAATGGGGGTGGCGACGAAGGTTTCGTATCCGCGTGCCTTACGGCAGGAACCGCGATCGTTCGGCAGGAGTTGGCATGCGGCAGGTCTCATGTTTGCCAAACAGACGGTAGCGGTTGCGAGCAATCAGATCGTAGCCAAGGTCTCTCAGCGGCAGTGGGATCAGCCAGGCCAGCACGCCAAGGAGTTGCCAGCCAACGCCCAGTCGCCAGAGAACTCGCACGGCAGCGGACGACTTGCGAAACGGATGGCCTTCGATCATCAAGACCATCGAATTCAGATCGTTCACATAGGCTGGAGGCAACAGTTGGCGAGCCGTCTCCCCTTGCAGCGGTGCGAACTGAAAGATCAACCGGTGGTCACGAGCCAGCACGAAATCGACCGACCGACTGCACAGGCCGCAGACGCCATCGAAGAACAAAATACACTGCCCCACTTCAGCGGTACGATCATCGGGCGCGCTGGAGACCTGTGCCACAGCAGGCAGAGTGACGGCGACGGTACTCATGGCGGGTTCGTTCATCGTCATTCCTGATCCGAATCGTTCCGGTGAAATCCAGTTGACCTGTGGCGCGGCTGGCTGATCGTAGTCGATACGCCAGCAGTCGGCCAAGATTTGAAGTCCGGCTTTTTCCAAAGCCGGACTTCTCTCTTCGCAGCATCGCTCCTGTGCGCGCGACAGCGGTCGCTTCTGACATCTCACGCCGTTTGATAACGTCTGGCCATGAACACGAGCTTCTACGATTTCGATGTGGCGGTGATTGGAGCGGGGCACGCGGGGTGTGAGGCTGCTCTGGCGGCGGCGCGTCTCGGGGCGAAGACGGTGCTGCTCACCATGAACTGCGATACCGTCGGCCAAATGAGCTGCAACCCGGCGATCGGTGGAGTCGCCAAGGGGCAGATCGTTCGCGAGATCGACGCCCTCGGCGGTGAGATGGGGCGAGTCATCGACGCGACCGGCATTCAATTCCGAATGCTCAATTTGAGTAAGGGACCGGCGATGCACTCGCCGCGTGCTCAAGCCGACAAGAAGGCGTATCAATTTGAGATGAAGCGGCGGATCGAAGATCAGCCGGGACTGACACTGCGGCAGGAAGCGGTCGAGGAAATTTTAGTCGAGAGTCGAGGGGCAAAGGTTGAGAGTCAGCAGGAACACGAAGCGTCGCCAACTTCACTGGACCTCAACTCTCAACTCTCGCCCATCAACCGCATCACGGGCATTCGCGTGCGCGGCGGCGCGGTCTACCGATGCCGCGCGGTCGTCATCACGACGGGGACGTTTCTCCAGGCGATCATGCACACGGGTGAGGCCAAGACTCCCGGTGGTCGTGCGGGCGACGGAACGACCGGCACGATGTCGGATTCGTTACGTCAGTTGGGATTTGAGCTCCGTCGGTTCAAGACGGGAACGCCATGTCGATTGAACGGCCGGACGATCGACTTCTCCGCGTGCAGCGAGCAGCCTGGCGATGCCGATCCAAAACCGTTCTCGTTCATGACCGACAAGCTCGCGCAGGAACAGATGCCGTGCTGGTTGACCGAGACCAACGAGCCGGTTCACGAATTGATTCGCGCCAACCTGCATCGTGCCCCGATGTACAGCGGCCAGATTCAATCGACGGGGCCGCGTTACTGTCCGTCGATTGAAGACAAAGTCGTCCGGTTCGCCGACAAGCCGTCGCACCACATCTTCCTCGAACCGGAAGGGCGAAACACATGGGAGTACTACTGCAACGGCATCTCGACCAGCCTGCCGCGCGACGTGCAGGACCAGATGATCCGCTCGATCCGGGGTCTCGAACGGGCCGAGATCATGCGGTACGGATACGCCGTTGAATACGACTTCGCTCCACCGACGCAGCTCCAGCAAACGCTGGAGACCAAGTTGGTCGAGGGACTCTATTTCGCGGGACAGATCAACGGAACGACGGGCTACGAAGAGGCCGCGGGACAGGGGCTGATGGCGGGCATCAACGCGGCCCTCAAGCTGGCGGCGAAAGAACCGTTCATTATTGACCGCAGTCAGGCGTACCTCGGCGTGCTACTGGACGACCTCGTGACGAAGGGGGTCGATGAACCGTACCGCATGTTTACGTCGCGGTCTGAGTACCGGCTGCTTCTGCGTCAGGACAACGCCGATCGTCGGCTGACCGCACTCGGGCGAAGGATCGGACTGGTCGATGACGCTCGCTGGACGAGGCTCGAACAGCACGAGGTCGAGATCACGCGAGCCACCGATCTCGTGAACCGACTCCGCCACCACGGGCACTCGTTCGAGGAATGGCTCCGTCGCCCCGAGATGACGTGGACGCAACTCGAAGCGATGTCGAGTGAACTCGCGTCGCTCGACATCAGCGAACTCGCGAAGCAACAGGTCGAAATCGAGACCAAATACGCGGGCTACATCAAACGGCAGGCCGTTGATATCGAGCGGCAACATCAAATCCAGTCGGTTCGCATTCCGCCCACCTTCGACTTCCAAGCAGTCGCCCAACTGCGGCGCGAAGCCAAAGAGAAGTTCTCCAAAGTCAGGCCCTCCGATCTCGGACAGGCGAGCCGCATCAGTGGCATTACGCCAGCGGATCTCTCAATCGTGCTGCTCTACCTCAAAGAGCCGGAACGCATGGTCTGAAGTACAGCTTCTGTTTCGAGCTGGTTTCCCGTCCCCCCCGAAACAACGAGCCGAAAGCTTCCTAGTTGATAAAGTCACCCGACTCGCATCAGCGGCCATCACTGCCGAAGCGTGTCGCGGCGTTCAAGATTCTGGACATTTATGCCACGTCGAAACGGCTATCACATCGCACCGAAGTGCCGTCTCTGCGCGAAGCATCAGGCTTCTTCAAACTGCCGAAAGTGTTGGCTGAACTAGCTCTTACAGAGTCTGCCGGTGTGGAATGGGCAGTCTCGGTCAAGTTGTGTTGGCTGGAGTTCTAAAGAAATGAAGGCACGTTGACCGAATTGATAGGATAGCTACAATCGGCACCTACGGAAGAATCGGTAACATCCGCACAATCTGCCGGTGGCTACCGAGACTGCCTGAACGACCAGCAGCCTCTCTCTCGGAGGGAGTCTGGAGAGACAACGGACTGTGGCGTGCGGCCTTCCCCGCCGCGTGCTCTTGGAAAGGATGGATCGCCCCCATGCAGAAGACCGTGTTCACCACCGGCGAGGCTGCCAAGATTTGCAAAGTCAGCCAACAAACAATCATTCGCTGCTTTGATTCGGGGCAGTTGCGCGGCTTTCGCGTCCCCGGATCTCGCTTCCGCCGGATTCCGCGAGACATTCTGTTCCGCTTCATGAAAGACAACGGCATTCCAACGGATGCCCTCGAAAGCGGACGCCGCAAAGCGCTGATCGTCGATGACGACGAAGAATTGGTCGAACTGATCAGGGACGCGCTGGAAGCCGATGGCCGGTTCGAGATCCGAGTCGCCAACAACGGCTTTGACGCGGGAATGATGGTGAAGGAATATCGTCCGGACATCATCGTTCTCGACGTAATGCTGCCGGATATCAACGGCAAAGAAGTTTGCCAGCGAGTCCGAATGGACTCGGCCCTCGACGGAACACAGATCATCTGCATCAGCGGTATGGTCGAGGCGGACAAGATTGCAGACCTGAAGGAATGCGGCGCAAATGATTTCCTTCAGAAGCCGTTTGAAGTCGAGTTGCTGGTTGATCGGATGTGCAAGCTGCTGGATGTCGAGCCAGTGGGAGCCTGATCGCTGGTGAGATTAATATGAACTCAGCCGACGAGGACGATGGTTCGCCATCGTCCTCGCTTTTGTTTCCCGACCGGATTGTTGCGAGATGGATGTCCCATTGATGGCGTCTCCCGATTCCAATGCTGATGACTCGCAGGTCTGTGAGTTCATTCTGCCGGATACCAGCAAATTGGAGGCGATGGCCGAGTTCGCTGCGGGAGCGGGGCACGAGATCAACAATCCGCTCGCCACTATCATCGGTCGTTCGCAGTTATTGCTCAAAGACGAACGCGATCCTCAACGGAAGCAGATGCTGCTCGCCATCGGCGCGCAGGCATACCGGATTCGGGACATGATCGGCGACGCGATGCTGTTTGGGCGGCCGCCAACTCCCGAATTACAGCCGGTGGACTTGGCGATCGCAGTTGCCGCCGTCGTTCGTCAGCAGGCCGATGCGCTGGGAACCGAATCCTGCACGGTCACCGTTGACGTTGCGACGCCACTTGTTTTGACGGCCGACTCGACACAGGTGGCCATCGTACTGACAGAGTTGCTGCGAAATAGTCGGCAGGCTCTGCAATCGGTCGGTGGTGGCGAGATTCAACTTCGAGCCACATCGCACGGTGAGTTCGCAGTGATTGAGATCGAGGATCACGGGCAGGGCTTCACTGAACTCGAGCGGCAACGCGCCTTCGACCCGTTCTTCTCAGGCCGACAGGCGGGGCGAGGTCTTGGATTCGGGCTGTCCAAATGCTGGCGCATCGTCCATCAGCACGGCGGGCGAATCGCAATCGAGACGGTGCCCGGCGGAGCCACGATCGTCAGAGTGACTTGGCCATTGGCGAACTCTACAAGTGGACTGTCATCGCGGTCGTGACGGCTGTGCAGGGAGTAGCAGTCGAGACGCCGCCGATGTGGTGTTTCATCAATGCGATTGGCTTCCTCCACCCGGTTTGCGCGGTAGATTTCCCGCAGCCGTTGGAAAGCCTTTTCCCGAAAAAACTGCCACGCCACGAACCAACCTCAGCGAGTCTCACCATGCCGTCTCAGGCCAAACTCAAGGGCATCTTCACTCCGAACATCGTACCGCTCGATTCCAAGGGCGAGATTCACGAGAGTGAACTGCGACGCTACATCGACTGGCTGATTGCCAAAGGGGTGCATGGTCTCTACCCGAACGGATCGACGGGCGAGTTCACGCGGTTCACGGCTGAAGAACGCATCCGCATCATGGAGATCATCTGTCATCAGGTTCGCGGTCGCGTTCCCGTGCTGGCGGGGGCTGCTGAAGCGAACGTCAAAGAGACCGTCAAAGCGTGCGAGAAGTACTACGAGATGGGAGCGACCGCCGTGGCCATCGTGGCTCCGTACTACTTCAAGCTCAGTCCCCGCGCGGTCTATGCGTACTTCAAAGAGATCGGCGACAATACCCCGATCGATGTGACGCTCTACAACATTCCAATGTTCGCCAGTCCGATCGATGTGCCGACGATTCAGCGTTTGGCCGATGAGTGCCCGCGCGTCACGGGAATCAAAGATTCGTCAGGCGACATCCCGAACATGATCCGCATGATTCAGGCCGTGCGTCCGAACCGTCCTGACTTCAGCTTCCTCACTGGATGGGACGCGGCGCTGATGCCGATGCTGCTCGTCGGCTGTGACGGCGGGACAAATGCCAGTTCCGGCGTCGTACCCGAACTGACGCGCAAACTCTACGATCTGACGACCTCGTACCGCATCGACGAAGCCCGTGAACTTCAATACGACATCGTGACACTCTTCGACGCGATGCTCTATTCGGCCGAGTTCCCCGACGGCTTCCGCACGGCCGTCCGGCTGCGCGGCTTCGACACGGGAGTCGGTCGCCAGCCACTCTCGGATGAGCAACAGACCGATCTCGCGACACTCGCCAACAAGCTGCAGTGCATGCTGTCCGAGCACGGATTCACGGACGAGCCGCTTTGTGGCTGCCCGCTGCCCGTCGGTGCGAAAAGTTCCAGTCCCGAAGAAGTCGCGACCATCGTGCAGGCGGTCGTGGCCGAATTGACGCGCCGCGGATTGGCGTGAGGTATTCCCCGCAGTCGAAGCAGACACATTTGTGGCGGAGGCGCACTGCCCCGTCATGGGCCAGCCTGTTTGTATGAAATACATCTGTGGTTCGACTGTGCCATCCGTGGGCGGTCAACGCGGATTGCCACAGCGTTACACCTCTCACTGCCCAAAATGAGAGGGTGGCGAGCCACAGGCCGTAAGGCTGTGAGTTCTTAGGCGAACGGCAGGAAACCCGCGACCTTACGGCACACGGCTCGCCAAGAACATCTCACTCATGGCCGTGCGAAGTATCTCTGCCGTGGGTTCGGTGAATGAACGTCTTTGAGCAACATCCCCGCGATCTCGTCAAAGTGACATGCGGGCCTTGGAGAGTTCCTCTCCGGTAAGGTTGTCGTGCGATCCAATGAATGGAAAGGGGTCAGGAGCAACACTGTTCGGCACTCGTATTGCTTTGGTTGTCGATGATAGCGGTCGGGTGTGTTTGAGTCGCTGTCGGTGGGGTTGGACGGGGGTTTGAGTGGGGCGGACCTGTGGTCCGGCGGGTGGGAGGCGGGGCTGCGGGGGGGGGAGTGCGCAGCGTGAAGGGACTCGGATTGCGGGGTGGCAATCGAGCGGCGGGGCCGATCAGATTTTTTTCGCGGCCTGTTCGTCGGCGCGTTTGA
>JAYVDI010000282.1:0-4372 GCA_043749505.1 Schlesneria sp. | reverse complement strand
GGGTTATTCAACAGGCGGTTAGAGTGCGTGACCGTTCACCTTATTCATGGTGCGAGTGACCTCACGCGGACTCTGGCTGGAATTCGGAAGGAGATTCAGAATGAGAATAACTTTAATGGTGGGAGCGAATCGTCGAGACACCGTTTGGCGAGGATGCTTCAGGACTTTCTGTGGCATGGCGGCTTTAGGAGGCTTCGCGATCACGGGTTTTGATCGCAGCCTTTTCAGCAGCTCCGTGCTGGCCCAAGAAAACAGTGCGGCTGCACCTCGCGAAATTGAAGCGGTGGAAGTCAAGAACGCTCGTGTGATGCTGATTGATCGCGTCACGCTGGCCAGCCCGCGCGCGGGCGTGTTGGCATTCGTGGAACCGCGCGAGGGGGACACGGTCGAGTCGAAGCAGGTTATCGCGAGCCTGGATGCGGAAGTAGCCAAAGCCTCGTTGATGATCGCGCGACACAAGGCGGCGAGTACCGTCGATCGGCGTTTCGCCAAGAAGGTGATTGATCTTTCTCAAGCCGAGTACAAAAAGGCACAGCAGGCGAATAACAATCTCACGGGCGGCGGGGTCTTCACGGACATCGATCTGCAACGCCTGCAACTGACCGTCGATAAGTCCACGTTGCAACTGGAACAGGCCGAGTCCGATGCGAGAATCAACATGCTCTCCGTCGATCAATTGACCGCCGAGTTGAACTCTTACGCGGTCGTCTCCACGTTTGGTGGAATCGTGACGAAGGTCCATCGGTCGAAGGGCGAAGCGGTGGGTTTGGGCGATCCGATTGTGGACGTGGCCAACCTTGACCGTGTGAAGGTCGAAGGCTTCGTCGGCGTGCAGGATGGCCTGCGAATCAAGCCTGGGGCGGCCGTTGTAGTCCGTCTCGATTTGCCGAACTTGAAATTGGAAGAAGAGCGTCGCGAATTCAAAGGCAAGCTGGTGTTTGTCGATGTCGGGGTCGAACCGATCTCGGGGCAGATGCGAGTCTGGGCGGAAGTCCCCAATCCGGATGGCCTGCTGCGAGCCGGCCTCCCCGCACGCATGACGATCCTCGCCCGATCCGCCAAGTAAACTGGCAGCCGTGCCTTTCCTCACCACTTGGTTGCAGCAGCGCGTTCCAGAGTGAAGACAATCAGGCCGTTGCGAAACACGGTCACGGTGCCTGTCGATTGGCTAACGGTGATCGCCATCGCCAGTGTGTGAGCGGTGATCGCGGCGGCAGTTTGGTGCCGCGCGCCCAACCCCGACGGCAAACCGGGGGGAGCCGACTTGGGCATCAAGTACGTCCCGGCACTCATGACCACTCCGTCACCTTGCACGATGAATGCGCCGTCGATCAGCGCGAACTCTTTCATCGTCTCAGCCAAGCTGGGGTCGAGGACATTGCGAAGGTTCTTCGAGTAGCCGTGGAACGGATTGAGAACCAACTGTTGCGCGTGTCGTTGAACGTTGCGAGCGTCTCCCACAACGAACATCGTGCCCACCGGATGGGCTTCGCGTCCTTCGGCGGCGATTTCGACGGCGAGTGAGAGAACGCGGAGTACGACCGCCGGACGGACGATGTCCAAACCGCGCCGGTTCTTTTCGGAGAGCATCGCTCGGAAATGAACTTCGGGTTTCGTAATCGTGATGCTGTCGAGCCGTCGGCCATCGGGACCGGTCACGCAAACCACGCTGTGCTTCTCGTTCAGCAATCCCTGCGACGCGGCCAGCAGCAGGCCGAGGTTTGAGCGGTCCATGCGAGACAGAGTGGCATGCAGCCCATCGAAGACGTGCGTGTCTTCTCGCTTGATCTCAAACTCATCGTTGTGCTCAGTCGTGACCAACAGCAGCCGCCCCTTCCAATTGGAAAGCGATTCCCACGGCACGCTCTCCAAACGATCGACCGCCAGCAGCAAGGCTTGAGCTCCGACGGACTCGACCAACAGCATGGCTTGCTTGACCAAAGTCTGTGTCAGTCGCGGAATCCCCGCTGCGCGCGTCGGGCGTTGATCCGGTTGCAAACCCGCCTTCGCGAGCAGCAACGTATCGATCGTTTTGGTGTCTTTCGAGTCGATCAGTGACTGCCGAAACTCTGGCAGCTTGAGCAGTTCGGCGAGTGCGGCCAAAACTTCGACGTGCGTTTGCTGGAGCTTGCGACCGATGACGAGCAGCACAATCAGTTGCACGTTCTGGCCGGTCGGAACGCCGTAATCGACACCCGAGCGGCTGCGGCCCATCACAACGCGGAAGTCACCTTCCCAGTCAATGAAGGCGTGGGGCAAGGCAAAGTCACTCGCCACAAGTGTTTGAGCCGCCGCTTCACGTTCTTCAATCGCCTCCAAAACTTTGTCGGGAGCGATCCCATCGTCTTCCCAATTGGCGGCCTGAACCAGTGATCGAATCGCCGCCGCGCGAGACTTCGCCGTCAGCTCCACGATCCGCATCACACTGACCAGTTCACCCAAGTCCAATGGGGTGTCTCCCGTGCTGGATTGACGAGTTTGCCAAGCCTTCAAATTCAAGGGGATTAAGCGAGGTCGCCTTATAGTTCAGGCCCGCAGACCTCGCAACCGCGACTCCCGGAAACCTATGTCAATCGGTCCTGTCGCTTCATTCCGGAATCGGGTCGCTGCGGCGAACGAGCGTTCCTTCCCAAACCGCTTCGTCGGTCTGCTTGTCGTAGGTCAGGACTCTATGGACGCTGTTCGCGGCTGGAGGAACATCGACCATTGGCAGCCAGCGTCGGTGCTCGGCGATGACGCTCGCATATTCAAGCTTAGCGGCGAGGTTCGACCATTCACGCGGATCGGCTTGCAGATCGTAAAGCTCCTCACTGTCATCGGCATAACGAATGTAACGCCAGCGTTCGCTACGAATACCGTGGTTGCCTTGGTTATGTGAGGTGATCGCGGGTCGTTCGCGTTTCGTGCTCGCGTCGCGGAGTTGCGGAGCCAAGCTGATCCCTTCGAGATCGGAGCGGCTCGACAAACGACACAGGCCGCTGAGCGTCGGATAGATATCGAGCAACTCGGCCGGTTGAGTACATCGACCACCGCGCGTCACTCCCGGACCGGCAAAGATCAGCGGTACGCGCGTTCCTCTGTCCCACAGCGTGTTCTTGCCAGTGATCCCCTTCTCGCCGAGGTGCCAGCCATGATCGCCCCACAGCACGACGATCGTGTTGTCGGACAGTCCCGCTTCATCCAACGCGGCCAACACGCGACCGACCTGTGCATCGACAAAACTGATACACGCGAGATAGGACCGGACGAGATTTCGCCATTGATTATTCTGGCGGACCCAGTTCAATCGCGGCTCGGGCAAGTTCCAGTGGAGATACCACGAGAAACGCGGAGTGTCGTCGCGATCATCGTCTTTCACCAGCGGCAGCACGCTATCGTTGTCCGGGTAAAGATCGAACCATTTCTGCGTGGCGTAACAAGGGACGTGAGGCAGGAAAAAGCCGGTCGCGAGGAAGAACGGCTGGTTCTTGGGGGCGGACTTGAGCTGCTCAATTGTCCAACTCGCGATTTGATAGTCCCCTTTGTCTTCGTCCTTGTGGGGGAAGACGCCCCAGTCCATGAGCGGGTTATTCCCCATCGGCGTCGGCCCGATGAGCTTCTTCTCCGGCTTGACGCCGATGCCGCCCGCTGGCCCCCAGACATCAAACTCTTGCGCTCGTTGCTTCGGTCCACCGACTCCTCCGTGATAGATCTTGCCCGACGTGAGCGTCCGATAGCCGTGAGCTTTGAAATGTTGAGGCAACGCGACGCGATCCTGCCATTCGTCGAGCGTGCGAAACCACGGCGACAACCCGTAGATACCGGTTGTCGTCGGACGCAGGCTCAGCATCAGACTGGTGCGGGACGGGTTGCACAGCGGAGCCTGACAATGAGCGTTGAGAAACACCGTCCCACGCTCGGCTAACCGATCGATGTGCGGCGTCTTGGCCAACGGATGGCCACCCAACGTACCAATCCAGTCGTTCTGATCGTCGATCGCAATGAACAACACGTTAGGCCGAGTCGGCTTTCCATCGCCATCGCCTTGAAGAGCGTCAAGGGCGAACACGTGCCCGACGGCAGCCAGCATGAATCCTGTCACGCACAAAAGTTGTCTCGTCATGGTGCGATACCTCACGCGATCGTTCTTAGGACCGTTGTTGAATGGGGCGATGAAAACAGACGAAATCATTTTTCACGCGAACGTGTCCGACAAAACGGCGAGCGGGGCGGTCCAGCTTGCGGCGTTGGCAGGAGGACAAAATGGAAAGGCTCATCCGGTGTTTCGGGGAGGTCTGTTCGAGTGTTGAAAAAGCGTTTAAACGATTCGGGGAGCACATGGCTGGGAGCGGTGTGAACAGGCCAAGGAGTTTGTCTCGGGGCACCACGGATG
>JAYVDI010000281.1:0-10295 GCA_043749505.1 Schlesneria sp. | reverse complement strand
CATCCGTGTCCTCGTTGATCCAGCACAGATGCCGATCCCTCACGAAGAACCCGTTGTCCGAACCGTCCTCCCGCACGATCGGCGGCAGTTCGAGATCGGTCTGCTTCTCGCCCCGTTTGACGTTGAGGAGTTCGATCGACCAACCCTTCTCCATCGACTCGAATAGCCACGCACCGAATCGTTTGTTGTTGGAGAAGACGATGTCGAGGTCTCCATCTTCATCAAGGTCGATGAATCGCGTGGCATCGAACCGGTGATACTTCGACATTCCATAGAGTTGCTGATCGGGGCGAAGCCGATACTTTGCGGGTTGCCAGGATGGTTTCGTTTGATCGAGGAAGTGGACTCTTGGAAGCACTTCCTTTCCGATACCACGCCTGAACGTCAACATCTCGGAGACGCCATCCCCGTCAATGTCCACGGGCGACAGATCTGACTCACGAATCAGACTTTGATCGAGGCATTCCAACACGAATCGAACATTCGATTTTGGTTCGTCGGGATCCGGATCGGATTCGTATGAACCTTCGACAAGCGCGTGTGGTCCCACCAACGACTGCCGCCATTCCGAGTCGTTCCAATTCCAGATTGACCACCCAGTTCCGAAGGTCAGTGACATCGAAGTCTGCGGTCGAAGCGCGAATTGAAGCTTGACGTACGGATCCGGATCAGAAGTACCACCGACTGGAATGCTTTTTGAACTGATCCAGTTCCGTCCGGTTGGTGACCAAATTCGAGTTGTCAGCGTTTGGGCGGAGCGGACCACATCGACAAATCCATCCTGATTGACGTCCACAAGACACATGCTCTTCCACATCTCATCTGCCGACCGCAGCGGCATTCCATCCAGCAGATTCTTGTTCAACCGTTCAACGCACTCCTTGAACGTGAGGAACTTCACCTTCTGGCCGTGCTTGGCGATGGCGTGGTCGATCAGTTCGATGACTTGCTCGGCCTTGATCCAGCCGTGGGGATGGAAGACGAGGTTGAAGACCCCCTGCTTGAGGACCGTGATGTCGAGGGCCGCCTTCAGGTCGCGGACCGTGTCCGGGTTGTTCGGCTGGTGCAGGTGATTGGCCGACCAATCGCTGGGGACCATGCAGGGGAACTCCCAGCACAGCCGCTGGATCACGTAGGGATACGGATAGTTCTCGATGGTGTTCACGAAGCCGTCGTGGACCACGTTGCCTCGCGCCAGCTTGCGCGGGATGTACTTGCGGAACTTTTCCCGGCCGTCGGGATCGGTCAGCAACTCGCGCGGGATGCTCGGGTCGTCGGCCGTGTAGAGCGTGAAGACCGACGAATCGAGTTGCAGGAAATTTCCACCCGGCGTCGTCTGGTTGATGATCTCCGAGAAGAGCCGCGGGCTGACGGTGTTGAGCGAATCGCAACAGGGAGTCCGAAACGCGACCGGCTTGTTGTTCGGAATCGACGCCATCAGATCGACGCACTTGTCGTAGGTGGACTTGGCCTTGAGGAGGCCCGGCGAACGTTGAGCATTGTTCGTCGGCTGTTCTCCTGTCCCCTCTCCCCCCGCTTTGGGGGGGAGAGGGTTAGGGTGAGGGGGGCTGATCGCGGAGTCAGGTTTGATCGGAGTGCCGCCGGCGTTGGAAGGTTTCACGCCATTCGGCCCCCTCACCCTAACCCTCTCCCCCGAAGACGGGGGCGAGGGGACAAGACCTGCGACCCCACTCCCGCCCGCCAACAACGGGCAGGGATGATCGGCCGTGTGGCATTCGAGGCTCAGTCCCTCTTGCAACCACGCCTGAAGCTGCGGATCGTCGGGCTTGACCGAGTTGGTCATGATGCTGACCGGCGCGCGGCCGTCGATCTGCTTGAGCCGCTGCAAGATCGGACGCAGATACGCCTCATACTTGGCCGTGTCGCGCATGTCGTCGATGGCCAGTACGACCACGCACTCGACTCCGTCCTCACCGACCCACTGCGGCGTGATGAGCTTCGGAAAATCCTTGTGCGGATACCAGACCTCGTTCGAGTCGAGATACGACAACCGGTTGCCGTCGACTGCGAGAACCAGGACGTTGGCCGCGAAGAACGCCAGAAGCGCGAAAAGGTAACGCATGAAAAGGCTCCCGCAGGGAACGGCGTCGGATTGTGAAAGGCGTCGCACGCGGGCATCATGCCGAGCGGTTTCACTTGCATCAATCAGGCCAAGAGTTTTGACCACGGATTAACACGGATGGGCACAGATAAGACAAGCGGCAGAATGGCTGGCGGAATTGATTCTTATCTGTGCCCATCCGTGCCATCTGTGGTCAATGCTCCTCTGGATCTCTTCAAACCATGAGCATCCTTGGTCTCGACATTGGCGGCGCGAACATTAAGGGGGCGGATGAGGCCGGGCGGACACTCAGCCGTCCATTTGCAATGTGGAAGCATCCCGAGCGACTGGCCGATGAGTTGGCCTCGATCGTGCGCGAGTTCCCGCAAACCGAGCGAGTTGCCGTGACGATGACCGCCGAGTTGGCCGACTGCTTTGCGACGAAGAGCGAAGGGGTGCAGTTCATCCTGGATGCGGTTGAGGCATCGGTGAAGCGAAGCCTCTTGCGGGAGGGCGAGGCTCCCGCCGAGCCGCGTAGTGCGCCAACGCCGGAACTCGCGACGACGGCTCGGCAGGAGCCTCGCCCTCCCGACGGCAGTTCGGTCTTCGTGTGGATGACCGACGGCCGATTCGTCTCGGCGAGCGAAGCTCGCGAGCAACCGATGCAGGCGGCCGCCGCGAACTGGCATGCGCTGGCAACGTGGTGCGGGCGAACGTTGCTTGATGGACATCAGCGTGCCCAACGGAAAGCCCCCCTCACCCTAACCCTCTCCCCCGAAGACGGGGGCGAGGGGACAAGAAAAGCGAAGCAGGAACAAAACGCGGGATTGGCCCTCGACTCTCGACTCTCCACTCTCGGCTCGGCCTTGCTCATCGACATCGGTACCACGACGACGGACATCATTCCGCTCGTTGACGGTCAACCGGTTGCTCGTGGCCTGACTGATGTGGGACGCCTGCAAACGGGCGAACTATCGTACTCGGGGGTGAAGCGGACGCCGCTGTGTGCCATTGCGCATGCCGTGCCGTTTCGAGAGGGCTACTGTCCACTGGCTGCCGAATTGTTTGCGACGACTCTCGACGTGTACCTCTTGCTCGGCGACATCGCCGAAGACGAGGAGGACTTGGAGACGGCGAACGGCAAGCTGGCGACCAAGGCCGCCGCGCACGATCGGCTCGTGCGGATGCTGTGCTGCGACCGTGATGAGGTCTCGTTCGAGGAGGCCGTTGAAATCGCGAGGTTCCTCGCCGACGTGCAGCGTCAGCGGCTGGCCGGGTCGCTCGAACGAGTCGCCGCGCGGTTCGAGACGCCGGTCGAAACGATCATCGTCTCCGGCTCCGGTTCGTTCCTCGTGCGGCGGCTGGTCGCGGAGAACCGTCGCACGGTCGGGGCGAACATCGTCTCGTTGGACGATCTGCTCTCACCGGGGATCGCCGAGGCCGCGTGCGCCTATGCGGTGGCCAAGTTACTCACCGGTAGCGCAACACTGTGCGGTAGTTGAGTCTCGGTCGGCAGATTGCAGAGGAGCGCCGCCACTCGAACTGCATCGCGCACCGTTGGCAGATCCGTGGAGTTGCCTCGCAACGTCTCGCCGAGCGCGTCGAGGAACGGATCGCTCGACACGGTTGGTGCCGGAAGCGGTTCATCGACGATTTCTCCATCGACAGTGCGAGTGTAAAGGCAACCGTTGCGGTAGGCTCCTGCGGTCCCGTCTAGCATCCAACCCGAGCGGTAACCGAGATGCGAGCGTGTTTGAATCTCAATGATTGCCGAAACTGCTTCGGCGAACTCGAAGCTGGCTGCGAAGCCGTCGCTGGGATCGCTTGCTGACGGGAAATGACGCCAGACATGCGGCGCGCTATCGCCTCGCACAGACCATTCAAACGGCCCGACCAGTTGCAGCAATTGGTCGAGCACGTGTGAACCCAATTCCCTCGCAATCCCAAGCGGAAACAGTTCGCCAGGGAGTCGGCTGTCGTGGACGGCGTATCTCAGTCGCATCAGCTTTCCGATTCGACCGCTCATCAGTGCATAGCGTGCTTGCAGGAAGTCGCGATCCCACCGGCGCGACTCGTAGATTGCGGCGATCTGCCCCTGTTCGATGGCGACGGACGCGAGTCGCTCCAACTCGTCGATCGTCAGTTCCTGTGGAGCTTCGACGATGATCGACTTCGATCTGGCCAGCGCGGCAAACATCGTGTCGCTGGATGAACCTGCCGCAAAATGAATGACGCGAACCTGGGGAGCCGCGATCAGATCGAACGCGGTCATACTTGCCGGACACGCGATCCCCGCGAACGAGATTTCGGAGAGACTCGATGGCAATTGCGTTTTCGAGTTGTCCTCAACGCAGACCGCCACGAGATGCAGGTCGCTGTGCAACGAGAGCCGTTCACACAGAAAGCGGCTGGTCGAGGACTCTCCGACCAGCCCCACGCCAATCAGTGGCGCAGCCGTTTGCTCCCGATCACGCGTCACCATCTGACCGAGGCTCCGTTCACGTTGCCTTCAACATGCCGCTGACTTTCAGCTTCAACTTACCCGTACACTTCGTTCCGGCAGGGAAATTCAACTTCAACAGCAATACTCCGTCCTGCTTTGGCGTCCATTCATGTTCGGACTTCACCGCGAACGGCGTCGGCTTGTTGGGGTTGCCGTTGTTGTTGCGATTGGGCTGAGGATTCGCTGGCATGAGTGCGCCCATCAACGTTCCCATCGGGACTCCCGAGACCATGTCGTTGGCGGGATCCTGTGATGGCACGCCATCGGCCGTCAGCTTGCCCGCCGCATCAAACTTATAGTCCCCTTCAGCCGTGATTCGCGCCAGCTTGCCTCCCGTCACCACGCCGACCTGCACCCAAGACTTGCTCACATCGAGTTCAAACTCGAACTCACTTTGATTGAGGATCTGGTCGTTCAACGAGTCGAGCTTCTTCTGGATCGAATCGTTTTTGGGGTCGAGCTTCAGCAGGACTTCGAGTAACAGCTTGGCCCGCTCGGGCTGTCCGGCCTCCTCGAAGTCGCGGATCAGTGTGGCCGTGTCTTTGATGAACGACTTCTGCACGTCTTCCATGCGCACATCGAGCTTCTTCATTTCTCCCGGACTGACCGCCTTGGGCCGAGCCTTCGCCTTGCCAGTCTGAGCCTCAACAAATAGCCCGCCCGTCAGCCAGACCGACATCACCACACTCAACGCCGCCCCTGCCCACCAAGTCCAACGAGCATGCACTTCATCAGTCAGTCGAGCCACGATGAATTCCTCCAAGTCAGAACGAAACGAGTGGCCACCCGCACGAGTGCCTTCGCCATTAAAGGCACTCACCCTCATGTTCGCAATCGGGTGGGAGCCACTTCAGTGGAGATGCCCATCAGAAAACGGGTTTATGCAATAACGCCGACGGTATCCAAAAGAAAAAGGGCACGCGCGAGGCGTGCCCTGTCATTCCGATTTCACAATATTGCAGCGAACCCTCAGCGGCCTCTCTTCGCAAGTGCCAACATCCGGCGAGCACGCTGTTGATCAGCTAGTTTCGCAACCATTTCGACCTCACTTTTGGCGGCCTTCGCATCCGCAGCAGCAAGCTGCTTCTCGGCATCGGCCACGGACAGATCGTTGGCGGGAACAGCCCGATGTGTGAGCAGTGAGATCACCGCCCCTTGCACCTGGGCAAAGCCGCCATCAATGAAGAAGCTTTGCTCGCCAGAGGCAGTCGTCACCTTCAGTTCGCCGCTCCCCAGCCGACCGATCAATGGCAGACGCCCCGGCAGGACGCCAATGTCACCATCATAAAGCGGGAAGCGCAGCGCCGAGACAGGCTCGTCGAACAGAGTTCGCTCGGGCGTCACGATCACAAGTCGCAGCTTTTCACCGGTGGACATAGTTTGGGAACCGAATGCAGTTGTCTGTGTGGCCGCGCAATGACCGGGAACAATCCTCCCGGTCGGAATCGAACCGACGACCTGCCGTTTATAAGAAGGCTGCTCTCACCACTGAGCTACGGGAGGGATTGGTCCCGCACCGTATGTCGTCGTTCATCTTGGTCATGATCTTCGCCTTGTCTCAGAGACCCGTAGGCCCTCTTTCAATCAAGCTCTCTCAACCCTTCGCCAATCGCTCGGCCTGTTCCGCTGCTTCTTGAATACCGCCCACGTACAGGAACGCCGCTTCGGGCAGGTGATCCCACTTGCCGTCGCACAATTCCTCGAAGCTGACGATTGTCTCTTCGCGAGACGTGATCTTGCCCTTCTTACCGGTGAACGCTTCCGCCACGAGGAACGGCTGCGACAGGAAACGCTCGATGCGACGGGCACGATGCACGACCAGCTTATCCTCTTCGCTCAACTCATCGATACCGAGAATCGCGATGATGTCCTGAAGTTCGCGATACCGCTGAAGAATCTGCTGCACACGACGGGCAATCTTGTAGTGACGTTCGCCGACAACCAGCGGGTCGAGGATTCGAGACGACGACGACAACGGATCGATGGCAGGATAGAGGCCCTTTTCCGCGATGCGTCGTTCGAGGTACAGGAACGCATCCAAGTGCGCGAACGCGGTAGCGGGAGCGGGGTCGGTCGGATCATCGGCCGGAACGTACACGGCCTGCACCGAAGTAATGGCTCCGCGATTCGTCGATGTGATTCGTTCTTGGAGAGCACCCAATTCCGTACCGAGTGTTGGTTGGTATCCCACTGCGGACGGCATACGACCGAGCAGCGCGGACACTTCAGAACCGGCTTGCGAGAATCGGAAGATGTTGTCCACGAACAACAGCGTGTCTGCCCCGGTCGCATCGCGGAACCATTCGGCCATTGTCAGCGCGGTCAACGCGACGCGAAGACGGGCACCTGGCGGTTCGTTCATCTGACCGAACACCATCGCGGTTTGCTCGATGACGTGACGACCAGTGTCGCCGATCTCAGCTTCCTGCATTTCGAGCCATAGATCGTTTCCTTCGCGAGTTCGCTCACCAACGCCAGCGAACACCGAGTAACCGCCGTGAGCCGCCGCGATACGGGCGATCAATTCGGTGAGGATGACGGTCTTACCGAGACCGGCACCGCCGAACAGACCGGCCTTGCCACCGCGCACGAACGGCACGAGCAGGTCGATGACCTTGATGCCGGTTTCAAACAACTCAGTTTTAGAACTGAGGTCTTCGAGTTTGGGTGGATCACGATGGATCGACCAGCGTTCCTCATGTGGCACGTCCCCGCGACCATCAATGGGATCACCCAGTACGTTGAACACGCGACCGAGCGTTCCCTTGCCGACAGGCACCGTCACAGGACCGCCCGTGTCGAGCACATCCATGCCGCGGACCATGCCGTCCGTCGAACCGAGAGCCACGCAACGCACACGTCCACCGCCGAGGTGCTGCTGCACTTCGCCGGTGACTTTGATCTTGAGGCCCTTGATTTCGGTCTCAATTTTCACGGCGTTGTAGATGCCCGGCAGATGCGCCCCGTCGAACTCTGCGTCGAACGTCGAGCCGATAATCTGCGTTACATGGCCAATGTTGCCGGTCGCTGTGGTCATGACTTGATGTCTCTTCTCTCGAACGGCCTCGCGGCCATTCTGTCACACAAAACGGATGAACTACTGTATTTGTAGGGTGGACACCGCCCACCGTGAGTTAGCTATATTCTGCGGTGGGCATTGCCCACCCTACACGTATCACTCTAACGCGGCAGCTCCGCCGATAATTTCACTGAGTTCCGAGGTAATCTGCGATTGTCTGGCTCGATTATACTGGGCACGCAACACGCGAATCATGCCGTCCGCGTTCTCGGTCGCGCTCTTCATGGCGACCATGCGCGAGATCTGTTCGCTAACGGCCGCGTCGAGGAAGCACTTGAACAATCGGGCCTTGAACGATGCGGGAACGATCTCTTCCAATATCTCTTGCGGCGAAGGCAGGAACTCATATTCGGTCTTGGACTTACTGGCGGATTTCGGCTCAGTTCCGACGAGCTTCCCGATCGGCAACAGCGTCTCAACAACAGCAATCTGACGCGACATCGATATGAACCGTGTATAGGCAACGTCAAGGCGGTCGATCTCACCGCGCACGAACAGTTCGGTGAACCGCCTCGCCAGAACATCTACTTCGTCGAACGAAACTCGATCTTCAAAATGCGTGTAAGCTGCGGTGGTTGGTAACTTTTGAAACTTGAAGAAACCGATCCCGCGCTTACCAGATACTTCCACATCCAGTTGAATGCTGTCTGCCCGAGCCTGTCGAACCCGCTGTTGCGTGTGACGCAGGATCGCAGCGTTGTAGCCACCACACAGCCCACGATTGGAAGTGACCACCAACAAGATGCTCTTCTTTTCAGACTCGCGCTGCTGGAGCAACGGGTGCGAAATGGATGAGCCACTGTTCTTCAGCGTCTCCGATAAATCAGCGACGATCTCGGACATCTTCTTGGTATACGCCGCAGCCTGCGTGGCGCGGTCCATCGCCTTTTTAAAACGAGCGGTCGCGACCAATTCCATCGTCCGCGTGATCTTGCGGACGTTGCGAACGGCCTTCAACCGTTTGATGATCGCTCGTGCTTTGGCCATGAATCCACACACCCAATTCGCAATTTGTAGAACGGACGATCTTGCCCGTTCGCTTCACATGTCGCCAAAAACAGGGCTGACATCAGCGCCAACCCTACATCGCTATTACGAATCGTAACCTTACTTCGCGACCGTCGTTTCCCAACGAGTACGCCATTCTTGCAACGCGGTCTTGAGCGCGGCTTCAGTCTTATCGTCGAGGGCACCACCCTGGATGATCGCATCACGAACTTCACTCTTCTCATCGCGCATGAATTGGAGCATGTGCCTCTCAGCTTCCTGCACGCGAGGGACCGGCACCTTGTCAAAGTAACCCTTCGATCCGCCGTAGATACTCATGACTTGGTCAGCCATACCGAGCGGCTGAAATTGAGGCTGCTTGAGCAACTCAACCATGCGATAACCGCGGTCGAGTTGTTGTTGAGTCGCCTTGTCGAGTTCGGTACCAAGCTGGGCGAACGCTTCGAGTTCACGGAAGGCGGCAAGGTCCAGTCGCAAACTACCGGCCACCTTTTTCATGGCCTTCGTCTGGGCGTTACCACCCACGCGAGAGACCGAGATACCGACGTTGATGGCCGGACGAACGCCCTTAAAGAACAAGTCCGGTTCGAGATAGATCTGCCCGTCAGTAATCGAGATCACGTTCGTCGGGATGTATGCCGAAACTTCGCCTTCCAGTGTCTCAATGATCGGCAGAGCGGTCATCGAGCCACCGCCAAGTTCGTCACTCAGCTTGGCCGCTCGTTCGAGCAGACGGCTGTGGCAGTAGAACACGTCACCGGGGTAAGCCTCGCGACCAGGAGGCCGTCGCATGAGCAACGACAACTGTCGGTAGGCGGTGGCTTGGCGAGTCAAATCGTCATATACGACCAGCGTGTGCTTGCCTTGGTACATAAAGTACTCGGCAATCGCAGCACCGGCATAAGGAGCGATGTATTGGAGCGGAGCGGGATCGCTGGCGGTGGCACACACGACGATCGTGTAGTCCATCGCACCGGCTTTGGTCAGAGCTTCGACGATCGCGGCGGTCGAGCTGGCACGTTGGCCGCACGACACGTACACGCAGATGACATCACCACCTTTTTGATTGATGATCGCGTCAATCGCAACGGCGGTCTTGCCCGTCTTGCGGTCACCAATGATCAACTCGCGTTGACCACGACCGACCGGAGTCATGGCATCGACAGCCTTGATCCCCGTCTGAAGCGGCTGCTTGACCGGCTGGCGACCAGATACACCAGGAGCCGTATTTTCGAGTGGACGGAAGTCACTCGTCACGACCGGGCCTTTGCCGTCGAGCGCGTTGCCCAAGGGATCGACAACTCGACCGAGCAGTGCGTCGCCGACCGGCACCGACAACAACTTGCCGGTCGTCTTGACTTCGTCACCTTCAGCGATCTTGAGGTAGTCGCCGAGAATGATCACGCCGACGGAGTTCTCTTCCAGGTTGAACACCTGTCCGCGAACACCGCTGGAGAATTCGACCATTTCACCGGCCATGGCCGAGGCCAAGCCGTAGACTCGCGCGATACCGTCACCCACTTCGACCACACGACCGACTTCACTGGTTTGAAGCTGGCCGCGAAAGTCTTCAATTTCCTTCTGGATGACTGAAGCGATCTCGCCCGCGTTGAATTTCATTCAGACACCTCTCGCGCAATCGA
>JAYVDI010000280.1:0-30424 GCA_043749505.1 Schlesneria sp. | reverse complement strand
GAGACACTGAAATATCCGGGCCGGATGTTCCGCCCGGTTGATGCTAAATCGATGAGGTTTTTCTGAAGGACAGAATCATGGGATTATTTGAGATTGTGGGAATGCTGTTGTTTGGTTTGGTTGCGGGAGCGATTGCGCGGTTGCTGATGCCGGGACGGCAAGCGATGGGGCTGTTCGCCACTATGCTGCTCGGCATTGCCGGATCGTTCCTCGGAGGATTCCTCGCTTACATGATTTGGGGCGGCGAAGCCTTTCGGACGGTGGGCTGGATGGGGTCGGTTCTGGGAGCCATCCTCCTGATGATGATTGCCGCTCAAATGGGGAAAAGATCGACGATCTGATCGCTCTCGAACGCTACCCAAACATCCTCGGCGGACCACAACGCCGAGGATGTTTTCGTTGGCGCTGGCTGTGATGTGTGATGAGTCCAGCGTACATCGCTTCGGCCGCTGGAGCGGAGACAACCGCCTCTCCCACCACGTTCACAAACACACATCCCACCAGACCGACAATCACACTGAGTTTCGACCGCGTGGCAGACTCCACTGTTCGAGGTTGCGAGATCGCGGGGCAGTCTGATTGCCGGGCGATTGAATTGCCCACCACGGCTCCGGCGAGTTTGAGGTTGGGCAATTCGTAGTAAGTCGTTCGGCAATCGGTGGGCCTCGAAGACTCGACCCACCCTACTTTGAAACTGGGAAGAGTCGTGAATTGCCCGCACGCGACGCTTGGCGGAGACGTGTTCGCTAGCCATCATTCCATTCCGTTTGCGTTATGAACGCCCCACCTCTCAGAGAGACCCCAACATGTCCCGATTTGCTTTGTTTGCGATGAGTCTGATGGTCGCTGTCATTGCTTGTGGCGACTGTCGCGAGGTTGCTGCCGCCGACCGACCGCCGAACATCATTCACATCGTGGGGGATGACATCGGTTGGGATGACATCGGCTGCTTCGGGGCGAAGGACATCAAGACGCCGCACCTCGACCGGCTGGCCGCCCGTGGGCGGAAGTTCACGTCGTTCTACTCTCCCGCCCCGTACTGCACGGCGTCGCGAGCGGCGATGATGACCGGGTGCTATGCCGACCGGATCGGGATTCCTCCGGTGTTGTTCCCGCACTCGAAGATCGGGATCAACGCGGACGAAGTGACGATCGCCGAATTGCTGAAAGGACGCGGGTACGCCACGGCCTGTGTCGGCAAATGGCACTTGGGACATCAGCCCGAATTCCTGCCGGTGCGTCACGGCTTCGACCGGTTCTTGGGTATCCCGTATCCGAACGATCATGAACCGGAACGCTTCGGTTGGTCGAAGGCGGCCGGGCTCGAAAATTGGCTCGCCCCGCCGATGCCGCTGTTCTCGAACGACACCATCGTCGAAGAGCCGGCCGATTTGGAGAACCTCCCGATGCGGTTCACGCAGGAGTGCGTCAAGTTTATCCGGCAGCACCACGACCGGCCGTTCTATCTGCACTTCTCAAACATTGAGACGCACACGCCGTGGTTTACGCCGGGCCGGTTCGCGGGGACTTCACAGGCGGGAGCGTATGGCGACGCGGTGCAGTGCTTCGACTGGTCCGTCGGTCAGATCGTCGCCACGTTGATTGATCTCAACTTGATCGAGAACACGCTGATCGTCTTTCACGCCGACAACGGTTACTTGCCGCCCGGCAGCAACAACGGCGATCTACCGAGCGTGTACGGCAAGTACGCGACGGTCGATGCCTCGCGCAAGCATGTGCTGCGGGGCGGCAAGGGGACGTTGTTCGAGGGCGGGCCGCGCGTGAGCTGCATCGCGCATTGGACAGGCCAGGTTCCCGCCGGGACGACGTGCGATGAAGTCACCGCGAGCTTCGACTGGTTTGCCACGTTCGCCAAGTTGGGTGGAGCCGATGTGCCGCAGGACCGCGTGATTGACGGACGTGACATTGCGCCGCTGCTGTTCGCCCAAGACGGGGCCAAGTCGCCGCACGAGGCGTTCTATTACTATCACGGCGGTGCATTGGGAGGCGTTCGTGCCGGCCAATGGAAGTTGATGTTTCCCGGCGCCGCACGCGGAGGCAATACGAACGCGAACAAGAATGCGCCGCCTGCTACCGAACTGTTCAATCTGATCGACGACCTCGGTGAGACAAAAGATGTCGCGGCGGATCACCCGGAGATCGTCGCGCAACTGCGGCAGTTTGCCGAGAAGGCTCGCGACGACATCGGTGACTCGCGGCTGCAACATAAAGGCAAGAACACGCGGCCGGTCGGGCAACTCACCGAAACCGCACCCGCCAAACGAGCGTGGAGTCCTGCGGAGGCCGCTCCCGTGAAGTAGTCCTCGTGGACCTCACGGCCAAGTGTTCTGAAACGCTATGTGTGGTGAACAAGTCCGCAGCGAAAACTCGGAGAGGGAAACGAAGAGACGGGGCCGACCTTGCGGCTGGCCCCGTCTCTTCGTTTCGGTTTGGTGAAACCGTGAATTGCGTGCTACTTCACCAACCGCCCGCTACGGGTGTTGATAATCTTGCGGAAAATGTTGATGAGTTGCTGTTCATAGTCGGTAGGGTTGCCGGTCCCACGGGGGCTGAGTCCCGCCTCGTCCGTCTTCGCGATGCGGTCCATGAAGTCGATGTCCGCACCGAGTCCCATGCCGACACTATAGAGCTTCTCTTTCTTCTTCTCCATCTTAGCCGCCTGCCTCAGGATCGAGTTGTACCAGACGTAATCGCTGCCGTAGTAATTGGCATGGGGGTTGGCGGCGACATCAGCTTTGACGGTCGCGGCATCCGTTTGCCAGACGTTGGGCACACCATCGGTACACAACACCACGACCTTGGTCGTGTAGGAGCGTCCCATGCCGCCGTCACTCGGTTTGGCGATGTGCTGCCGAGCCTTGATGACGCCCGGTTCGGTGGCCGTGGTGTTGCCGATGTCACCGACGCATTGAAGTCGCGTGGCGGCGATCATCACGCTGCCATAGTTATCGGTGAGTGGGACGATGATCGTCGGCGTGTGATTGGCGTCCAAGCCGTCGTAGGAGATGAGACTCACCTTGTCTCCGGTTTCGGGGCTCAACCCCGTGTTCCGCGTCTTGACCTCTTGCAACGCGGCAATCAAGGCGCGACGAACGGCGTGTATCGGCTGCTCGCGCGGCGGGAACGAAAAGTTTCCACCTGCGGTCGCTTCGGTGTGCATCGGGCAAGCGGAGTTGGTGAGCGCGAGCGGAGTTAATTCTCCCGCGCCAGGGATGCCACCCTGTCCTTCGTCCTCAAGCAACGGTGTTCGATCGCGCCCGTGGTCCATCATGAACTGCACGTAGGTGACGAACCCGATCCGGTTAATGAACGGCTCCGTGTCATTTCCATTAGCACCGGGGAATGTGGAATAGTTCGGATTGTTGAAGCTCCAAATTCGATGCCAGCTTTGGTCGGGCGGCAGATAGATGATGTTGTTCAAGCCACGACGCGGCACGCCGACTCCCGGCCAAGCGCGATGTGCTGGCAACCTGCCCCAAATCGCGCGGTCGGCCGCGCTGTTGCACACTCGTAAACTTGAAATAGTGCGGGATCAGTTTGTGATCCAAGAAGCCACCGGGTGGACTTGGTGGTGGATCTTCTCCGCCCCCACCGTCACCACCTGGATCAGGCGGCGGTTCGATGCCGACACTCCCCATTGGTTGATGACGTAATCGAGGTACTTCGACCAAAAAGGCATAACTGTCTGGAGTTGTTGGAGTCTGGTGTTGGTTTGACACCCGGCATGAGGCGATTGATCTGGCGGTCAATGATCCACGAGTACGCCTTCGCTTTGCGGACCGTCTCGTCGTCCGTGTTCTTGATTTGGTACTTCCCCGGCAACGTCGCGTCGGTCAAGGGGCCATCGTCCTTGGTCGCTTCCGAGTAGTAATAGTACTTGTCGTACGCTGGTCCCGACGGTTGCGTGAACGTCATCCCGAGTGGCTCGAAGATGATCTCGCTCGCACCCGGATAAACACCAAATCCAAAGTCATCGAAGACCTTCTGCATCAAATCATTCACGACCGTGGGATATCCCAGCGGCCCGAACTTCGCCGCGATTTCCGTCGTGGCCCAGCACGGTTCAGTGTCGTCGTTCATCGATCCCGAGAGATCGATGGCGAAGGCGATGTCGCGCGGATTCAGGATCGCAATGGCCGATCGCTTCATCGTGAACTTCTTCTGACCGACAACGGGGGCGAAGAACAAGGCATTGTTCTCCACACGGGCCGTCACACGGATTGAATTGACGTTCACATTGGGCGTGACGAACGTCCGTGTCGGCAGGTCGTACCAGCCGAACTGGACATCCGCATCATTGATCACCACATCCTCGGTCGTGGCCTTGTTCTTGGCGGCCACCTCTTTGGTGGTGGCAATCACGACGGCATTTCCTTTGGGCAACTCGACCACGCCACTGAGCGCCGCTGCATCCGCCGCATTCTGAAGCTGCGCGGCCACGATCGTCATGTAGCTGATGTCCACCGCAAAAGCCGTCATGGCCAATAGAAATGTCATGATGACGGCCGACCAAACGAGGATCGCACCGCGTAGCGAAGAATCGGCTTTTCCCGATCTTTTCCGAGTGACCATGACACCGCCTCTTTTGAAGTGAACCCACTCGATCCGCCAATGGGCAGACTTGAACGTTCAACGCTAGGTTTGCATTTTTGATCGGTCAAATTGCGATTGCAGACTCGTCACCAGTACAGGACGAGTCACGCCCCAGAACGACCTCTTGCCCGAGTTGTGACGATTGTGTGTCTCCCCCTTCACGGCTATGTTCCCGCCTCGCAACGGGCCGGGGTATAAGTCGCTCGTCACACAAATTGCTTTCCGGCCAAATGGCTTCGACCAAAGGATGATCTCGTGAGAATCGCGTATCTGGACTGTGCCTCGGGAATCAGCGGCGACATGACCGTGGCGGCACTCATCGACGCGGGCGTCGATGTGACCGCGATCAAGGCGGGTATCGACTCGCTCGGCCTGCCCGGTGTCACATTGCATTTTGAAGACGTGATGCGCGGCGGCTTCCGCGCGAAGCATCTGCGTGTGGAGCATCCCGAACAACACGCTCACCGCCACCTGTCCGACATTCAAAAGATCATCAATCGCTCGGAAGTGCTGACCGACGATCAGCGCGATTTGGCACTCCGCATCTTCGCCGCCGTAGCCGAAGCGGAAGCGACGGTGCATGGCTCGACCGTCGAAAAAGTTCATTTTCACGAAGTCGGCGCGATCGACTCCATCGTCGATATCACCGCCGCCGCGATCGGCTTCACGCTGCTCGGCGTCGATGAAATCATTTGTAGTCCGATCCCGACCGGTCACGGGCGAGTCAACATCGCGCACGGAGTCTGTTCGATCCCCACGCCCGGCACCGCCGAACTCCTCAAGGGAATCCCGCTCGTCGATGTCGCCATCGAAGCCGAACTGACCACCCCCACCGGGGCGGCCATCGTCAAGATCGTCGTCGATGAGTTCGCTGACAGCCTCCCCGAAATGACCATCGACACGATCGGTTACGGTGCGGGAACAATGGACTTCGAAGATCGCGCGAATGTCGTGCGACTGTTCGTCGGTGAATCGCGAGTGGTGGCCGGTGGCACCGACCGCGTGATGCTCCTCGAAACGAACCTCGACTCCGCGACGGGCGAAGTCCTCGGTTACACCAAGCGGCTGCTTCTCGCCGCCGGAGCGCTCGATGTCTACACGACCTCGATCCAAATGAAGAAGGACCGCCCCGGCGTGATCCTCAGCGTGATCTGCCAGCACGAAGACGCCGCCAAAATGGAGGCGATCATTTTCAATGAGACCAACACGCTCGGCATTCGTCGCCAGATGATCGAACGCTCGGTGCGTCAACGGACGACGTACACGGTCGAGACCGACTTCGGTTCGATCAAAGGCAAGCTGGCGTGGCGAGCCGACGAACCGGTCGTCTTCACTCCCGAGTACGAAGACTGCGTCGAGATCGCCAAGGCCCACGAACTGCCGCTCAAGGATGTCTTCGTCGCCGCCCAGTTGGCCTTCCTGATGGAAGAGCACGACGACGAGGATGACGGCGAAGGCGAAGGCCATGATCACGATCACGACGGGGATCATGACTGTGGTCACGACCACGATCATTCGCATGATCACGATCATGACCACGACCATCGGCATGATCATGACCACAGCCACGATCACGACTGATCTGTGAAACCGCTGGTGGAGTGGTTTGATGAGTCACTCGGCGACGGACTCAATGCGTCGCCGGGTGACTTTTCCGCACTCGTTTGAGACCGCTGTTGTTCACGGTACAGACGCAACTCTTCTTCCAGCCGCTGCCGCCCTCCTCGCCCACGACTTCCGCTGCGCCGCAAGTGTGCGGCGGTCAGACTGAGATCGACCAGCCCCAACACCACGATGGCGGCGAGGAGCAGCAGCAACACTCCCAGAAATCCGATCGAGAACGTGAAGTACGTGCTGGCGGTCAGTCGAAAAAGGCTGTCGAGTCGTCCGCCGAGCGAAATCAGGAATCCGGTCAGCACGAACAGCCCGCTCAAGGTCACTCGAATCTGAACACGACGTTCCAACTCGCGGTATTCCTGTTCGTCCAGCTTCGAGTCGTTGCGAAGTTCGGATTGAGTACGCCACTGCTGTAAGCCCATCGCGATGCCGACGAGCACGAGAAACCCGCCCACGAGAAACGTCGGCAGCGTTGCCCCGTCCAACTCCCACAACAAGAACATGGGACCCTCACAATCTCAGGGAGCCACCGTGAGCACCCGGTCGATTGCGGGCGTTTCGATGATCCGCTTTTCCCCGTCGGGCCAAGTGACGACGACCTGTTTGATCGACTGCGATGGCCCGAGTCCGATCAACGCCACCGATTCACTTTGTGAGAGATAGCCGCGCGTCGGCATGACTTGGCTCGCGAACCGGCCTGTGTCCGTTTCCACTTCGATTTTCGCTCCGATGGCCGAGCGGTTTCCCTTCGCGCCGGTCACGTCCACCCGCAGCCAATGGTTTCCGAGTTTCTGCTCGTTGCGAAGGAGTCTCGGTGAGGAACCCGTTGCCGCAAAGAGCAGATCGAGGTCTCCATCGCCGTCGATGTCGGCGGTCGCTGCGCCGCGTCCGACCATCCGTTTGAGATAGTCCTCGCCGCACTTGTCCTTCGGGACCGGACAGAACTCCGTCTTCGAGGCGGGGCCGCAGTTCCAGAAGAAGTGCGGCGGTTGCTCGTACTGCTGGCTGACTTGAACCTTGTTGATCTCGTTCTCCAGGTGGCCGTTTGCCGAGACGATGTCGAGTCGTCCGTCGAGGTCCACATCGACGAAGAGCGTCCCAAATTTCAGTTCGAGGCGCGACTGCGGCCCGATCCCCGTCGCAATCGCCTCGTCGGTAAACTGCATCGAGTCGCCCTGAGCCACGTAGAACGCGGTCATCTCGTTGGCGAAGTTGCCGATGACGATGGCCACTGCTTTTCCGTCGCGGATGCGTGCCGCATCGACACCCATCGCACCGCGCGCCTGGCCCTGCTGATCGAACGCCACGCCGCGCTCTTGCGCGAGTTCTTCAAACGTGCCGTCCTGTTTGTTGCGGAACAGGAAGTTCTGCACGGTGTCATTCGCGACAACGATGTCGAGCCAGCCGTCGTTGTCAAAGTCGGCGAATGTCACGCCGAGTGATTTCGCCATCGCGATGTCCTTGCGCGCGGGATTCGCAATCTGCAAACCGGCCGACTTGCCGACCTCTGTGAACTTACCGCCGCCGTCATTGCGATAGAGGTACGGGAATGTGCCGGGAAAGTCCTGTGGTCGGCCATAGGCTCGCTCGCCCCCGGTCAGTGTGAACGGCTGCGCCTTATCGAACGCGCGCGTCCACTTCACATAGTTGGCCACGAACAGATCGAGATCCCCGTCGTTGTCGTAATCGAGGAACCCGCAACTCGTACTCCAATCGTCCTCGCACCCGGCCACGTTTGCGTCCGCAGTGGCCTCCACAAACTTGCCGCCGTCGTTGCGGAACAGCCTGTTCGGCCCGGTCCCTTGTTCGGTCCTCGGCTTCGCATCGTCAGGAACATTCGGGCCGACAGCCGAGACAAACAGATCGACATCGCCGTCGCTGTCGTAATCACCGACCGCCACTCCCTGCCCGTACATCGTCACGTTCAGCCCGACTTCCGTCGTGACCTCAACGAACTTGCAGTCACCGTCGTTGCGATACAGAGCCAACGTCGGTGCCGCCGCCTGTTCGCGCGAGTCCCACACCCAACGGCGCGAGTTCACGAGGAGAATGTCTTGGTCGCCGTCGCCGTCATAATCGAGGAACGCACACCCGCCCCCCATCGTCTCGGGCAGCAACTTCTCACCGGCCGAACCGCTCTCGTGAACGAACGTGATCCCCGCCGCTGTGGTGATGTCCGTGAACGGCATCGCCGGAACTTCCGCCACGCGCGTCTCACGCACCTTCGGCTTATCGAGTTCCGTTTTCACCTCGACCACGACCGGCTTCTGGCCTCGCAACCACAGCGCGATCGCCACACCAACCGCGATCAACACGAGCAGCAACCCCCCCGACCAGACAAACGCCTGCCCCACAATCGCGTCGTCTCGTTCTTCTTCACCTTGAGGCTGATTCATCACAGAGAGTCCTTCAATTGCGACGTGCTTCTTCGCTGTTGTTGACTAGTATTGGGAAGAGGAAGTCAGAACCACGAATCTCACTAATAACACGAATGAAAGCCGGAAGCGTCTCGTGCCATGTCAATCTCGATTCGATGGCGATTCATTTGGTGGTCAAAATCACTTGGCGATTGTGCTCGTCGAACCCAAGCACCCTCGCATTCAGTACCGTTCCAACGGCGGGATAATCTTCAATTGTCTGGTCTCTCCGAATCAACTCAGGTAATCGAATGAGGCCAAGACTCTCATTTGGAAGTGAAACAAAGACACCGAACACTTCTTGTTTTGTCACGACCACCTGAACAATGGAACCGACCAAAAACAGTTGTTTTGCTTCGTTCCATTGCGTTTCACCTGACTGCCAATCTTTAGAACCCGCCATCTTCCATTCCCCTAGCTCAATTTGCCGCTTACGAATGCAGATGACTCACGTCTTGCGGACTTCACTCGTGCGACTCAAGGTTCTGCCAATGGACTTCTGTGTGAACGTTCTCGACGCTTGCTTCTCATCCAACTCCTCGATCCGGTAAGTCGGGGTGAGAATTTGGTGGTCAATCATCATCCCCCGACTTCACCGATGCACCGCCCGGCGCCTGTTGGACGATAGACAGGCCCGGTGCTCCGGGTCGGGCGAGCGGGTAGATGACGATCGGCTCCGACGCCTTGGCCGCAGCGGGGTACTTGACCTTCGCCTTTTCATGGGCCACGTCGCGGGCGTTGTCGTCGGGTTTGTATTTGGCGTGTTCCTTTTGATGGTGCGTCGCCAGCTTGGGGTCGCCGAGTTCTTGGTAGAGCTGACTGAGGCCGTAGTGAGCGGCCACGTTTTCCGAGTCCAATCGGAGCGTCTTTTGGAACTGCGATGTGGCCTGCCTGAGGATGTCTTCGCGTTGCAGCTTGAGGTCCGGATCGCGGACTTGTTTGGCTCGTTCGTACAGTGTCTGGCCGAGCAGGTTCACGACTTCATAGTCGAGGCTGAAGTCGAAGCCTCGGTCACGCATCGACTTGTCCGTGTCACCCAGCACCGAGCGGAAGTTGGCTTCGGCCTCTTCAACTCGTCCCTGTTGGAGGTTGATGCGACCACTCAGCCACGCGATGGTCCACGGCGGCGCAGGCGGGTCGGTGTACTCGGACGCCCGCGCGATGGCGACCGTCGCGTCATCGAGCCGTCCCTCGTCGAGATAGACTCGCGCGAGATTCAGCGGCCCGTCGTAACGGTTCGCTTCCTTCAGTCCTTCGAGTTGCAGGAAGGCGTGTTCCGCCTGACGCATCTCGGCTTTGCCCTTCAAGTGGAGGCCGATGCCGTAATCGTTCCAACGCTGCCAAACGGGAGCTTCGACTTTCGCGTTGTCCACGACGACATCGACTCCCTCGACGGGGAACGTGATTTTGTCGGAGGCCAGCGTGGTGATCGGCAGCTCGTTGGGATACGGCTGCCCCGGCGTGTGGCCTCGAATCGGCTTGTCCCCCGGCCTGGCTTTGTTCGTCATGAAGTCCATGTAGATTTTGTCGAACTTGCGGTACTGCAGCTTCAATTCGACTGTGACCGGCTCGGTGATGTCGGCCGGGATCGGCAGGCTGTAGTGAACCGTGGCCGCTGCCCCCGGAGGAATTTGATTGTTGTAGAGGGCGACGAAAATATCCTGCGGGTTGCGGCGATCGATCCGGTTGCCGTCCTTGTCGAGCATGAAGACGTTGATGAAGTGCGACCACGGATCGACCGAGGTCTCACGATCCATGCCGCCGTTGCGACCGATGACCTTGCCGCCGCTAGTCACGGTCACGTCGAGCCAAACTTCGTTCGAATCGACCGTCCCTTGCGTGAAGGGATGCCCCATCTTCAGCGTGCGGACGACTGACTCCAACAGGTACGTGCTGCCCGGTTTGAGGACCGGTACTTCGGGACGAAGGGGGGCGTGCAGCTTGCCGTTGATCTCACCCCCTTCTTTCACGCCGAAAATGTCCACTCGCAGCTTGCCCTGGAGGAACTCCTGATGCGACTTGATGACATCGACGGGAGTTTCCTTGAGCCATGCCATGCCGGTATTGGCCGCCGGGAACGCGTGACTGTGAATGCTGGGCAGCTTCGCGTCGGCAAACAGCCTCGCGCCGAAGTCGTCTGATTCCTTGAGCGGCATGTGACAGCCCGCACAGTTCTGCACGGCTTTGTCCGGATAATAGAAGCTGCGTGCTCCGTGTCCCGAGACGCCACTCAGCAAGTACGTGTCGTAATGATTCTGCCCGCGCAGGAACTCCTTGTAGTGGTTCAGTGCCTCGGGAAGATGGACCTTGTGGCAGGTCGAACAGAACTCGGCCGACTTGTGGAAGTCCTTGAGGAACGTCTTCTTGTGCATTGCCGGTTTGGCTTTGACGAGCTGGTTGTTCACCCACTGCAAGAAGTCGTTGTCCGAGTACGCGAACGGATAGTGTTCGGGTTCCTCGATGGTGAAGTCACCGTTCCCCTTCGTGCTGTTGACGTGCGTGATCGCGTGGCAAACCGTACAGGTGATGCCTGCCTGCGATGTGGGGTGATTCACATCATCGAACTTCGGATCGTCGAAGGCTCCGCTGAAGAACGGTGCGGGATCGTGACAGCCCGCACACCAGCGAGAAGCTTGCACGTTGCCGTCTCGCTTGAGCGACACCTCGCGTGTCTCACGCACGCTCGCCAGATAGGCCGGGTTGTTGAATGAACTGAAGTGGTGCGACGAGTGATACCAGCCCTTGTAAGCGTCCTGATGACACTTCAAACAGTAGTCGTCGTTCATCAGAGCGTGAGCCGGAATGAAGTTGCCTGACTTCGTGCGAGCCAGCGACGGAAAAAAGTATTTGTCAGCTCCCTCCTTCGGCCCGGCCTGATTCCAACCGCGTGGATCTTGGTTGTGGAGCGCGATCAACCCCGCCGTCGCCGCGCCGACCAACCCCGCGTAACCCAGACCAAGCTTCCACTTGATCTTCGGCCCGGCCAGCCGATGCAGCCAATAGAGCCAGACGCAAAACAGCGGGGCCGCGATGTGAGACCAATAGACAATCGAGCGTGTCGCCGCATCCTTGATGACCAGCGCCGAAGCTCCCTTCCCGCCCAGATCGACTCGCATCAACAGCAGCCCGCTGACGAGTACCACGACCGACGCGACGAGTAGCGCATAGCCAACACGAATCGCCCGCTTGTTCTTCCTCAGCTTGGTGTTCATCAGATGCACCCCAAGGAACACCGTGAACGGCACGACGAGCACCAACCCCAGAACCAAGTGCCCGGCAAACATCAGCATGTAGAACCAGTTCTCATACGTCCGCCCGTCGAACCAACTATGAAACGTGACGGCTGCCAAGTACGTCGAGTTCGCCCCGAGCAATGCGATCAGGGCAAAGACGAACCACATCAACACCCGCAGTCGAGGGCCAACGGCTGGCTTGACGATGTGACGAGTTGGAGCGGGCAATCCGGACGCGGATGTTGGTGACGACATGAAACAGTTCCATTCAGAAACGACTAATTCGAGTACGGACCGAGTCTAGCGCCGCCTCGCCGGGTTGGTCAATCAGCTCTGGTGCGCTGTCGCATCTCGTTCCAGAACAGGGGGCGCGACTGAGTTCTCGTCTGGTACTGCTTGAGATAGCGGGCGTACTCATCGTCAAGCGGTCGCGGTTCGCCATCTCGATGCGAGTAAGTCGTCATCCCTCCAAACGGCAGCGGTTCGACGGACTCACCATAGACGGTGTTCATATCGCTGTCCTTGTCCCAACCAACGTTGTAGATCACGAAGTCTCTCACCCAACCAGACGGAAGCGGTTCGGAAGACTCGGCGAACGCGAGTGTCAGTTCGTCATTGCAGCCGAGGACGAGCAGCTTATCGTCACGTTCAGTCAGCAGTTCACGGACATCACCGAAGCGTGTGAATGATCCCGCCATTGGCGGCCAATGCAGGCCGGGGACGAGACGCGAGTGATGAAAGTACTCGGGGCCGTTCCCGGCGTCGTACTCGCGGAATGAGATGCCGCCGCGATCATGCAAGTCCGCGCGAAGAAGTGACAGTTCCGTCTGACGAGTTTCGATCGGAGCCTCATCCACGGTGAAGAAGGCGGCGTCCCAGTAGAACTCCATGTTCGTGGCGATTCTCAATCGGTGGTCGGTCGAGCCGGGAGCGAACACGTCCGAGATGTCGATCGCGATCGTCTTCGTTTTCCCACCGGGGAAGCCCATAAATGAACGGACCTCGCGCCACTGCCCGTTCCCATCGACCGCGTGCAGCGCCGGTGGACGCGGCTGTGGCCCATCGGGATTCTGCGAGAACTGCACGTTGAGCGATGTACTCGTCGGGTAGACCCAGCCGGTGAGGAACAGAGTGACTTTCTCGGCTCTCGTTCCTCGTTCCCAATTTCCGGGGTCCAACTCCAGAAAGTGCTCCGTTGTCAGGCCCTGCGCCAGCTTGCGGTCATACGTCTTGGTGTAGACCCCGTCACGAGCCTTCACCAGATCGAGGACATCTCGCCCGTGAGTGTCCTTCGCCGCAACGGGTGGACGCGGCGAACGAACCGTGTGAATTTTGTGCTCGGCCAGCGACACGGGGCCGACCTTCTCGTTCGTGTAGATGTCAGTTCCGGCCGGGTGGTCGATCGCGAAGAGTTTCACTTGGTCGAAGTAGCCCGCTTCCCACAGTTCTTCGGTGATGTTCAGCAGGTACTTGCCGTCCTTCGCTTTGAGCTTGTCGCCGTCGATCTTGAGGTATTCCCACTCACGCCACGGGGCGACGACGGTCTCGGCGAACTTCAGGCCGATGGGCGAGTTCCACAGCAGGTCGGTCACGAACACAAACTTCTCGCCGTCCCACGTGTAGAGGTACGGGCACGACCCGACCAACTTCTGCTCTTCGCAGACATGCAGGTTCGGTTCGGGATCGATCAGGTTGCGCGGGACGCCATTGGTCCAGATGACGCGCACGATGTCAGCCTTCTTCTGCGGGCCGAGGCCAAAGTGCGTGATCGGCCCCGTGACGACTTGAGCCTGATAGCGCGAACCCGCTTTCAATTCAATCGTGCTGCCAATCCCCGCGTGATTGACTCGCTTGCTGTAATTTTGCTCGTTCGGCTTGATCTGCTGAGCCAACAAGGAAACGTCGATCCAGCCATTCGCATTGCCGCCGTTGTTCGTGAGCCACTTGAATTCGGTGGTATTGGCCATGACGAAGTCCTCGTCTCCGTCCCGGTCCACGTCGGCGATGGCGAATGAGTCCCCCGCGATAGGAATCATCACGGGCGGACTGAACTCACCTCGACCGTCGCCACGCCAGAGAGTGATACCTTCCTCGTTCAAAACCGCGAGGTCTCTTACTCCGTCGTTGTCAAAGTCGAGTGAAACGACCGACCACAGCGGGGACTGAACCACAGGCTTGGCTAGTTTCACCGAGACCATTCCCGCAGCCGAGGTCTGCGTCAGAACCAGATTCAGCCCATTCGGTCCCGCACCGAGCAAGTCCCACGATCCGTTGCCGTCGTGGTCCTCAATGAGTAACGACTTGGACTTCTTGAGTGAGGCGAAGCCCTCATCGAACTCGCGCCAACGGAAGCGACCGTGCCGCAAACTTTCGAGAACGCCGACGCCGTTCGCTCCCGCGACGAGGATGTCGAGGTCCGTGTCCTTGTCCCAATCGCAGACCACCGCCGCCGTCGGAGCGAACTCAGCGGGAGGCAGCTTGGAGCGCGATGTGATCTCTTCAAACGTCCAGTTGCTGCGGTTCGACCAGAGCCGAATACCATCGGCGGCGATCGTCAAAAAGTCGAGATCGCCGTCGAGATCGAGGTCCGCCGGGACGACATCAAGGACATCGCGCAGTGAACCGAGAGCATCACCGGCAGGCTTCTCGATGAACTCGCGCGAGCCTGTTTGTGAGGGACGGTTCTCGAAGAGCTTCAGGCCCGCGGGGCCGAACACAATCAGATCGGGATCGGCCAGCAAACATCCGGCCGCTTCTTTGGGACGGTCCTTCAGCTTCGCATCGACATCATCATCGAGGTCCACCGCGCGGAGGCGGCGATAGTCGCCCGAGATCGCTGCGTTGACGAGCGACACTTTCTCGTCAGCATTCTTCGGACTGAACGGCATCACGACGACGATGCGATCCTCGTACAACGTGACGCCGTCGATGCGACCATCGAGATCAAGATCAATCGCCGCGAGGTCTCGCACACCGGGCTGCAACGCGGGCTGTTGTTCCTGCGGGGCGAGGGCGAACGAAACGGGAATCCCTTCGCCACCGGACGGCATCGTCGCATCAGCGCGTTCATAAAACTTCGGCCCGAAGTCGTGCAGCACGTACTCCAACGAGTCGAGCTTCACGTAGCGGTCGTCGCGCGCCGACTCCGACACCATCACGTTGCGGATCGCCATTGTGCGGCCGGTCGCCAGCGGCCAGTTCCCTTCGCGAGCTGCCTTCGAGACGACATCGAGCAGATCGAGAACGTTGACTCGCGCGTGCGTCTGGATGATGTCGGCGAAGGGGCGCAGCGTCTCTTTGGCCTTCTCGGCGGTGTCCGCAAACACGGGGTCTTTCAACTGCACGAGCAGCGGTAGCCAGTCCTTGAGTACGAACAAATTGTCTGGCTCCAACTCGTAAACCTTCCGCAACGCATCAACCGTCTCGGGGGACGGCGCGTCACCCGGTACTGTTGGCTTCAACGAGTAGAGGTCGTACCAAGCGGCAGCCGACTTCGGCGCAAGCTCAGTCGCCCGTCTCAACGAGATCGCCGCTTTGTCGATCTCACCCGCGCGAACCGAGATGCGGGCATCCAGCACATGCGGAATGTGCGAGTTCGGTTCGGCCGTCGCCAACAGGTCCAATACCTCACGCGCTTTCGACAGCATCTCGGCATGGCGAGCCGGTTCGCGTGTGGCGTCGATCGCGCCGAGCCACAGCTCGCGGCAGACGGTTAAGTTGCGCGGCCCGAACGAGTCGCCAGGAATCTGCCCGATAATCTCCGACAGCAACGCATCGGCCTGCTCGAACTCCTGATTCTCCAAGTGGGCGACCGCTCGATCACGGTGATCGAGCAGTTTGAGCGTCGCCTCCCGTGTGAGTTTGGTCTCGGGCAAACCGACGTTGCCGGATTTGCCCCCGAGCGGAACAGGCTCTGGATCGAAGCCTCTCACTATGAAGAAGCAGGCCACGAGCAATGATGCCGCCATGCCAGTCAACAGCGCGGCGACGAGCCACAGATTGCGAGGCGGGCTTGATTGAGGGAGCTGCTCCATCGGGGAGTCATCCAGTCCGATTGGTACGGGGTTTGAGAACAGTCAGCACGCGTGCCGGTTGGATCAGGAGTTCAAAGGTCAGGACGAGTACGTTTGAATCCGAAGAACTGCTGGACGCGAACTTTGGGGTCAATTTATAACCTGCCCGTGGTCGATCACGGAAGATACTCAAAGCCCTCGTGACATCCAGCCACGCGTATCGAGAATCGGGAAGTGATTTCAGCCTATTCCTCAACGACGCAGACAGCCGCCACCTCGGCGAGTAGCATCTCGCACCCCGCTTGGCCTCCGCACCACCTTGTTCCCGCCCGCTTTCCTCGACCGAGCCTCGCCATGCTGACTCTTCCGGGTTCTTCTGTTCATTGCTGTGACGGGCAGTCTCGACGCACGTTTCTGCAAATCGGGTCACTCGCCGTGGGAGGGCTTTCGCTGGCGGACGTGTTGCGAGCGGAGCAGGCGGCGGGACGAGGCAGCTCATCGGCGAAGTCGGTCATCATGGTCTACCTCACGGGCGGGCTGGCCCACCAAGACACGTTCGATCTCAAGCCGGATGCCCCGACCGAAATCCGGGGCGAGTTCAACGGGATTGAGACCAGTGTGCCGGGCTGTCAGGTGGGAGAGCTGCTGCCGCTCACCGCTCAGTGTGCGCATCGCTGGTCGGTCGTGAGGTCGCTCGTCGGGCTGCGTGATGAACACAGCAGCTTTCAAAATCTGACCGGGCATCCGATGAATGAGAGCCAGCGCGAGGGGAAGCCGAACTTCGGCTCGATCGTCTCGCACAAGCTGGGGCAGGCCGACTCGTCGGTCCCCGCGTTCGTCGATCTGTTCCCGACGATGCAGCACCGCCCGTACAACAGCCCGCTGTCGGGAGTGCTGGGGCCGACACATCGCGCGGTCCAGGCAGACGGCGAAGACCTCGCGAGCATGAAGCTGCGATTCGTCGAGCCGCAGCAACTCGATCACCGGCGGCGACTGCTCACCGCGATGGACCGCTTCCGTCGCGAGGCCGATGTCAGCCCGGTTCGCAACATGGACTCCAGCTATGACAAGGCGTTCGATGTTCTCACGTCGAGCCGTCTGGTGAATGCCCTCGACGTGACGAAGGAAGACCCGCGACTGCGTGAGCGATACGGAGTCGGCTCGTCGAAGCATCTCGGCGACGGAGCGCCGATGTGGAACGATCAGTTACTCGCGGCACGGCGACTCGTCGAAGCGGGCGTGCGTTGCGTCACTGTCGCCTACGGCTTTTGGGACACGCACGGCAACAACTTCAAACACCTGCGAAATCACTTGCCACTGTTCGACCGAGGCGTGTCCGCGCTGGTGAACGACATCTACGACCGGGGCCTCGACCGCAACGTGACGGTTTGCGTCTGGGGCGAGTTCGGCCGGACACCGAAGATCAACAAGGATGCCGGTCGCGATCATTGGCCTCGCGTCGGACACGCGCTGCTCAGCGGCGGCGGCCTGAAAGTGGGACAGGTGCTGGGCGCGACCGACAAACTGGGAAGCGACGTGCTGGACCGGCCGATTCACTACCAGCAAGTCCTCGCCACGCTCTATCACTCGCTCGGCTTGGGCGAAGACCCGTCGATCAGCGACGTGACCGGTCGCCGATTGCCAATCCTCGATCCCGGCATCCGCCCGATCGGTGAGTTGACCGCGTGAGGTGTCTACCGAGTTGTTCGTTTAACCGCGCACGGCCATGAATGAGATGTTCGAGGCGAGCCGTGTGCCGTCAGGCCACGGGTTTCCTGCGACGATCAAGAACTCGCAGCCTTACGGCATGCGGCTCGCCAATCTCTCACCTTGGGCCGCGTGAGGTATAAACGAGTCACTCTTCCTGCCGCTCGCCTGCTACCACGCAGCCTCGGCGTTTCCTTTGGGATCGACGATCCAAGGCGTCCAGCAGAGAGCCAGCTTCACGATCGTGATGTCGGTCTTCTTCGGCGCGATGCTCACGTCGTCAAGAACGAGGCTATCGGGAGCGGCACCTTCCATCAAAGCGTTGGCTTCAGCCTCGAACTGGGCACTGAGGTCGTCCAGTCGCTGCTGGATCGCGCCGACCGTCTCTTCCGCCAGAGCGACATCCTGCTTGGCTCCCGACATTTTTCCGGCGGTGCGCATCGTGGTGGCCAGCTTGCCGATGTTCGTCGCACTCGCCAACTTTCGGCCGAAGACCGCGCCGAGGATCGAGGTTCCCAGCGTGATCGCGGCCGTCGTGGTGGCTTGGCTGGATTGAGTCTTTTCTTTCTCGACCCGCTGGTACGCCTTGCGGAGCTGTTCCTGAAGCGTCACCAGTTTGGGGCCGTACTTCGCTCGCAGTTTTTCAACTTGCAGATCGCGACTCTCCTTCATGCCCTGAGTGATCCGGACGCGAAAGTCTCCTTCGGACTCACCGGGGTTCGAGACCTCTTTCAGTTCGACACACTTCCACAGCCGCAGCTTCCGCGTGCGATAGAGGTGGTCTTTCAGAGCCGACTGCAATTCGGCGAACGTCTTCGCACGATTCAACTCGGCGGGCAACGAGCCGAACCCACCGTCCTCTTCAGCGTGATCGTCTTGCTCCGGCTCTTCGTCCGTCGAAATCTTGGCGGCATCCCAAATTGTGGCCGAAATATTTTCGACAGCGGGCAGGAAGATCGAGAAGTCGCTGAGTTGGTCGATCCCCGCACTGGCTTGAGCGAACCGCAGTCGCGCCGTGGCGAGCAGCCCCGGTCGGTAGAGCAGCTTCGATTTGCCGAGGACCGACGCTTGCTTCACGACGAATGTTTCATTGACGCCCGGCGGCAGGATCGGGTGTGTTCCAGCATTGGCGTCAATGAGTGACGCCGTGGCCGGTCCACTCGACGCGGGGAGCGCTGCCTTCTTGTCGGCCATCAGAATGGAAATCTGATCGCGGCTGATCGGCCCGCGCAGATAAGACAATGCCCAGCGTGTCTGGAACACAACCGGCTGGTCATCGTGAACATTGTTCATCAGAAAAACTCGGTTGCCGAGTCCCGCGAGGATCCGTTCCATCTTGCCTCGATCGAACGCCGCCCCCGCCGCTGTCGAAGCCCCTTCCAGTCCTTCGAGCACGCGCGCTTTATCGCGTTCGGTTTGCAATCGGCCGAGGAACCAGGTTCCCGCGTTCGACAGACCTTTGTAGTCGAGGTCCACCGGGTTTTGCGTGGCGAGAATCACTCCCAGCCCAAACGCGCGAGCTTGCTTGAGCAGCGTCAGCATCGGGATCTTCGACGGCGGGTTCGCGGTCGGCGGGAAGTACCCAAAGACTTCGTCCATGTAGAGGATCGCCCGCAGGCTCGACGTGCCCGACTGATTGCGCATCCACGCGACCATCTCGTTGAGCAGGATCGTCACAAAGAACATCCGCTCACTGTCGGTCAAGTGCGCGATCGAGATGATCGTCAGTCGCGGCTTCCCTTCAGCCGTGTAGAGCAGCTTCTGGATGTCCAGCGATTCGCCCTCCAGCCATGCCGCGAAACCGGGTGACGCGATCAGGTTGTTGAGGCTCATCGCGAACGCGAAACGCTCTTTCGACGGATAGAAGCTCTCGAGATCCATGAAGCCGACCTTGTCGAAGTTCGGCTTCTGAATGAGTCGGATCAGCGTGCCGAGATCAACGTCCTTTCCCTCGCGCCACGAACGATCGAGGATCGTGGCGAGCAGGATGTGTTCTTTGCTTTGCAGCGGATCGGCATCGATCCCCAGCAGTGCAAGCAATCCAGACGCCGCCGCCGAAACACGCTCGCGCATCGCTTCGGTGTTGCGCAGAGTTGCCTCGCCGGGGACGTTGAATGATTTGAGAACTGTCAACGGCAACCCGGCATTGCTGGCCGGGGTGTAGATCGAAATATCGACGGCATCGCGGTACTTGGCGATTCGCTCGGGGGGCTGATCCCACGCCGCGAGGCCCTCCTTCCAGACCTTCGCCATTTTCGCGGAGTACTCATCGGGGGTCAGTCCCGCGCGGGTCGCATCGGCCGGATCGACCCACGGCCGGAAGTCGGCGGGCTTGAGGTTCGGGAAAGCGAGCAGCAAGTTGCCGAGATCGCCCTTCGGGTCGATGCAGATCGCGGGAATGCCGTCGATCGCCGCCTCTTCGAGCAGCGAGAGACACAGCCCCGTCTTGCCACTCCCCGTCATTCCGACACAGACCGCGTGCGTCGTCAAATCCTTGGCGTCGTACAGCAGGGCCTCGTCCTCGATCTTGCGAGTCTCCTGATCGAACCGCTTGCCCAAATAAAACACGCCGAGTTTTTCGTAGTCTTGCATCAGGCACTCGCTGAAAAAAAGGGAAACCGAAGTTGACGAATGATTTGAATTGACGAACGATTTATAGGCCATCAAAACGGGGCCGCAAAGTGAGCCAATCGAAGGATGAAACACTAGACCTTCATCGCGCACATCAGCGTCGTGCATTCCATCAGCAAGACAAACGTAAAGCCCGAGATCTCTCTGAAGCCCCTGTTCGGCGAAGGCACCACCAAATCTGCTGTTGACGGCGTTTGAAAGTGGTGGCACCGGGCGGCTGAATTTGGTGGCGCCGGGTTGTTTGAATCCCTTTGAGTAACGGTGCGGGCCAACCTGCAACATGCTGGAAAAGTTGTCGCGGTAGTAGACGCCGACAATCCACCGGTCAAGACAAACGTCCGATATACCGGAACTGCGTCGCGGGACGATTCACCCAGCTTTAAGCCGCTGCCCGCACAGCCATTGCACGCGCGGGTGGTGAAAGAAGCTCTTCCACAGGTTGCCTTGGGGCGTTGTCGAGGGGCGGCCGTCGCGATGGAGGTAACCGAACCATTCACCGTGGTCGGGGTCCGCGAAGTGGCGGTGGCTCCAATCGTGAATCTGCTGATGCCAGCGCGCGTACTTCTCGTCGCCGGTCAGTTCGTATGCCAGCAGCGTGGCGATGATCGTCTCGTCGTGCGGCCACCAGAACTTCATGTCGTGCCAGTATTCCTGCACCGGTTTGTCGAACAGGTCACGGAAGTAGAACAGGCCGCCACATGCTTTGTCCCAGCCGCGTGCCCACATCCAATCGAGCATGTCGCAGCCCAGACGGATCAGATCCGCGTCACCGCGATGTCGGCCTTCCTCCATGATGAACCACGCTCCTTCAATCGCGTGGCCGGGGTTAAGCAGTCGTCCGTCGCAGTGGTCCACGATCTCGCCGTTGGGTGCGACCGCTTCCATGACGACGCGCCGATCCGGCTTCTTCGAGTCGCCCGGCTTCTTTCAAGCCCAGAGTGCCCACGCGCGTTGGCCACTGCGCGATTCGTCGCGCATGGTCAGCAGCAACGACCCGTCCGCAAACTCGGTGATTTGCGATTCGCTCGTGGGCAGCTTGTCGGGAATCGCGGCCGGCGAGATTGTCCAAGTGTCGCCGCGATCGCGGCTGAAGACGAAGCACGAATGCGCCGTGTCGCTCACGTCGCGGAATTGCGCGGGGAAGATCAACGTGCCATCCGAGGTGGAAATCCCCGCGCCCGGTCCTTGAAAGCAGAGCCGCCATTGCGGCTCTTTCACCTGCGTCGTGATGTTGATCGGCCGGGACCAGGTGACTCCGTCGTCGGTGCTTTTGGTGAGCACGAACTGCCCGGTTTCCTCGGGCGTTAAGCCGGGACCGGAGCCGTTCCAGCCGCGATTGCCTTTCGACCACAGTGCCGCGACGAACACGTTTCCGGTTTGCGAATCGACCAGAATCGTCGGATCGCCCACGCCGTTGCCGCGCGAGTTCGGTTCGCTCTTGTCGAAGTCCAGGATGCGCTGCATCGGACTCTACGTTGCCCCGTCGTCGGTGCTGCGCATCAAACCGACATCAATGTCCGCCGGCAGATCGGCTCCACCGTCGTACCGAATGTCGAACACCGCCAGCCCCGTCCCTTTCGGAGTCGTCACCAGCCCCGGAATGCGATACGACTTCGAGCCGTCGTCGCCCGGCTTCCGCAGCACTTGGCGAAACACGCGCGGATCGAGGTCTTGAGCGAATGCCACCGCCGACCCAACACAGCAGGCCGCGATCAGAAGCAATAGTCGTTTCATATTTTCACCCATTAAAAAAAGTTCATCGTCTCAAGCTGCCCGCGTAACTCGGTCACTTGCTCGGCGGACAGGTTGCCGTTGGGCAGACGCGCCGGCCCGACGGGAACGCCGAGCATTCCCATCACCGCTTTCGCCGCGCCCATGTAGCCGTAGCTCGCCAGCAATTGGATCAGTCGCACGCTGCGAAACTGCTCGTCGCGCGCCGTCGCGAGGTCGCCGCGCTCGAAGGCTGCGATGAGACGCTGATAGATTGGCGCGGCGAAATTGAAACTGCTGCCAACCGCCCCTTTCACACCCAGCGCGAGCGCGGCCAACAGGAATTCATCGCACCCAAACGGCACGTCCCACCGACCCGCGTCGGCTCGCAGACAGAGCTGATAGGCCATCAGGTCCGGGTTTGTAAACTTGATTCCCGCCAACGTCGGAATGCGGTCTTGAGCTTGCGCCAGAAAATCAGGCATCGAGAAGTTCACGCCGGTCAGCACGGGGATGTCGTAGAAATAGAACGGTGTTCGTGGCGCGGCCGCCGCGATGTCAGCAGCGCACGCGACGAGTGCCTCAATCGAGCGCGGCTTGAAGTAGCTCGGAGCCAGCGCCGAGATCGCGACCGCTCCCAACTGCTGAGCCTGAGCCGCCAGCACCTTCGCATCAGTCAGGCAATTCGATCCGACATGCGCGACGACTCACAGCGCCGTCCCGCGCGCGACTTCCAACCACCGCTGCGACAAGGTCTGACGCTCCGACAGCGACAGCGAATGACTCTCGCCTGTGCTGCCACCGATGAAGACCGTCGTGACCTGCTGGGCCAACATGTGCATGGCTTGCTGTTCGACGACCGCGAGGTTCAACGAACCATCGGCGTGAAACGGAGTATGCGTCGCGGCAATCAAGCCGGTGAGGGAAGCGTGTGGCATGAAGTTCTCCAAATTGCACTGCGAGCGCCTGCTCGCGTTAGGTACGCCACGCTCGCCAGAGCGTGGGGAATTTCGGCGAACACCCCACGCCCTGGCGAGCGTGGCTACGGTTCTTTCACTTGGTTTTCGCTGGCAGACTCCAGACTTCTGGCGAACGAACTCCGGGACGTTGTTCTCCGCTGACGAACAGCCACTGATCGCCCCACTTCACGGTCGGCGCGGTAACTCGCGGCGCGGGCGTCGTTCCCACGTCCGACCACAGGTTCGTGAGCGTGTCGTAAGCCACCACTCGATCCGAAAAGCCGTGGTGCTTCTGCGGCGGTTGAAAGCCGACCTTCGATCCGTCGTCGCCGCTGATGACCAAGAACTGTGACGGCCCGACTGTCGGCGCGGGAGAGGGAGCGGCCACGACAGCCTGCGGTACGTCGGCGATCTGTTTCCTACCCGTCCCCGGCCGAAACCGATAAGCGTCGGCAAGATATCGCCGCTTCGGCTGGCCTGCCTCGCCGGCCGATAAATCCCGTGCCGCTGACGAGAAAGAAATTTCCGTCTTGCACCGCAGCCACCGCGAGCATTCGCGACGGCCCCGGCCACGCTGCTAATTCCTTCCACTGCGGCGTTATGTCTGCGAGGTCCAGCGCGAAGAACGTCTTCAGTGTGCTCGTCGCGTTCGGCGACTCCAATCCGCCTGCCACATAGATCGTCTCTCCGAGCATCGCGCCACACGCATTCGCCATGGGACGCGGCAGCGGCGGCAAAGGTCTCGTTTCGAGTTTGTTGTCTCTCACGGTCAAACGAAACACTTCGGAGTAGTGACGCTCAACATCGCTGCCGCCAATACAAACGAGACCGTCGCTCGTGCTGATCGAAACGCCGTAACCAAGCGGCCTTGGTAACCGCCCGGCATCGCGCCACGTCCCGTCGATTCGGTCCAACGCCCAGACGCGGTCGTACCACACCTTCTGCCCGCCGTCCCACGGCATGCGGTCGGGAAAGTTCGCTCCGCCGCCGACCAGCAACGTCGATCCGTGCAGCCCCGCAAACGGCGCGGCCACACCGCGCGCATCAGGCACGGCGGGAGCTTGCCGCCACTGCAACCTGGATTGGTGGAAGTCCGGCTCATCGGCATTGGAGCAGGGCGGCAGCGTGATCGTCCAAACGCTGAGAATCAACATCAGCGAGCAAGCGGCTTCGCGACACGGGCCATTCAATTGGCAACGGACATTCATTTCGCAGCCCCCCGCTGTTTGCCGGGTTTGCTGGCCCGACCCCGTGTCGCCCTCGCCGTTCGATTTTCTTGTAACCGCGACAGGACATACTCCTTGCCGTGAGTGACATGCTCGCGCATCAACCGCTCGGCTAGCGGAGCCTTGCGATCGCGAATCGCCTCGAACAACCGCCGGTGGTCCCGCGCGGTTTGAGCGGCCGTTTCCGAACTCCGCAGCACCTCGCGCAGCGACTGGTGCGCGAGAGACACGCGGTGCAAGAGTCTCACTCCTTCCACGGAACCGACGAGCCATCGATTGTTCGAGGCGTGCAACACGGCCCCGTGAAACCGCGATTCCAAATCGCTCCAAGCCGCAGTCAACGACCCTGCCGCGTCCGCGCGGGGCCGCTTCTTGGACTGCATTTCTTCGGCGAGTTCATCTCCCTCGTCACAAAGTTTCCGCAATTCGTCGAGCTGCACCGGTGATGCCAACCGAGCCGCCTGAGCCGCCGCATACGGTTCGAGCAGTTCGCGCAGTTCGTAAATCTGCTCAAGATCGCGCGGCTCGATCCGCCGCACGAAGGCTCCGGCCCCGTGAATGAATTCGACGACCCCGTCGCTCGACAGCCGGTTAATCGCCTCACGAACCGGCGTCATGCTCAACCCCAATTCGGCCGCGAGCGTCCGGTTCACCAGTTGCGCCCCTGCCGGAAGCTGCCCCAAGTACAACTTCTCGCGCAAAGCCGAATAAGCCTGTTTCGCCAGCGTATCTGCATCTGCCATCGCTCCACCCCCAGCGTGTTATAACATGCCATTGCGCGTACCGCTCTTCAAGCCTCGGCACTCAGCCGATTGAGGACAAAGCAAAGGCGTTCGACTGCTGCGACCGCGCCATGAGCAACACGAACCGATGCGGCGGTCGGGCTGTATCACGCTCTGAATCGAGGAAACTCTCGCGTCGAGATCTTCTGCAACTCAGCGAACGACGCCGACGTTGAGTGAATTCTGAGCGACCTCCACCTGCGAAACGTGCAAAGGCGCGGCAGCTTCGGCGTGTTTTTGTGCGCGGATTCACGGTTCGATGCGCTTCTGAGCCAAGAGTCGCGTGGTCGCTGAAGTTAAACTTGAATGGTTCAAATCCATCATACGCAAAAGCAGGAAACGCCTCCCATGAAGATCGCACGCATCTTTGCTCACCGAGTTGAGCTGCCGTTGGTCGAAGGCTCGTACAAGTGGTCCGGCGGGAAGTCGGTGTCGGTGTTCGACAGCACGATCGTCGGTGTCGAGACCGACTGCGGACTCGTCGGGTACGGCGAGGTCTGTCCGCTGGGGCCGTTCTACCTGCCGGCGTATGCAGAAGGGGTGCGAGCCGGACTCCGCGAACTGGGACCGCATCTGCTCGGCTTTGATCCGCGCGAGCTTACGAAGCTCAATCATCGGATGGACGCCGCGCTCAAGGGGCATCCGTATGTGAAAACGGGAATCGACATCGCCTGCTGGGACATTCTCGGCAAGGCGACGCAACTGCCGGTCTGCACGTTGCTGGGAGGCCGCTTTGGCGAGAGCGTGCGGCTGTATCGCGCGATCTCGCAACAGGCTCCCGATGAGATGGCCAAGAATGTGCAAGGCTACCGCGAGCAGGGCTACACGCGGTTCCAACTGAAAGTGGGCGGCGATCCGGATACCGACATCGAACGGATTCGCGCTGTGCGAGCGATGCTGCAACCGACGGACCGGCTCGTCGCCGACGCCAACACTGGCTGGACGCAGCACGAGGCGATGCGCGTGGTCCGAGCGGTGCAAGACGTCGACGTCTACATCGAACAGCCGTGTCTGACTTACGAGGAGTGCCTCGCGGTGCGGCGCAACACGAGCCATCCGTTTGTGCTCGACGAAAACATCGACTCGCTCGACATGCTGTTGCGAGGCAAAGCGGATCTGGCGATGGACGTCGTCAATCTGAAGATCAGCAAACTCGGAGGGCTGACGAAGACGAAGCAGGCTCGCGACCTGTGCGTCTCAATGGGAATTGCGATGACGCTGGAAGACAGTTGGGGAGGCGACATCACGACGGCGGCGATCGCGCATCTCGCGCACAGCACGCCCGAAGAGTTCCGTTTCACCAGCACGGATTTCAATAGCTATGTCACCGTCAGCACGGCGTCGGGCGCACCGCAGCGCCAACAAGGATTCATGGCCGCGAGCAACGATCCGGGACTGGGCATCACGCCTCGAATGGAGGTTCTCGGCAAACGAGTCGTCGAGGTCGCGTGATCACGGCACTTTCAACAAGGAGAAAGTGTGATGAACACGAAATCATTTTTCGCACTGGGATCTCTGTTGGCGGCCTCAATGGCCCGTCGAATCCCCGTGGCGACTTCAAAGGATCACACGATGACAACCCGCTCCTTGATTCTTCGACTGGCGTGCCTCGTATTTCTTGGCCTTGCAGCGCCGGTGCAGGCTCAGGTTGATTATCACAGCAACGACAGCCCGTGGGGGCAGCGAGCGGAATCGGGGCCGGACGCGGAAGTGCCTAGTTGGTTCTACAACCTGGGCATCACTGGTTTGCGAGCCCAGTTGGTCAAGGCATTGCTAATCAAGTACGTCTTTCCCAAGTCACCAGCGGATGGTCACGTTCAGATTGGCGACCTCATCGTCGGCGCGGGCGGCCAGTCGTTCCAAGAAAAACACCGCGATGGATACGGGGAGAAAGTCTTTGGTGCCGATGGTCCCATCTCGGAACTGGCACAAGTGCTTGAAGACTGTCAGGGAGGTGACGGGAAAGGAAAGCTCTCGCTCACACTCAAACACGGCGGCGAGATGCAGGAAGTCGTACTCGATGTCGGCCAGAAGTACGGCACTTATGCCGTGACCTATCCGGGCACTTGTGCGAAGTCGGACAAGGTTCTCGCCGAGTTGCTCAAGTACCTCGTCGAACATCAGGCGAAAGATGGTTCGTTCGGCGATCCCGTCCACAACACGTTCGCGCCGTTGGCTCTGCTGGCGAGTGGCGAAACGAAGTACATGCCAGCCGTCGAACGCAACGTCCGCTATCACTGTCGTGAGTATCGCGCGAAAGAGAATCGATATGGATTGGTCAACTGGACCTACATGAGCGCCGCGATTGTGCTCAGCGAGTACCACTTGGCGACGGGTGAAAAATGGGTGCTGCCGGAGCTGCAAGAGGTCCACGATCACCTAGCGAAGAGCCAGTATCTCCACATGTCGCAAATCAATCCCAAGGCGAAGAAGTCACACCCGGATTCTTATCCGAAAGGGCCCAAAGATTCTCACGGCGGGTGGGGACACAATCCCGGCTTTGAGGGTTACGGTCCCATCGCGATGCTCACGGGCCAGGGCGCGTTGGCGTATTCGTTGATGGACCGCTGCGGGATCAAGGTTGATCGCGAAAAGCACGACGCGGCTTACGAGTTCCTCAAGAAGGGGACCGGACGAAACGGATACGTCTGGTACGGCGACCAAATCGGAGGTGGGCCGGACGGGTGGGCCGATATGGGCCGAACCGGTGCCACGGGCATCGCCAATTTCCTCAGCCCTTATGCTGAACCCGTCTACCGCGAACGATCGCTCGCGCACGCCAAGGTGATTGGCCAGCATCCGCAGAGCTTCCCCGATACTCACGGTTCGCCCGCGATGGGAATGGCCTACACAGTGCTCGCCGCGAACGTCGATCCCGACAGCTTTCGCAAACTCATGGACGCCAATCGCTGGTGGTTCACGATGGCCCACTGCACCGACGGCAGCTTCTATTACCAGCCCAACCGCGACAATGCCGGCTACGGCTCCGACTCGCGCATGACAGCATCGTCCGTGGTGGCATTCATCTTTACGATCCCCAAGCACAGCCTCGTGATCACCGGCAAGAAAATACATCGAACTGATAAATCAGAATGAAACAATGTTGTCTCAGTCTTAAATGAACCTGGCCATTGAAGGAGCCATGTATTCGCTGCGGTATGACGACGACGCCCCATGGCGGCGGCGCGTCGATGACATTCTCGATCACATTCATGGTCTGGTGACCGTGGCTATGCAAAGCCTTTCAAACAACGAATTGGACAATCGCAGAGATGACAAAACTACGAGCCTGCTTCGCGGCTGCCGTCTTGGCGACGCTACTGATGATCGATGCACACGGGCTGGCCGCGAAGGAGCCTGCTTCGCCCAAAGCGGCGAGTTATCGAAACTGGCAGCACTCCGGTTCGATGTGGTTGCTGACGACGCCGGAAGGGGCGGACTTGCCGGCTGCGGCGATGGTCGAAGGTTTTCCGTTGCTTGTGCGGTTGGACAGTGACTGGTTCGACTTCGCCCAGGCCAAGGCGAACGGCGAGGACCTTCGCGTCTCGACGAGCACCGGCGAGCCGCTGCCCTATCAGATTGAAGAATGGAATGCAGAACGTGGGACAGCCAGCATCTGGGTGCGCGTCCCGACGATCAAAGGGAACGTCCGGCAGGAGATCAAACTGCATTGGGGCCTCGCCGACGCCTCATCCGAATCCGATGGCAAGGCGGTGTTTAATGAGTCCAACGGGTATCTGAGCGTCTGGCACATGCACGATCCGGTGCGCGACGAAGTCGGGACGCTGCCGAGCACGGACACCGGCACGACGGCGACGGCAGGAATGATCGGAGCCGCTCGGCATTTGCCCGGCGGCAAGGGCGTGTTCTGCGGCGAGAAGATTCCGAACTATCCGTCGGGCGCGAGTTCGCACAGCACCGAAGCGTGGTTCCGCATCGAGAAACCCAACGCGACGATCATCGGCTGGGGCAACGAGCAAGCTCAAGGGAAAGTCGTGATGCAGTTCCGCAGTCCGCCGCACATCCGGATGGATTGCTACTTCTCAGGCGGCGACGTGCGGAGCGACTCCCGTCTGCCGCTCGGCGCTTGGACGCACGTCGTTCACACGTATCGTGAAGGGGAATCGAAGGTCTATGTGAATGGCGTGCTCGACGGCATCAATCTCAAGGAAGGTGGGCCGCTCAAAATCAGAACGCCCGCGCGGCTATGGCTTGGCGGCTGGTACAACAACTTTGACTTTGCCGGCGATCTCGATGAGGTGCGCATCTCACGCGTCGCGCGGCCGGCCGATTGGATCAAGCTGCAATTCGAGAATCAGAAGCTGCATCAGACGCTGGTCGGCCCGCTGGTGCAACCGGGGAATGAGTTCTCCGTCTCGCAGACTCAGCTCGCCGTCGCTGAAGGTCAAAACGCGACGGTAACGGCGAAGGCTGGCGGTGCTCAGAAGGTGGTTTGGATTCTCAAGCGCGACGGGAAAGAGTCGGTCGTGGCGACGGATCGGTTCTCGTACACGTTCGATGCGGGCCGAGTGGCAAAGTCGTTGATCGCTCCGCGATCAAACGCTCTTGATCGCGTAGCGATCAGCGACAATGGGCTATCTGCGACGCTCACCGTCAAAGCGATCTACGCCAACGAAGTAACGTCCAAAGACATTGCGATCACGATCAGCGACGACATCCCCGAACCGGTCTTTACGCTGGCCGCACCCGCCAAGTGGGACGGTCGCGAGACGATCGAAGTCGTGCCGCAGATCAGCAACCTCGCCGAGATGCAGGCGAAAGGCGCGGGGCAGTTGAATTTCCGTTGGGCCGTCGATGATGTCGCTGTGATCAAGCAGGTCGTACCCGGCAAGCTGATCCTGAAACGGGCTCAAGGCAACGGCCTGATGCGAGTTTCAGCAGCGATCGACAACGGCGGTGCGAAGGTCGTCCAGTCGATCTCAATCGCCGTGACCGAGCCGCCACCCTCGAAAGACCTCGGGGTTTCGCGACCGCTCGCCGATACCGAACAACCGGAAGACAATCAATTCATCGCTCGTGACGGCCCGGGGCGAAGCGGCCCGCAATTCGGATCGCTGGTCTATGCCGGAACGGTCGCCGTCGCCGCCGATTCGGTCTTCGTGCGAGTCTTCGCCGACGATCAACTCTTTGCGACCGAAACGGCCGAACTGACCGCCGACAAGACGTATTTGCTGTCCGTGAAGCTGAACCTGGGGCTCATCAAGTACCGCACCGAGTTCGGTTCCAAGACCGGCAACAAAGAGACCGTGCTGCACACCGCGAAGAATATCGTCTGCGGCGATGCGTTCCTCATCATCGGCCAGTCGAACGCGGTCGCGACCGACTTCGGCAAAGAGAACCCGCTCATGCCGAACGAGTGGGTTCGCACGTTCGGTGCGACGAAGGGCGATCCCAACGGCTCGCGGTTGAAACTCTGGGCCAGCGCGGAAGCGCGCAGCCCCGGCGGCAAGTCGGAGATCGGTTACTGGGGCATGGAACTTGGCCGGCGATTGGT
>JAYVDI010000279.1:0-4578 GCA_043749505.1 Schlesneria sp. | reverse complement strand
TCCAGTTCGTTCACAACGCCCGAAAACGCGGAAAAGCACTCCTCGAATCCCTCGTCGCAACCCTCCTCATGAAACCTCCCCGAAACGCCGGATGAGCCTTGAGTTAATGTCAACTCAACGGAATTGTGATTTGGCTTGCTCCGCTCTCAATTGAACTTGCGTGGGTGCCGCCGCTTCTACGCTTGTGGCAAACCACGTTCCGATTGGTGCAATCGTACTGGGCAGGAACTACTTCATTTGCGCTCGGAGCCGGTGTCGTCTACCAGCACGAGCACGAGAGGGAGCTTGTCAGTTTCAATCTCTGGGATATCCCCGTTGGGCGGGCACACGATTCATCTCCGGTGAACCGCTGTCGTGTTCGAACTGGTGATCGTGAAGAGGTCCACTTTGGACTTCCCCGCAGGGTGATTCCGCGGGAGACATCAGGGCCAGATGAGTGCGTTGTGGGCGGGGAGATCACCCCCAAAATTCGTACTGTGGAATACTGAAAGTGGCGAGACGTACTACCATCAAATAAGAACTTACAGCATAAAATGAGACGCCTTGATAATATCGCTGAATCTCAATAAAGAGCCTAAATCAATGGCGTTTTGATCAATCGGCCAAGAAGACGAACCCAAACTACGGAACCGAAGGACACGTCGAACTTGAGTTGAGATGCGAGCCCCCCAAGATCCTTGAGGAGTGTCTGCATTTGTGTCTCGTGCTTCTCCCGCTCCCGCATGAACTCGATCACGACCTGCAGGACCGGCTGTTCTTGGAGGCTGTGCCAGAGTTGGTCGCGGGTCGCGTCACGTGGTGCGTGTTGCCAGGCAAGTCCTTCGAGAACGCGAAGAACGCGGTCTAACTCCGCTGTACTGGGTAGAAACTGTATTGAGTTCCAGGCCAGAGCGGCGACGTAGCCCCGTACGCGTCGTGATTGGATCGGATAAGCACGTTCCAGGTGATCTCCCGGCAGAATTACGCAAGGCTCACCAGTTTTGTCGATGTGGTATCGCACCTGCATTGTGAAGATGAGGTTCAGGATAATTTCGTCATCAGAGGGCGTCTTACCGGTATTCGTCTCATTACCCTGCGGCATCACTGACCTCCTTTCGGAGTCAGATGCCCCAGAGCGAGAATGGCATTCTGAATATTTACAGGAAGCTCAGGCCAAGCTTCGATGAGATCTCTCAGATCCGGTGAAATCATTCCCTGCGAAGGGGGGTGCAACATTCAGTGCAACGCCCTAGTGGTGTAGACTGCAACTCCTTGTTGGATATATCATTGCTACGATCCGGGGCCGGTCTTGAAAACCGGCAGGGGCGTAAGTTCCTCGTGGGTTCAAATCCCACCCTCTCCGCTTGTTCATTTTGTGACACCGGGCGACAAGTTGCGTCAACTCCTGTCGTTCGTTGTATTTCTGGCGATGGATTCCGTCGATGCGGCCATGCCGTCGTCGTCGAAGGCGTGACCGATCTTGATCTCTTCCAGCTTGCTGCTGTCCGCGATCACCGCGATGCCCGATCCGTCGTATTACTCGATGTCTCCGCCGACGCCGGGAGCGGGCGTGTTGTGGTCGATGTGAATCGAACGGAGTTCAGGCAGCTTCGCGAGCCAGCTAAAAGCGTCACTCATCGCCAACGGCCCGTTGACGATGAGCTTGGTCACCCGACCGGAATCGTCATGCCCCACGAGCAGCGTTTTCTTGCCCCCGGTCGAACTGAAACGCACGACCTTCTCGCCCTTGAGCAACCGTCAGCCTTGCTTCGGATTCACCTCTGGCATCGCGCCGAGTTGCTCGCATACCACGATCTGCTGCATGACCTTCAAGTCGTCGGTGTACAACGGCAACTCGGCGGCGTGGGCGAGTAACGGCAGCAACAGAAGTGTGACAATGAGGATGTTTTTCATGCGTTGGGTCTCAATACAGACTTAGCCAATCTCGTCAGAGATTGGGGCCGTGGTCGTGACTTTGGCATTCTTGGAGACTTGTCAAATGGGCGTGTTGGCGAAGAGCCTCGACTCGGTCATGCAGTCGCGAGAGGACTGCGGTCGAGTTTTCGACGCAGCCAGATCATCGCGCCGAGCAGCGAGGCTCCGCTCATGGAGACGCCGATCAGGCAGCGCCAGTCGCCGTGGCCCCAAGCCTGCTGGCTGACCAATTGCGAGAAGGCCAGCAACGCGAGTAACGGCAGCAATTGAGGCCAGACCGCTTCACGTGCGATGCGCCAGACACTGATCTGCAACGTGCGAAGTGCATACGGCACGAGAACCAGCAGTTCGATCACGACCACCGGGATCAGTGTTCCCCACGCGACCCCTTCGATGCCGTAGTGCATGCTCAGCACGATGCTCAGTGTCAGATTGCAGGCGGCTTCGGCGAGGTAAATGAACGCGGGGATTTTTACGCAGCCGCTGCCGAACAGGAACGCGCGCAGCACGCCGCACGGCAGCGCGATGAGTTGCGTTCCCAGCAGCACGATCAGGATGCGATGCGACAGCAGCAGGCTTTCTGCTGGCAGTTTCGAGCCGACCCACAATTGCAGCACGTCTCCCGCGAAAAAGCTGGCGCCGATGAAGGCTGCTCCCGTGAGCAACGTCACGATTCCGAGTGCCTTCACGAGGAAGCGATCTCGCTTGTACTTGTCCGCTCCGCCCTGCAACGCTCCGGCCGTGGGCATGCAAATGGTCGCGATCTTGTCGATCGGCTGCTTCGCGAACTGAGCCAGTCTCAACCCAAAGTAGTACGGCACGATCGCCTCTTTGCCGAGCAACAGTCCGATCGTGATCGTGTCGGTGGCATTGATGAGTTGCCCGGCGACGGCGCTGACGAAGGACATGGTGCTGAATGAACCGCACTCTTTGAGGATCGCCCAGTTGAGGTGCGCGCGACTGATGGACAGCGACGGCAGGATGCGGCGCGCGAGTACGATGTACGAGACGTTCTCACCGAGCGTCACCACAAAATAGATGGCCGCGATCACGACGAGACCGTAGTCGGCGCTCAGGAACAATACGAACAACACGACGCGCACGAGATCGAACGAGAAGCCGATGCCTCGCTCCAAATCGAAGCGCCGCAGTCCGTGCAGTACGCCACCGAAGACACTTCCCGCCATTCCGATCGTCACATTGACGCCGAGGATGAGCGTCGTAACCTGCGCCTGCCGAAGTTCGTCGCCCGTCCAGCCGCCCCACCACGAGGCGGTCGCCGCTAAGACTCCCGCGAGGATTAACGCCACGACTCCCATCGTCGCGTAGACCGACAGCACCAGCGTGACGACTTCGTTGACCCGCTTCAGGTCTCCTTCGGAATGGTACTTCGCGACGTAGCGACTGATCGTGTCACCAAACCCGAAGTACAACAGCCCCGAATAACCCGCGATCGAATTGATAAGCAACCAACTTCCGTAAGTCGAAACGCCGAGCACGTCCAACGTGTACCGGGTCAGGAAGAACCCGATCACCAGATTTGAGGCGTGAGTCCCCCAACTGGCGAGGACGTTGCGTTTGACGGAACCGTTGAGACTCATGAAGGAGAACTTTCGACGCGGTGGATTCGGCATGTTGTTGTACGGAGGCGGATGAAATCGACTTGGCTAAGTGGAACCGCATTGATCGCAGGGTAGCCACGTTCTAGGCGAGCGTGGCTACGAACTTTCTTCTGTGGGTCCACTTAGGTCGTCACGGTTTCACGGCCACGATCCACTTTTGTCGCAGGCTCGGGCCGACAATCCGTTCCACGCGAAAGCCCATGCGCGACAACGTTTGTTTGAGCCATGTTTCTGAGTGGTAGTACCGTTTCAATCCGGCTCCGGTCGGCCAGCCTCGAAACTGCTTGATCCCGCAGGCATACAACGCGCGGCGAAACAAGAAGCTGAATCGTGTGGTCAATCGGATCGGTTCCATGTTGAGTTGAAAGACCAACTGACCACCGCTGGTCAGTAGTGCGAACGCATCTTCAAGGTAAGTCGTCAGCGACTGCCGGTTCAGGTAGTAGAGGACTTCGTAGGAGAAGACTGTGTCGCACGAAGCCGTTCCTCTCGGGCGAATCCGTAGGCCATCACAGACTTCAAACGAAACGTTCTCGTGCGTGTTGCGACGCCGGGCTTCTTCGATCAGGGTCGGAGCGACATCGACGCCGATCACTCGGCCGAAGTGGTCGGCCAACGCGGTGGAGAGGCGTCCCACACCGCAACCGATCTCCAGCACGGTTCGATCTTGGCCGGTTTTCATGTCCGTTAGAGACAACGCTCGTGCGAGGTCTTCTCGCCCGGATTGCAGCAGCGCGTCCCAACTGCCGCTGGAATCAACGAGTTTGTCCATGCCATGCAGCCCGACTTCGTCGAGCGACTTGTTCCACCATTCCACGGACGCGGATTGAGACATGGTTTCGAGACTCTTGAACGACGACAAAGGATGTGAGTAACGTCCCAAAACGGAGCCACCTGCGGCGACGGGGTCAATTCTTTCCGAGCGGGGCGGCGTTAGCCCCCTGGCACTGACTTTGTGAAACGCCGGCCCTGAATGTCGTCTTTCGCTCCGCGAAAGCACGCTCTTTCGCGGAGCGAAAGACGACATTGATGCGGACCATTC
>JAYVDI010000278.1:0-9680 GCA_043749505.1 Schlesneria sp. | reverse complement strand
TGGACCAGATGACCGAGATGCAAAAGATCATCGACGCCGAGAAGAGCGACCTGTTCGACGTGCTGGCGTATGTGGCGTTCACTCTGGCACCCCTGACCCGTGAAGAGCGGGCGACAAGAGCCAAGGTCGAAATCAGCACCCACTTCGACAGCAAGCAACAGGCGTTCCTCGACTTCGTGCTGGCGCAATACGTGAAGGAAGGCGTGGGCGAACTCAATAAGGAGAAGCTCAGCCCCCTGCTGAAGCTGAAATACAATAACGCCATCGCCGATGCCGTCGCCGATCTTGGGCAACCCGAGCGGATCAAGGACACGTTCTCGGACTTTCAGAAGTACCTGTACCAAGGCGCGGTCTGACCCGGCTGGCGATTGCCAAGAGAGTCATCGCAATCAATCCAACACGCCGAGAACTAGACTTTGTGCGAGAGGGAGTGTATCATCTGATACACCATGCACACCGAACAGCCGATCACAGACGCATTGAAGACAGCCATCGAGTCGAGCGGGATGTCGATCAAGGCCCTGGAGCGTGAAACGGGAGTCTCCCGTCAATCCATGATGCACTTCATGCGAGGAACACGAACGCTACGCCTCGACATCGCCGACAAGCTGGCCGCGTTCTTCAAACTGGACGTGAAGCCAGCCACAAGTAAGGCCGCAACGAAAGCCGCTCCGAAGCAGAAGGGGAACTAACATGGGAACCGTCTATAAGAAAACCGTGACGCGACCGCTGCCCAAGGGGGCGGACCTGTTCACGAAGAACGGCCAGTCGTTCGCCCGCTGGAAGCCTGCGAAGGGCAAGACACGCACGGCTAAGGTGACGACGGCAAAGGATGGTTCGCCGCGCATCCTCGACGAAGCGGGAACCTATGTCGCGAAGTACCGGGACGGCTCGGGATACGTCTGTGAAGTCTCGACCGGCTGTCGCGATGAGGATGCCGCCCGTTCGGTTCTCGGCAAACTGGAACGCCGCGCCGAACTGGTCAAAAGTGAAGTCATCTCGGCGGAGGAAGCTGCGACAGCCGATCATCTGTGCGAGCCGTTCGCCGATCACTTCGCCGCATACTTGCTCACGTTGGGAACCAAGGACGTTTCCGCGAAGTACCTCACGGAAATCGAGCGGGCGGCGAACCGCCTGACAAGGGATTGCCAGTTTGACCGGCTCGGCGACATCGACTTGCATCCCGTCGAACGCTGGCTGACGGCTCGCAAGTCGGAAGGGATGTCGGCCAGCACTCGCAACGCCTACGCGGAAGCCCTGACGGGATTCTGCAATTGGGCCGTGGCGAACCGGCGACTCGCCATGAATCCCCTCGCCCGACTGGCCAAGGCCGACGAGAAGAGCGACCGGCGACGGCAACGGCGGGCAATGACGGAAGCCGAACTGCTCGATCTGTTGCACGTCGCTCGAATGCGACCGCTCGCCGAGTTCGGCCGGGAAGCCGTCCCCGTGGATGGCAGTGAAGCCGAAGCGACCGGCAAACGTCGCAAGCGGTCGAGTTGGACAAAAGCCGCGTTGACGCTGAACGGACTGCAACCGGCGGTCGAGCGGGCACGGGAGCGGTTGGCCGACAATCCTGATTTCGTCGAGAAGCTGGAACGGCTTGGGCGGGAGCGGGCGTTGATTTACAAAACGCTCGTACTGACGGGGCTTCGCAAAGGGGAACTCGCATCACTCACAGTGGGACAACTTGAACTCGACGGGGCGATGCCGTTCGTCGTGCTGAACGCGGCCGATGAGAAGAACCGGCAAGGCTCGACGATTCCGCTCCGGCTCGACTTGGCGAACGATCTGAGGGATTGGCTGTCCGACACGCCAAACTCGGCAACGCTCAAGTTCCGCAACGACAGGGGCATCCGCGACAGCAAGCGACCGCTGTTCACGATTCCCGCAGGGCTGGTGAGGATTCTCGACCGCGACTTGCTCGCCGCCGGGATCGACAAGCGAGACGAACGGGGACGAACCATTGACGTTCACGCCCTGCGGCATTCGTTCGGAACGCTGCTCAGCAAAGGGGGCGTTGCTCCGCGCACGGCTCAAGCTGCAATGCGTCACTCATCCATCGACCTGACGATGAACGTCTACACCGATCCGAAGTTGCTCGACGTGTACGGGGCGTTGGATTCGCTGCCGTCACTCGACCTCAACCCGGCTCCCCCAACGGAACGGAATTCCATGCGAGCGACGGGAACCGACGACAAATCATGTTTCTCAGGTGCAACGGGGAAAAGTTTCGTTGCACCACCTGTTGCACCAAATGTTGGCGAACGGGGGCAAACTGTGTCATTTGCTGTCATCTCATCAGACGATTTGGATGAACGAACGGTGAGAACAGCAACACACGAAAACACCCTGATTACAAACAAAAAAGCCTCGCCCGCAGTGATTGCGGGCGAGGCTTCAGATGTCGGGGCGACAGGATTCGAACCTGCGACTTCCTGGTCCCAAACCAGGCGCTCTAGCCAAGCTGAGCTACGCCCCGAACGAGCGGCAGTGTAGGGGGGACACTGCCGGACTGCAACCGGTTCAGTAAAACTTGTTGCGGCTCATCTCTTGCCGCTCATGCTGCGCGATGCAGCTTGCTGACAAGGCGTTCAAAGTCGTCGTTCGATTGGAAGTCGATGATGATCTTGCCGCGATCCTTGGCTGACAGTTTGATTTCGACGGCAGCACCGAGCCAATCACGCAGTTGGTCTCGCAGCGTGAGAACGTGCGGTGTGAGTTCGATGACGGCGGTCTCGGACTTCGGCTTCTTTCCCTTCATCGGGACGACGCCTTCTTCGAGGCTCTCGTTCAATTCGCGAACGGCCTCCTCGACCTTGCGAACCGACAGGCCTTCCTTCTGAATTCGCTCGCACAGCGCCGTCCGATCAGCCTCGCTCTTGAGCGACAACAGCGAGCGGGCGTGCCCCGCCGAAATTTTGTCGGATCGCAGATCGGCCTTCACCGCTTCGGGCAGTTCGAGCAACCGCAGCATGTTGCTGACCGTGGACCGGTCGAGGCTGAGGCGGCGCGAGAGTTCTTCGATCGAGCAACCGTACCGATCGAGATAGCCCTGAAACGCGACCGCCTTTTCCAACACATTCAGGTCTTGCCGCTTGAGGTTTTCCTCCAAGGCGACTTCGCTGACTTGCTGATCGGTCAGCGCGAGGACTCGACAGGGAATCTGTTGCAGTCCGGCCTTCTTCGCCGCGATCAGACGCCTCTCACCGGCGATCAATTGATAGCCGCCGCCTGCCGAACGGACCAGCAGCGGCTGCAAGACGCCGTGCTGACGAATGCTGTCCGCCAACTCGTTGATGGCCGCCTGATCGAATTCGTGTCGAGGCTGAAACGGATTGCGTTCGATCAAATCGACGTGAATGTCCGACGAAGCGCTCGACGCGCCATCGTCTCCTCCACTCATCGCCGCCGTGCCGAGCAGTGCATTCAACCCGCGTCCGAGCCGACGCCGCGACGGTTCCTGCGTGACCAGGTCGTCCATTTCAAACCTTCCTTGGAAAACGAGACACCCCGCCCCCGAAGCGTCCGAGGGTCAAGTCACATTCAATTGTGAGGGGGGAAAAGCGGGCGGGTTATATCTGCGAAGTCGCGAACGCGACAAGACGAAGTTGCGAGGAGAATCACACCGCAACGACGTACTCGCATTGCTGTGGTCTCATTCACCGAGCTGCTCTGCGTAGAACGTTTCGAGCGACGAGCGGTACTCGACGAGCGGGTTCGATTCTTTGGGATTACCGGGTTCGTCGAATCGGATGAGGTGACTTTTGAGGACACGCGGAATCAGCACGGGAGTGAACCGCTGGCGTTGTCGATCCCACTCCTCGGCGAACGCAGTGCTTTGGAAAGTGCGCTGGCTGAAGACGAAAAATGTCGGGCGAACTCGCGGGCTGGACGTGAAACTCATGTCTTGGATCGGGACCGCGAGCGGCAGTCCGCTTGAGCGCAGTCCATGCACGAGGGCTGGCTCACCCAACACGTAGACGATCGCTTCGTTCGATGGAAAACCTTTGTCGCGCAGGACGCCTTGAACCTTGTCGGCGATCTGACGGCTGGCGGTTTGATACTGACTGCGGTCACGCCACATGTGGGCTGTCCCGACGAGCGGCCGCACGGTCCCGATCGCGATGAGCGACACGAGTGCCAGTAGCTCCAATCGCGTCGGCTGCCACGCTGCGAAACGGGCGTGAATCGCATCGCCAATCTCGCGACCTCGTTCCCACCACAACTGAGCGGCGACACCGACGCCGATCCAGCAGGCCATCAGCCACGGCAGCATCAGTCGTGGGTACGGGTGATACATCGGTGTCGCGAACGTCAGCCCGATCAGCCACGCGGCGACCAACCATTGGCTGAGTCTGCTAGGCGAACGGCGGTCACGAGCAAATCCAATTGGTAGAACGATCATGGAAACCACCCACAGCAGCGACAGTGTTGCGAGGGAGACTAAGCGCGCGACCACATTCGACAGGAGCTCCCAGTGTCGCCAGTACGGCGGAGGAACATTGATGGGCAGCGGTGGAGTGGCCAGCGGCATCGGACCAGCGGCGGTATTCTCAACAATCGATCGGTTTCTCAACTCGTCCTCGATCTCATAAATCGCACCGAACCAGTTTTCATAAAGACCCACAACACGAAGCTGCCTGAGTGCCGAGCTTTGCCAACCTTTCAGGCCCACGACGTACTGCCGATGATTGGCAGCGACCGCCGCGTAGCCGCCGTGCTGTTGGAGTCCCCACAGAACTGGCGACCAGATCACGAATGCGGTCAGCGCGATGAGCATCCAGCGCGTGACGAACTGGCGGAGGTTTCGCTCGGTGTGAGGAAGAAACAGTTGCCAAGCGGTTCCGCCCGAGAGACCGATCGCCAGCGGGAGCCAGCCGTTGTACTTGGTCCACCACGCGAGACCCGTGAAGAGACCGGCCAGCAGGATGTCGCGGCGCGTGCCTGTTTGCAGAGCCTGCCACATGAAGTAGACGCCCCACAGCATGAACAGGCAGACGGGGACATCGGTCAGGGCGGCGCGACTGTATGAGGCATGAAAATCACTTGTCGCAACGAGCCACGCCGCGACGATCCCCGCACTCGGGCCGAACCAGCGGCGGCCGATCCACCACAACGACGGGATCGTGACGAGACCCGCGATCAGACTCGGGATCATCGGGATGAAGCCTGTCGGTTTGATCCCGCACAGCGAGGCCACGACCATCGTCCACTCGATCGCCATCGGCAGCAGCGGCGGCGCGTAAAGATGTCGCGCGGGATACTCGCCACCTTGATCGACATCAAACCAGAAGTTCGAGGCGTAGACGCCCTCATCGAAATGTTCGATGGCCATCCGACCGGGAACGCTCAGTCGCAGGACCGCACCGAATAGGATCGCTCCGAGAAGCCACAGCCACTCCGCGCGCGAGACCGTTCGATCGGAGGTGGTCGAGCGATTCGAGGAGAGGCGAACGGCAGTGGCGGGTGGCGGACGCATGGAGAAGAACTTTTACTCTTCTGCTCGTTCCCAAACGGGAGCTTGAGAACGAAAAAGAAGAGGAGACCTTCGGTCGGGCGCTTCGGCGGGGACAGGAGACCCGCGCCGAACATGATCAACTCCGCACCGAATAACGCTGCCCTTACTCAACCTTCACACGTACACCAATCTTGGCCAGTTCGGCGACTTGAGCTTTGCTGGCGTCTGAGACTGGGTTGCCAGCGAGGTAGAGGTTCCAGTACGGGGCGAAGCGGCGTTCACTGGCGGCGTCCTTCTTGGCCATTTCGACCAGTGGTGCGAGGTCACTGACCTGATTGCGTTCGAGGAACAAGTACCGCAGCTCGGTCATGCCGCTCAGTGGCGAGACATCTTTCAACTGGTTGTCCTTCAGGTCGAGACGCTCCAGCCAGCGTTGTGCCTTCAGCGACGAAACGTCGGAGACCTTGTTCTTCTCCAAGTAGAGAGCGGCGAGCTTGGGGAGTTCGGCGACGGGGGCGATCGCTTCGATTTGGTTGCGGCTGAGATACAGGGCATTCAGCGCTTTCAGACTCGCCACGGCGTCGATCTTTTGAATTTGGTTGTCTTCGAGTTGCAGGTATTGCAGCTTGACCAGCTTCGCGAGCGGCGTGATGTCGGCGATTTGGTTCTTCGCCAAGTCGAGCGACTGGACGTTCACGCATTCTGCAAGCGGCGTCACGTCTTTGATCTTGTTGCCGGTCAGCCTGATGAGCGCGAGGTTGCGGCACTTCTCCAGACCGGTCAGATTCTCGATGTCGCGCTTCGGGGCTTCGAGAAAGAAGATCGTGGCGAGGTCTTCATCCGTGATCTTCTTCGCCTTGTCGGTCTTGTCGATTTGCTTCTTCTTCAGAATTTCGCGAATCACCGTGTCGAGGTTGGCATCGGGGAATTCGACATCGGCCGACCAACTTGGCGAAGCACAGCAGACGGCGGCGATCAACGTCAGGCAAGAGGTCCAGCGGAACATACGACTGTCTCCAGTTAGCAACTTAGGTGGGAAAGACCGATCCGAACGAACTCGAACCGGAGGCGGGCGGTAACGGGGCGGCACTGTACCGAGCGCGACGAACCGTTCTCAACCCTGTGGCCGGAAGGTTATGCTTCGTGATGATCTCAGCCACACCAAACATCGGAGTGGTGCCTTTCTTCATCCGCGCTACTTCAGCCACGACGAGATAGCACAGATGGCAAAGCCGGGGCACGGATGAAGACGGACGGATAGCGAACGAGGCGTCGTATTCTCAGCGGGTGTGAATTGTGAAATGGACGCTGAATTCTGCGCCCGTGATTGCTGTGCCGATCTTGAGCAGAACGGGCAAGCCAGAGGCTTACCCTACGGAAGAGAAGGAGCCGTGATGCCCCGACTGGTTCGCCTGTGTTGTTGGTTGATCGCGATGAGTCTGCTCGGAGCGGAGTTGCTCAGCCCCGAGTTGCTGCGCGGTGATGAAGCCGTCGCACAACAGGCCGTTGATTACGTGAAGCAGATCAAACCGGTGCTGCGTGAGCGGTGCTATGCGTGTCACGGCGCGCTCAAGCAGGAGGCGGGTCTGCGACTCGATACGGTCGCGTTGGCGACTCAAGGGGGAGACAGCGGCGCGGCGATTGACATGCGCGAAGCGACTCAAAGTTTGTTGCTCAAACGTGTGGCGGCCACTGTCGAATCGGAGCGGATGCCGCCGGAAGGGGAACCACTCAGTGCTGCTCAACTGAGCCTGTTCAAAGCGTGGATCGCTCAAGGAGCAAAGGGGCCGGCAGATGAAAAGCCGGAGCGTGACCCGCGCGATCACTGGGCGTTCAAGACTCCCGTCCGACCCGCCGTTCCGCAGGATGTCTCTCCCGAATGGAGTCGCAATCCGATTGATGCGTTTCTCGCGGCGAGTCATCGGCAACACGGACTTCAGCCTCAGCAACCTACCGACAAACGAGTCTGGTTGCGTCGTGTCTCTTTGGACTTGGCTGGTTTGCCACCCACGCGCGCGGAACTCGATGCCTTCGTCGCCGACACTTCGGAGCAGGCGCACGAGGCTGTCGTCACGAAGTTGCTCGACAGCCCGCAGTACGGCGAACGCTGGGGACGACACTGGATGGATGTCTGGCGTTACAGCGATTGGTGGGGACTCGGAGCCGAGGTCCGCAATTCGCAAAAGCACATCTGGCATTGGCGCGACTGGATCATCGAGTCGCTCAACGCTGACAAGGGCTACGACCAGATGCTGCGTGAGATGCTGGCTGCGGATGAACTGTATCCGAACGATCTCGACCGGTTGCGCGCGTCCGGGTTTCTCGCGCGGCAGTACTTCAAGTTCAACCGCACGAGTTGGCTGGATGAGACGGTCGAACACACGTCGAAGGCGATGCTCGGGCTGACCTTCAACTGCGCGAAGTGCCACGACCACAAGTACGACCCGATCGCTCAGGCCGACTATTACCGACTGCGAGCCATCTTCGAGCCGTACCAAGTTCGCACCGACTTGCTGCCGGGTGAGACTGATTACGAACGGAACGGCCTGCCGCGCGCGTTCGACTGCAACCTCGAAGCACAGACGTTCCTGCATATCCGCGGCGATGACCGCAATCCCGACAAGAGCCGTGTCATGGCTGCGGCTGTTCCCGCATTTCTGTCGCGCGGCGAATGGAAGGTCGAACCGGTCACGCTTCCCGCCGAAGCCCATCAGCCCGGTTTGCGACCGTTCATCGTCGAGGATCACACGAAGGTCGCTGAGTCGAAGATCATCTCGGCGCGAGCGGCTGTCGAAACGGCTCGCAAGCAACTGACGCAGGTTGAGATTGCGATTGCACTCCCCGCCGATGCGCTCTTGCCAATCAACGCGAAGTCAGCCGACGCATCGCAGACAGGCTCGCCACAGACTGTCGCGCAGGCGCAGCTTGCGATCACTCTGGGCGAAAAAGCGTTGGCTGTCGCGGAGACTCAACCGGCGACGATTCGCGCGCGGGTTGCTGCGGGCGCGGCGTGGCATCGACAACCGCAGGCTGACGACGCGAAGGAACTCGCGCGATTCGCCGTGAAACTCGAACGGCTGGCGGCTGTGGCTCAAGCGGAGGAAGCGGCTGTTCAGGCGGAACTCGATCTCTCGCGAGCGGTTGCCGACAAACGGCCCGAAGTTGAGAAGAAGCTGCTCGCCGCGCGCATGGTCCTCGACACGGCGCGGGCTGCGGTGGAGACACCCGGAGAAAACTTCACGCCTCTCAATGGTGCGCTCAAGACGCTCGAGTCAAATCTGGAGGCGGAGGACTCGCGTAGAAAACCGTTCCCGTTGACCAGCACCGGCCGACGCACGGCCCTCGCGAATTGGATCACCGATCCTCGGCATCCGCTCCCGGCGCGTGTCGCCGTGAATCACGTCTGGCTGCGTCATTTCGGCCGACCACTCGTGCCGACCGTCTTCGATTTCGGTCGCAAGGGAACGCCGCCGATGCATCCCGAGTTGCTCGATTGGCTCGCCGTCGAACTGATTGAACACGGTTGGAGCCTGAAGCACATCCACCGGCTGATCGTCACGTCGCAGGCTTATCGGATGTCCTCGTCCAGCGCGGGAGCGACCGCCGAAACGCTGGCCGCTGATCCCGACAACCGCTTCCATTGGCGAGCCAATCCGATTCGCATGGAGGCTCAACTCGTCCGCGACAGCCTGCTCCATCTGGCCGGTGAACTCGACCTGACACGCGGTGGACCGCCGATCGCGGTGAACGATGAGAAGTCGCGGCGACGCAGCCTGTACTTCGTTCACTCGCACAACGAACACCAAAAGTTCCTGTCGATGTTCGACGATGCGAGCGTACTGGACTGCTACCGCCGTGCAGAGAGCATTGTGCCGCAGCAGGCCCTCGCGCTGGAGAACAGTCCGCTGGCGACCGCGATGGGTGAGAAGATCGCTCAACGACTGATCGCCGCGCATCCGATGACATCCGACACCGAGTTCATTCACGCGGCGTTCGTAACGGTCCTCGCGGTGGAGCCATCCGCCGACGAGACCTCACTCGCGGTGACTGGCCTCTCACGACTGACCGACGCCGCTCGACAGAACAAACGTCCCGATCCAACCGCACATGCTCGAACCCAGTTGATCCACGCTCTCCTCAATCACAACGACTTCGTCACAATCCGATGAGATGTTCAGTAAGAACGATCTCGTTTAACCGCGTGGGCAACGCCCCGCGC
>JAYVDI010000277.1:0-2232 GCA_043749505.1 Schlesneria sp. | reverse complement strand
CCGGTTCAGGTGGCACAAACCGGGGCTAGCGCCCTGCGGCCCATCGGAAAGGAAAGGATCAGCTTCTCAACAACGTGCCAATGTCGATCTTTCTCCCTCCCCTCAACAGGGAGGTGGGGAGGATTGTTGAGTTGGATTGAAACTCGTCCTCCCCTTCCGAATTGGGGGAGATGAAACGTAGGTCAGCCGCGTCCCCCTTTGCCGTAGAGCACCATGAACCGACCGAGGTCGAGCGTGTTGATGACTCCGTTGGAGTCCATGTCCGCGGCGACTTCTCCGCCCGCATAGGCTGCCATGAAGTCGTTCAAGTCGCGTATCGTCATTTTGCCGTCACTATTCATGTCGGCCCGCGAGATCGGTCGCAGGTAATTTCGGACGACGTACTTTCCCAACTCCATTCCGGCGCGGTTGCCGTCGGTCGCGTCGAAACGGTAGTGAACGCCAAGATACAGTCGGCTGAGGGCGTTCTCCCACGCGGCGTCCGAGAACTTTTTGTACGTGCGCGAGCCGCCTCCCAAACCGACATAGAACGGGTCTTCGGACGTGATGGTGAACGTCACCCTGTCTGTTCCGAAGTAACCCGCCATCACGGCCGCATGAGATGCTGCGAATGTCGCGTGCCCCGAAATGTAAGCCGGAAACGGCGGCGTAAAGGGATTGAGCGGCTCCCAATTGGGATCGGCCACCGTGCGCGAATTGCCGTCGGTGTCAGCCAGTCGGATCGCCGAGATCGGCCGCCAGAGATCGGTGTTCGTGTCGTACTTCGCATCCCAAGCCACCAGTGCGGCATCGCCCATCGCAAGATTGGTGAGGGCAAACAGACGAGCGTTCTCGACCATGGACAAACCACGATCACGTGAGACCACCTGCGTGATCGAGTTGAGATGTCCCGGTGGTTTGTAAGTGCCGTTCACGTCGTTCGCCCAGAAGAAAGCGATCCGAGTCTGTTCGGCCGTCCGTACCGTACTGTTCTTAGAACCGAAAGCCTTCACTTCGTTGACTTGATCCGCATACCCGCGACTGAGCAGCAAGGTACTCATCTTGCGAATGCCGAGCGGCCCTGCTGGACGGAACTGGTCTCCCTCGAACATGGTCCAAGGAGTGGTGTGTCCCCAGAATGGACTGAATGGCGAACTCGTGAAGTCGGGAAACGTGGGACGCCAATCGCCAGGGTTTGTTCCGATGACGTAGGTCGGATTCTCCTGTGTTCCGTCGTCAGCTCGCTCGTCTAACAGGGCGTCTGCGGCAGCTCGCCCCAACGTCACACCGGCGGTCTCGTTTGCGCCGTCCGGCACGTCCGCAAGAGACGCGGCGAGAGCGGCGTCGTAGATCGCGGATCGTGCGGGGAACAACGTCGTCAAGACCCGATGCGCCGCAGCCGCAGCGGCGGCAGTGGGTGAGATCCCAACAGGTGCGGAGATGAACTCCAAGTATGGCTCATGGTTGCGGTCAATCGAGTTCACCGCGTCGTAGATCGCGGCATGCACGAGAGCCTGGGTGCGCGAGATCGGACACGGCGGTCCACCTGTCGCCCGGATCGTGTCCAATAGCACGTTGTTCCAATCGACGACAACATCCGCCGCCGTAACTTGAGTCGCGCTCATCATCAGAGCACACAGACCGGTGATCCAACACTTCAATGACAACATGGCAAGTTTCCCATTCAGTAAGCGGGATTGTGCTTCACGCCTGCCGCTCGCAGTGGCAATCAACCCCAAGCGTGCAGACGGTGCAGGGCGTTCAGTCAACGAATGGGATCGTGCCCACACGATTACTCAATCGTGTTCGACCGCCAACTTCGTGACCGCCTCTGTATGAAACGAAATTGAGACGCGAGTCTCAATTGGAAAAACGCCAATCTGCACAGAACGGTTTGAAGTCCGTTGGCCGATGACGACGCGCGTCGAATTGGCAACGCGACCGTTTCCCATTTTCAACACGTGGTCGCACCATTCCGATGTCGGGCGTGGCTGTACCTCTCGCAGCCTAAGATGAGAGTTTGGCGAGCCGCATGCCGTAAGGCTGCGGGTTCTTAGCCGTCGTAGGAAACCCGTGGCCTTACGGCACACGGCTCGCCTCGAACATCTCACTCATGGCCGTGCGAGTTATGGTCGAGCAGCAACAGCTCGCTTAGGATCGGCGCAGAAATAACTGTCGCATTGTCGCCTTTCGCTCCGCGAAAGGACGTTCTTTCGCGGAGCGAAAGACGACAGTAATTGATGCGCCGATCCT
>JAYVDI010000276.1:0-13059 GCA_043749505.1 Schlesneria sp. | reverse complement strand
TCCTGTCGCTCCGCCGACGGGACGGACTCCGAGCGAGATCATCCCCATGAATCGCGCACCGTACAGCACGTCCTGCCGACGGAGCGTCAGGACTACGGTAGTTTTGTCGGGGCCATCAAAAGTCGGGGGACTTCGTCGGGGCCTATTGTTTCGGGAATTTGATATCGGCAAGTCTCTCGTAGTTTGGATTCCGATAGACCTCGGCGAACTTCATTCCGAAGCCGTATTGCAATTCCCATTGGGCGCGCCGGGCGTAGGGCGTGCGTGGGTGGTTCTCGATCACGGCCTGATACTCCGCGCGCGCGGTCTCATTTTGTCGTTTGAGTTCGCCCAGATCGACCTTGGTCTGCTTGACCTGTTCCTTCGTCGGCTCCAACAGCACTGCGGTTCGGTGAATATCCCAGAAGTTGTTCTTGTCGTCCTTGGGTTGCGGCTTTTGTACTTGATGCTGGTCAAGGGACAGCAGAAGTTGGAAGAGGCTTACGCGGTAGGCCAAGCACTGCGCGTGCATCAGGTCATAGTTGGCCCGCCACCGTTCGGACGGTTCTTTGTCACGCAATTTCTTCACTGTGTCGAGCCGCTTCACGGCTTCGTTGAGCAGCCCCATCGCACGAATTGCTCGCTTAAACGTGGTCTCACCTTGAGTGGCGAAGACTGCCGAGTCGATGCTGTACCACGTTGACTGCATGCGGAGTTCCGCATCGGTATGCGGGTTGAGGGCCTTGATGACCTCCCACTGTGTATCGCGAAACTTGCTTGAATCGCGGTCCTTTGCGTACTCCATGCGTGAGCTGAGATCCGGGAGATACTCCTGCATGTCGAGTAGTTCGTACTTGCGCTGTTCGACGGAACCCGCGCCGCCCAGATTGTCTTCATTGCCCGGCAGCATGAAGAAAATCCCGCCCGTTTGCTTGGCGAGGCGTACCTGTTCGTAAGGGCCGACGCCGCTGGAGAAAGCATCCCAACGCTCGTGTAGTCCATCGAACTGCAAACATTCGGGAAACGGGGTCTCGGGTCCACGATTGATTGTGAGCCAGTGAGTCAGGCCGAATTTGGGATCGACCCACTTGGTCCGAGCGTAGGGGTAGCCGAACACCGAGTAATGGCCGAGGACATAGACCGGGGCTTCGGCGTTCTTGCACAACTGAATCGTCTCTTCGAGATGTTCCCCGTCGTCACCCGATTCGTCGGTGACGACGATGAGGACCAGCTTCCTTTTTGCGCGAGCGGCGGTCTGCTGGTACTTGCGAACGGCCGCTGTGATAGCCGCGCAGGTGTTTTCGATACCGGTCTCATCGACTTGGATTTTGTCGATGGCCTTCTTGATCTCCTCCGTGTTGGAGGTGGGTTTCATCGAGACCGTGTGTTCGGAGATGCTCTTGCCGAAACTCATGACCGACGTGAGCAGTACTTCGTCCGACAGTCTCGTCTTGTTTCCCTCGTGCTTCTGGACCAAGCCGAGTTCTTCGTAGACTTTGTAAAAGCGTTCGCGAATCTCCTTCTGGTCGTCCTTCATGCTGTCCGATTCATCGAACAACCAGACCACGAGAACTTTGGACTCACGCATCATGCGGAGCATTTCCTGGGTCATCTGCCCGAGCGCCGCGCCGTAGCCTTCGACCACGCGGCCCGCTTCGCCCGAGACCTGTCCCGCACCCAAGTCCTTACCGATGATGCCCAGCCCCGGCACCGACATGGCACCGATGTTGACCTTGACCACAGGCTCTTTGAGACTCTGGGCGTCGTCGAGTCTCTGGCTCGCGACGACTCCACCGTTGCCAGCCCCACCGCCCCCGCCTCCCACTGAAGCGACCGCCCCTACTACCTGCGATCCGGTGATGAAGTTGACGGTCTCAGCCACTTCGGTGGTTTGCTCCACGTCATGCGTGAACTCTTCTTGCAGGCGTTCTTCGGTGAAGACCGAATCGACGACCATCTGCAACTGCTGGAGTGGCGTTTTGAAGACGACCAGCGAGAGTCCGAGGAGTACAACGGCGTGGACTGACAGGGAAATGAGCAGCCCGACAGCAGCCGATTTGGGAACGGGGAGACGGTGAGTCTCAGAGGTTAATTCCGAAGTAGGATTCATGAACACCGAACTCCGGAGACAGAGGCGATGAACGGACGGATACGACATCAGGAAAATCGTTCCGAAAACTTGGAAGCTCTTCGCCGTGATGAAGAACTGCTGCTACGGCCAACCCTAGGCACCATCCTCAGTCAAGGATCGTTTTGTGAAGGGAGTCGCCAGCGGATCGCTTAGGAACTGGCAAGACTTGTCTTACCCACACCAACCCGAAGTGTGAACGAGGGCGAAGTCGATCGACATCCTCGTTCACACTTCGGGTTGGTGTCTACGGGGAAACCATCTGTTGCCGGTCGCCTGAGCCGTTCTCTCCCGTTTGGCCGTTTGAAATCCTTTCCAAACATTTGAGCATGCGACCGCAATCACTTCCTAATGTGCAACTCCGCGTTGAGCGACAAGTCCGGTTCAAATGTCGCGTCGCACCGGATCCTTGTCGATCATCTTTTTGACTTTCTTCTTGGTCACGGGGTCTTCGATTTCGATGAACTTCGGTCCCATCTTTTCTTTGCCACCGCCCATTCCAGCGGGATTGGGGTTGTAGGTCGATTCCTTCCATTCCCAGCCCAATTGAGTGCTTCGTTCACGCTCCGCCATGTGCTGCCAAGGCGTGCCGGGATGCTCGTCGATGACGCGGTTCAGATATTCGAGCGCCCGCGTGGCCAGCTTCTTGGTGGCGGCACCGGAGGAGATTTCCTTCGAGTCCTTCAACTGCCACTGATTGCTGCCCGGCTTCTCGAATTTCTTCGGTGAGCTTTTCATTTCAGCCAGCATGGCGTTGTAGCCGAAGCTGCGCGCGCGCAGGGCCAGCACGCGCCCCATCGCGAGGTCGTAGCCCGCGCGGGAGCGGGCGTCCTTGATCTTGGCACGATCTTTCTCACCCGGTTCGAGGACTCGCATCAAAGCGTCCAGTTTGTATTCAAAGTCAGCCAGCGGTTTTTGAGCATCACCGATGGCGACTCGCAACACGGTGTCGTTCTCGGCGGGGAACTCCAGTCGCGGCAGCGGAACGCTGTCGAGTGTGAGTAATCGGCATACTTCCAAGAGCGCCATCTTGGCTTTGTTCTGGCTAATTTCCTTGTCGATCATGGGGATCGGACGGTAATCCGGCGCGTAATTTCGCATCACTTGGGGGTCGAGTTTGATTGAACTGCGGCCTTCGTCGGTGATGAAGTACAGCCCGTTGGTCTCGGCACACAGTCGTGTCAGCCCGTAAGGGCCCATGCCGGAGGACATGTTGTCGAGGTCGTAGCTGTTCGATCCCCAATAGGGGAGCCGGACTCGTTCGGGGTACAGCGTTTCAGGGCCACGGTGCATGACTCCGATTACCGTCTCGCCCGTCTCCAACTCGAACGGGGCCTCGGTGGTCTCTTTCCCGAACGGAGCGGCATCGCCGACGCAGTAGCATCTCATCCCGTACCGTTTGGTGAGGACAATCGCCTGTTCGAGGTTTGTCTTCGAGTCGGAGCCGGCTTCGTCGGTGACGATGATGATCATGACATCGCGGTGCATCTGCGTGCGATAGTTTTGATAGTGCTTCGCGACGGCCGTGACGGCCGCGAACGTGTTCTCGTTGCCGGACGACTCCGACTTAATGTTCCGCACCATCTTCACGACATCGGCGGGATCGTCCAGTGGATCCTTGGTGAGGATGCTGGTCTTCTCACCAAAGGTGACGATGGCCGTTTTGAGTACCTTGTCATTAGAGACGTTGAGCGACGTGAGTTGGCTGTACACGTTCTCGATTCGGTCGGCGATCATGCTACGGCGAGCTTTTAGAGACGGCGAGACATCGAACAGCCAAACGACCAGCGCCTTTTTATCTCGGAGCGTGGTGGCGATTTCCCAAGTCAGACGATCCACAGCCCCTTCAACTCCACCCGAATGTTCGGTCGCTCCTTGAGTTGCCACGGACGCGAGCACATCGGTTTTGGAAGGTTTGACGATCTCGTCGGTTTGTGGCGCTGCGACGACCAGATTTTCGGAGATCGTCCGATCCACCTCTTCTTGAGGGTTCCGAGCCACGCTATTTGCGGCCTCCTGAGATGTCGCCAAACTGGTGATAGCCGTATCGCCACCGATTTGATCCATGATTGTGGCGTCGAATTTTAACGCCGTTTCGTCGTTCTCTTCGAGGCTGCTGGTGACTTCCGTGAGTTCTTGCAGCTTCACCGAAAACTTGACCAACGCCAACCCGCACAACAGCAGCAGGTGGATTCCAAGGCTGACCGAAAAGGCCATGACCAGCGCTTTCGGAAAGCGGCTGTTCTCGATCTGCATCTCGAACACTTCGGGCTGTTTCACATTGGCGCTCATGATCAACTCCTCGCAGATGGACTGCGGCCTAGGACTCCCGAAGAAACGGGTCTTACGGATCGTGCCACGGCATTGAAAAGTATCGAGACCTGTTCGGCTCACAAATCGCGGGCGAGTCTACTGATTCAAACTGGGGGTTGCAATTCGCGGTTTCGAGCCGCAACGTGCCTGACAAACACATCATCGGCAGTTTGAAGCGGTCAGCCGCACGAGTGCCAGCTAACGCCACGAACTACCTCGAATTGGGGCTTTTTCTAAAGCCGGACTCCGCAATCTACCTTCCGAACTCGAAAAACGTTCGTGCCCTCCTCTAAAGTACGTCACGAAAGTCGCGAACGACCTTACCTTTGACTCACCGCCCAGAAGCGTGAAAGAAGATTCAATGCCTTTGGACGAAGTCGAGATCGAGACCGTCGGGAATGTCCGTCTCTTTGTCCGTGACTTTTCGCCGTCCCCCGAGCAGTTGATGGATCGGCCGGGATTGAACGGGCAGGCTCCGCTGAGCAGCCTGTTGAAAAACGTAGCTTGGACGCCTCGTCCGAGCGAAAATCAATTGGAAACGGACCGACGAGGCGTCCAGCCTACGGCTCTTCAACAAGCTGCTAGGGGATGTTCGTCCCGCACGATCGTTTGGGTTCACGGACTGGGCGAACACGGCGGACGCTACTTGCATCTGCCTGAGTTTCTGAACGAGCACGGTTGGCGAATCATTCTCATGGACCTGCGAGGGCACGGGCGTTCGACCGGTGCGCGAACTCATGTCCGGTCGTTCGACGAGTATGCCGCAGATGTGGCGGCGGTTTGGAAGCGGTTCGAGTTGGGAGCGGAAGGCGCGGTCTTGGGTGCTCACAGCATGGGGGGGCTTGTGGCGCTGCGAGCAGTGCAGGCCGGGTGCATCCAGCCGGAAGCCCTTGTGCTGACATCGCCGTTGCTGGGAGTGAAAGTCTATGTCAGTCCACTCAAGCGATGGCTGGGGCAATTGCTCGTGAAGGTCTATCCAGAGGCCCGGTTCCGCAATGGACTCGATCCCCGCAACATGACGCGCGACGAGGGATTCGCGCGTGAGAGACGAGCCGACCCGCTGATCGTGAAAACCGTCACGGCGAGTTGGTTCTTTGCGATGGAAGCCGCGCTGGTGGAAGTCCATCGCGACGTACACAAAATCACGGTGCCAGTCCTCGCGCTCCAAGGTCTCTCCGATCGTACGACGGACGGCGATCTTGTTGCCCGCTGGCTGGCGAATACAACGACGCCCACGAAGCAACTGCTCGCACTTCCCGACCACGTTCACGAGTTACTTCACGAAGCGGACTGGCGCGACACGCTGACTCGAATCGTCGAGTGGCTGGAGAGTTGGGGGGCCGCTCGTGTCTAATGCCGCGAACCTCTCCGGCCTCGACTCTCATCGAGTCTGATTCCTCGGCCAGTCTGTATTAACTGCGTTTATTGGCGAACCACAGATGGCATCTGCTGATCCCCAGACAACTGGCACACAGCCCAAGCAGGCGCTGCTGCGTTGGGTCGTGGGTGTTCTCGCGCTGGCGGTGGCCATCGGATTGGGGATCGCCTACTTCCTGATGAAGAGCCTGACGGCGAACTGGGGGGTGCCGGAGCAAATCGCCTTTCGCACCTTCGTCGTCTTCATCGGCTTGATCGGGGTGATGCAGATCGCTATGGCGATGTCGGCGACGCACGGTGTGATGGCGACACCGCGTTTCGGCAGCCACCGGATGTTGATCCCGTCCGAAGGTTTCGCCTACCTGGGAATCATGTGCGTGCTGTTCACGGGCGCGATGCTGACGAAGCAGAACACACTGTTGCTTGTCTTCGCGATGATGGCGGGGCCGTTCGTGGTGAATGGTTCACTGACGTTCGGCATGTTGAAGGCGACTCGCATTGCCCGCTCGGCCCCGCACCGCGCGATGGCGGGCGAGTTGTTCGGGGTCGAGGTCACACTGACAAACCGCCATCCGCTGCTCGCTCTGTGGATGATGACCGTGCGCGACGAGATCGTTCACGCGGTCGAAGCATTGTCCGTGAGTGTGTTGTTTGCGCGAGTCGCTCCCCGTACGTCGCAGACCGGCCACTACCAACTCCGCCTCGCGCGACGTGGTCGTCACAAATTGGGGCCGCTGCTCGTGTCGTCCCGGTTTCCCTTGGGGCTCGTCGAACGGAGCCGCCAGTTCGCGGAGCCGGGCGAAGTCCTCGTCTACCCGCGCATCGGTCGGCTCAATCCGCATTGGAAACGCCACTGGGTTGGCGCGGCGGAATTGGTCGCGCGGCCGCAACCTCGACCGGGCATCTTTCACGACGAGTTCCATCGGCTGCGCGAGTTCCGCACCGGCGACAACCCGCGCGACATTCATTGGCGCACGTCAGCCCGACGCGGCGAGTTGATCCTGCGCGAGTACCAACAAAACCGCAGCCTGAATCTGGCCGTGGTCGTCGATCTGTATCAGCCTCCCAAGTCGCGCGGAACGGTCGTCGCGTCGAATATTTCCGACGACAATCTCGACCTGCTCGAACGGACGCTGAGCCTCGCGCTGACGCTGATCGTCGAACACGGGCGAGACTGCCGCGATGGCACACTATCACTGGCCGCAGCGGGAGCGACCTCATTCCACTGGGAAGGACAGAGTGTCTCGGCCAGTCTTGAATCACTGTTCGACGGACTGGCCCTGCTCGAACCGGGAGCCGCCACTGAGACTCGCAACTTGCTCGACGAGACGCTGCTCCGCACAACGGCCTCCACCCAAATTGTGCTCCTCACCACTCGCCCGGCTGAGGTGGGTGACGCATTCGGACCAGCCGCTGGCAACCCGCGAGTTCACACCCTGAGGGTTTCCAGTCTCGATCAACTCGAAGCCGTCCTGCACTTTGAAGACGAACCGGTGGCGACCCCCGACTTGTTAGAAGACCCCGCGATCGACGTGAACGCCTCGCCTCCGAGCGTTCGCTCGTTCTCGTGATTTTCGGAGCGGGGTGGCGTCAGCCCCCTGGCACTCACTTTAGAGATGTCAGACGAATTAGCCGGAACCTAAAGTGAGTGTCATTGACGGAGCGGCAAGGCGCTAGCCGCCGGTTTTTGACCGAGAAATCTACTCCATCAAACCGGCGGCTAGCGCCTTGCCGCTCAAAGTGAGAATCAGGGGGCTGACGCCGCCCCGCTCCGAAAATCAAAAGAGGGCTGATGCCCAAGAGTCCCGAACGTGTTGCCGCAACAACGGCTTGTCCCGACCGCAATCCCATGACCTGCTGGTTTCATTCAGGCCTGACACATGGACCTTGCCACCGTTTTCAAATTGAGCCTGTACGGCCTGACGGCGCTGGTCGGGTGGATTCTCGGCGCGGCAGAAGACCGCAGTTGGTTGCCGTATTACTCGTTGCCGTTCGTCCTGCTTGGCTTCTGGTGGTGCGAAGTCTTCGGCAAAAAGAAGCCGCGTGACGGGACGGAACAAGCGCAGAGCGGGCGTCCGCAACGTGGTCTGTCGGATGAGCTGGCCAATGCGTGCGGTGTGATCGCGATCACGTTTGCGGGGCAGGAGTTCGTCAGCGGTAATCATGAAGGAAAGTTGCTGGCGGGAACGCATCTGCTGGTCTACCTCACCTGGATCGTGTCGCTCCAACACAAGACGACCTACCGCTGCTGGCTGCTGTTGGCGCTCGGCGTGCTGCAAATTGCCGTCGCGGCGGTGCTCTCCCCGGGAAGCTGGTTCGGTGTGTGTCTGGTCGGCTACATGTTCGTGGCGACATGGACGCTGTCGGTCTTTTCGTTGTGTGTCACGGAAGAGCGTTTTGCGGAAAACATCAGCAGCGTAGGAGGTGGGATCAGCGGAGTCTCGGAGAATGGTAATCTCAGTACGACCGCTCAGCGCAACGCGAACGCGTTCATCAGTGAGACTATGAGTTCGATCCAACAGGGGAGCTACCTCCGTTGGTCATCGTGGCGTTTCACTTGGGGCGTGATGTCCGCTTCGACGGCCGGTCTGATCGTGAGTCTATTATTCTTCATTTTGATCCCGCGCGCGTGGGTCGGAACACCGGTGAATTTTGACACCGGCGGTGACGTGTTCAGTGCGACGCGACGATCGATTTCGGGATTCTCCTCGGACGTGCGGCTCGGCGATTTGGGGACGATCTTAGAAAGCGTCGAGCCGGTCATGGAGCTGCGGCTGACGTTCCCACGCACAGGCAACACGATGTCGCCACGCGCCTATGCCGAACGACTCGGTACGCCAGAGCCACTGTTTCGCGGGGCCGTTCTGACAACCTATTTCAATCACCGCTGGTTGCCCGACAGACTGGCCGAGCAGAGTCCTCAAGAGATCGCTCCGACGCGCGAATCGACCACAGTCCGCCAAGAGATCCGGCTCGAACCGATCTCCACAGACATTCTGTTTTGCATGGGACGCCCGACACGCTTGATCGACCAGCAGGGACGGTTTAGCGGTCGGTATCGAACTCTGTCTGACTTGGCCTTCCGTGGCTCCGGCTTCCCTCGCATCGGCGCTGCGCGCTACACGGTCGATTCGGAATTGCCGGTCGCGCATCAGGAAGAACCTGCGGGCTTGGATGTCAGCCCCGAGCTGTTTGCCAAGTATTTGTCGTCTGGCTATCTGCGTCGCAACGGTGAGATTCCCGGCCGGTTGGTCCGCTTGACGACGCTGGCCAGCAAGATTGTCGGTGACGAGGTCGCAGCGCGAGGCCGCCCCATCACCAATTTGGAAACAGCCCGCGCATTGGAGGCTCATCTGCGAGACTCGGGCGAGTACAAGTACAGCCTCAGCCTCTCAGTTCAGGACGCCCTGATCGATCCGGTTGAAGACTTTCTGTTCAATCGCAAGGAAGGGCACTGTGAATACTTCGCCTCCGCGCTGGTCCTCATGCTCCGTTCGGTCGGCATCCCCGCGCGACTTGTCACCGGCTTCAAGGGCGGCGAGCTGCGTCCCGATCAAACGCTCGTCATTCAACAGCGTTTCGCGCACGCGTGGGCCGAAGCGCTGATCGACCGTAAGGTCTGGGTGACGTTGGACGGGACTCCGGACTCCGAGCGAACCGCCAGCGTGGCCAATGTCGCCGCGCGGCGTTCCGTCTGGACCGATGTCTCCTCGCGGGTCTCCAATCTGTGGAGTGCCAACGTCGTCAATATCTCGATGGATACCCAAGAGGAAGTGCTGTACGGCCCGGCCCGTGAACTGGTCACGATGATCTGGGAAGGGCTGGCCTCGATTTGGATTTCGCCCGAATCGAGCTTGGAAGCCTTCGTCCAGTTGATCTTCAATCCACGCAACTGGCTGAGCTTCGGAGGAGCCGCCGTACTGTGGTTGGGTGTGTCGTCGCTGTGGTTTCTGCGACATCGCCTGCGCGGCTTGAGGTTGGGCTGGTCTCGAAAACAGCGTTCGCTTCAGACCACGCCACGACGTTGGATTGAGTTCTACGAGCGGTTCGTTCGGCTGATGAAGTCGCGCGGACTGGAGCGTGATCCCACGCAAACACATCACGAATTTTCCGCCCGCGCCGCCGAGACGTTTGCTGCGGAACTTTGTGCCGTTGGCCTCAACGAAGTGCCGTTGGCGCTCTCCCGTTTCTTCTGTCGAGTCCGCTTCGGCGACGAATTGCTTTCAAAAACCGAGGCGCTCGAAATCGACTCACTGCTGACTCAACTCGAAGCGACTCTCACACCCACGCCGCGATCACCGCGTTAAGGAACGGGGCCGCAATGACTTTCCTTTCCGATGAGTCATCTGAACCGGGGCTAGCGCCCTGCGGCTCGTAGCAGCCTGCTTCACTTCGGAAAGTTATTACGGCCCCGTTCCTCAGCGGGCTTGTAACCTCTTGCTCATCTGTGTTCTTCCTGCCGCCACAACCACCCATGAACGACGCCGACATTCTTGCCGCCCGTCCGCCGAAACAACCGCTCGATCCGTGGCGGCCTTACGCGTACTTGGTCGAGCTGGAACGAACCGCCTCAGGGCGCGTGGAGGATGTCGCGACGGTCTTCCTGACCAACCAAGAGTGCCCGTTCCGCTGCACGATGTGCGATCTCTGGAAGTACACGCTGGATGAGCGAGCCCCCGTCGGAGCAATCCCTGCACAGATCGACCATGCATTGGAACGGCTCCCCTCCGCGAAGCACATCAAGCTTTACAACGCCGGCAACTTCTTCGATGCGCAAGCGATCCCGCCCGAAGACCACGAGGCCATCGCCGCGCAGGTCTGTCACTTCGAGACCATCATCGTCGAGAACCATCCGCGCCTGACCGACGACCGCTGTGTGAAGTTTCGTGATCTGCTTTCTTCATCGCGGTCAGTTCAAGGACCGCGTCTCGAAATCGCGGTTGGTCTGGAGACGATCCATCCGGACATTTTGGCGAGACTGAACAAGCGGATGACTGTCGAGGACTTCGACCGCGCCACCCGCTTCCTGCGCGATCAAGACATCGACGTGCGAACCTTCCTGCTGCTCAAGCCTCCCGGACTGAATGAGCGAGATGGAATCGAATGGTGCCTGAACTCGATCTACCACGCCTTCGATGTCGGCGCGACCGTCTGCAGCATCATCCCGACTCGTGCCGGGAACGGCATCATGGACCGCCTGGCCTCCGCAGGGGAGTTCACTTCTCCGACGATCCACAGTATGGAAGCAGTGCTAGAACGCGGGATCGAGCTCACTCTCGCGGGCAGCACGACAAACCGGGTTTTCATCGACCTGTGGGATGCCGAGAAGTTTTGTGACTGTTCGCTGTGTGGCCCGACTCGTGTCGAGCGACTGCGTCGGATGAACCTGTCTCAGCAAATCGAGCCGCAAGTAGACTGTGGCTGCGAAAACAAAGCCAAGCAGAAGCCCTCACCCTAGCCCTCTCCACGCAAGGCAGGGACCAGAGAACAAGAACGCCATGATCGAACTTGATACGGACATTGCCGTGATGGGAGCTGGCTTCAGCGGGAGCTTGGTCGCACTGTTGCTCAAGCAGATCGGCCTCAGGCCTGTGCTGATCGACCGAGGTTCGCACCCTCGCTTTGCGATCGGGGAGTCCTCGACGCCGCTGGCCAATCTGATCTTGGAAGACCTATCGCAGCGGTACGACCTGCCGAGGCTGGCACCGCTTGCCAACTACGCGCAGTGGAAGCAGGCGTACCCCGACATCGTGTGCGGTCTGAAGCGCGGCTTCAGCTACTTTCACCACACGCAGGGCGAGGACTTCCGTCCGCGAGCTGACCGCGCGAATGAACTACTTGTCGCCGCGAGTCGCTCCAATGAAGACGCCGACACGCACTGGCTCCGCTCCGACTTCGACCAGTTCCTCGCCAACGAAGTTATCGAGGCGGGCATCCCGTACTTCGACAACACGATTATCAACGAACTGCTGCCGCACGGTGACGGCTGGCAATTACGAGGCATTCGCGGCGACGAGCCATTGCGGTTTTCAGCCGACCTCATCATTGACGCCTCGGGCGAAGGGGGTTTCCTCGCCAAGCAACTTGGTATCGGACTTCATCCGGTTGGATTGAGAACCCGATCTCGCGCGTTGTTCTCGCACTTCACCAATGTCCTGCCTTGGAGCGACCAATATGCTGCTCGCGGTGGCAGCACCGCTGAGCATCCATTTCCGTGCGACGATGCGGCGCTGCATCATGTCTTCGACGGAGGGTGGATGTGGGTGTTGCGGTTTGACAATGGAGTCACCAGCGCGGGGTTCTCACTCGACCCGGATCGCTTTCCGCTCGACCGAGCCATCGCGCCGGAAGACGAATGGGCCGCGTTAATGCGGCGTTTGCCAGCCGTCTCTGCGCAGTTCGCGCACGCAACGCCGATCGTGCCGTGGCGTCAGACGGGGCGAATGCAGCGTCGCCTCGAACGATCGGCCGGTCCAAACTGGGTGATGCTTCCCAACACGACGACGTTCCTCGACCCGCTCCATTCGACAGGTAACGCCTTCACGCTCGTAGGGATTGAGCGGCTGCTGCTGATCCTCGAAAATTACTGGGGTGGCACCGAGCTGGCCGATGAACTCAAACGGTACGATTCAATCGTCCAGACTGAGACCGAGTTCCTCGATGGCATCGTCAGTGGCAGCTTCGCGGGCTTTCCGGACTTCGAGCGAATGATCGCCGTTTCGATGTTCTATTTCACTGTTGCAACGTGGTCGGAGGAGGAACGCCGTGCGGGACGAGCCACTCGTGGCTCCACGTTCCTCAGCGCAGACCACGATGGACTTAAGGCGGCGCTGGCTGTGGCCAGACGCGATATCCAAAATGACTCGCTGACAACCGCCGAGTTCACCGCCCGCATTCGCACCGCGATCACTCCCTTCAACCGCATCGGACTGTGCGACCCCGCCAAGCAAAATCTCTATCACTATGAATGAACTGGCGAACTCAGTTGAGCCGCCAAGAGATCGAGTCGTGTGGCTGGGGTCCGCGCTGCGCGGTCCGAAAGGCATCCAGTTCAGCGTCGAGTCGCATCGAACTGTGTTTCCGAGCAGCAGGCTATGGGGCAGTTGTCGTCAGGTGAATTCGTTCAGAGAGTTTCTGCGTCAGCCCGGAGGGCGGCAGGTTGTAGCCCTTGAACTTACCCACATTCTTACAAAGTTTGCCAGTGTCGGTTCGCGGTGGCGGTTGCGTCTGACTCGTTTGGCGGCTTGGGGTTGCGTGTGTTG
>JAYVDI010000275.1:0-38214 GCA_043749505.1 Schlesneria sp. | reverse complement strand
GCGCTTCGCCGCCCCCAGCGAACTGGTACACGCTCACCTCTGGGGGCGGCGAAGCGCCGACCCCAGCCACACTTTTCCCTGCCCCCTGCCCACTCACCTTACTTCCTCACCCCTTCTGGTTCCCCCGATGTCGCTCGTTGAAACCTTCGTCAAGAACCCGGTCAAAGTCTCGGTGGCAATGTTGCTGCTGATGCTGTTCGGCACCATTGCCGGGTTCTCGATGCCGATGCAACTTACGCCCGAGGTCGAGACACCGACGTTGACGGTCGAGACGCGCTGGCCGGGAGCTTCGCCGCAGGAGGTCGAGCAGGAGATCGTTCATGAGCAGGAGGAGAAGCTGAAGAGCGTCGAGGGGATCACGAAGCTGTCGTCCGAAAGCTTCGATTCGATGGGCAGCATCAAGCTCGAATTCGCCGTCGGCACGAACATGGACGAGGCCCTGTTGAAGGTGAACAGCCGTCTGCAACAAGTCAGCACGTATCCCGAGAACGCCGACCAGCCGGTCATCAGCACGTCGAACTCATCCAACCAGCCGATCGCGTGGTTTGTAATCACGCCCCGCAGCGCGACTCCGGATGAGATTCGTCAGTTTCAGAAAGAGCATCCCGACATCGCGGCGGAACTCGACCCGGTGTTGAAGGCCCACAATGTGGGAGTGGCCGTCTACCGGTTGAAGCAGGTGATTGCGAAGCATCCCGCAACGCGGCCGCTGCTCTCTGAGGTCGATGTGCTGGGGATGCGGCGGTTCGCCGAAGACAACATTGAATCGGCGTTCGAGCGAGTCAAAGGAGTCTCGAACGCGGATGTCATCGGCGGGTTGGAGAACGAATTGCAGGTGGTCGTCGATCCCGAGAAACTCGCAGCGCGGCAGTTGACCATCGCCGACGTTCGCGCCGTTTTGCGAGGCCAGAACCGAGACACCTCGGGCGGCGATTTCTGGGAGGGAAAGCGGCGCTGGGTCGTGCGGACATTGAACCAGTTCCGCTCGAAGGAGCATGTCGAGCGACAGTTGCTCGCCGTGCGAGGTGGTGCGCCGGTCTACATCTCGGACGTGGCCGAAGTGCGCGACGGCTTCAAGAAGCCGGACAGCATCGTGCGGCGATTCGGGACCAACAGCATCGCCGTCCGCGTGCTGCGCGAAGGGGGAGCGAATGTCCTTGAGGTGATGGCGGGGCTGCGGGATGTGAACCAGCGGCTCAATGAGAACGTCCTGAACCGACAGCATTTGCATCTGGCTCAGGTCTACGACGAGACCGACTACATTTACTCGGCCATCGGACTCGTAACCGAGAACATTTTTCTCGGAACCGCGCTGACGATGGTCTCGTTGATGGTCTTCCTGCATCTGAACCGCCGCACGTTGTTGTTCTCACCGTTGATCCTCGCGACTGGTGCGGCGGCGGTGTACGTCCATAGCAGTTGGTTTGTCGTGTGCCTGCTGCTGATTGCGGTCTCCGGATTGTGGTACGCCCGCGGCGCGCTGGTCATCGGTCTGACGATCCCGATCTCGCTGGTGGGTACGTTCCTCGTGATCGCGTTGCTGGGCCGGTCGCTGAACGTCATCAGCCTGGCCGGTCTGGCGTTCGCGGTCGGGATGGTCGTCGATAACGCGACGGTGGTCTTCGAGAACATCTTCACGCGCTGGGAGCAGGGCGAGTCAGCCTACGACGCCACCATTCGCGGTACCGAGGAAGTGTGGGGAGCCGTCGTGCTGGCGACGCTCACCACGGTGTCGGTCTTTCTGCCCGTGATCTTCGTCCAAGAAGAGGCGGGACAACTCTTCAGCGACATCGCGCTGGCGATCAGCGCGGCGGTCGCGATCTCGCTGATCCTCGCCATCGTCGTCGTGCCGCCCGCGACGGCACGGTTCCTTGGAAAACGAAAGTCATCGGTGACGGAGGACGCGCAGAAGTCAGAGACTAGGCCGGACGAGGCGTCCATCCTACGGGGCGAGGCCAGCGAACAGAGTCACGTTGTAATCGGCGGCATGTCGCGCGGACAGACGGCTTCAACATCGAAGGGCCTCGTGCGAATGCTGGAAGTGTTCGCGATGGCGTTCGTCGATGGAGTGACGCGACTCAACCGCTTCATTCAATGGAACTGGCTGACGCGGGTGGCCACGGTGTTGCTGATGGTCGGGGCCAGCGCGGGCGTCAGTTGGTGGCTGTGGCCGCCCGTCGAGTACCTGCCGAACGGAAACCGCAACCTAGTGTTCGGCATGTTGCTCCCTCCGCCCGGCTACAACATGGACCAACTGATTGAGATGGGCGAGAAGGTCGAGGCCGATCTGCGACCGTACTGGAACGTGGACCCCGGCTCACCGGAAGCGAAGAAGCTCGACGCGCCGATCATTGACGATTTGTTCTTCGTGGCCAGTTCGAAGCGAGTCTTCATCGGCGCGAGGTCGCTCGATCCGGCGCGCTGTGCGGAATTGATCCCGGTCATGCGCCGAGTGTCATCGAACCTGCCCGGCACGATCGCGCTTGTGTTTCAGACGAGCCTCTTTGAACGCGGGCTGTCGGCCGGACGAAGCATCGACATCGAGATCACCGGCCCGGATTTGAAGAAGCTCGTACAGCTCGGCGGGCGCATGCTCGGGGGCGATCCCGAGACGATGCCGAATCGCGTTTTGAAGCAGCCGATGGCGGTCTTGATCCCGAACGCTCAGGCTCGCCCTGTGCCAAGCCTCGATCTGTCCAGCCCCGAAATTCACGTGGTGCCGCGTCTGTTGCAGTCGGCCGAGATGGGGCTGAGTGCGTCCGAACTCGGCTACACCGTCGATGCCCTCGTCGATGGAGCGTATGCGGGCGACTACTTCCTCGGCAGCGACAAGATCGACCTGTCGATTCGGGGGAAGGACGAGTTCGCCCGGCAGACGCAGGACGTGGCGAACCTTCCGATTGCGACTCGCGACGGACGACTCGTCCCGCTCGGCGCACTGGCCGAGGTCAGCATGGCGAGCGGTCCCGAGCAGGTGAACCATCGCGAACGGGAGCGGGCCATCACGATTCAGGTCTCACCGCCGCCCGAAATTCCGCTCGAAGAAGCCATGCGGCGGATTCAATCGCAGGTCGTCGATCCGCTCGTGAAGTCGGGGCAACTCGACGGCGGTTACAGCATCAACCTCGCGGGAACGGCGGACAAGCTGCGTCAGACGTGGAAGGCATTGCAGTTCAACATCGTGCTGTCGCTGCTCATCACGTATTTGCTGATGGCCGCGCTGTACGAGTCGTGGGTCTACCCGTTCATCATCATCTTCACCGTGCCGCTGGGAGCGGTGGGCGGAATCGTCGGACTGAAGCTGCTCGGTTGGTATCTGATCTTTCTCGGCCAGGCTCCGCAAAGTCTGGATGTGCTGACGATGCTCGGTTTCATCATCTTGATCGGCACCGTGGTGAGCAACGCCATTTTGATCGTCGATCAGACGCTGCAACTGATCCGCTACGAAGGGATGGCCGATCGTGAGGCCGTCGTCGAGGCCGTCCGTTCGCGCATCCGGCCGATGTTCCTCACCGCAGTCACGACGATCATCGGCTTGTTCCCGCTCGTGCTGTTCCCCGGCGCGGGGAGCGAGTTGTACCGGGGCCTCGGTGCCGTGGTGCTGGGCGGTCTCACCGTCTCCACATTCTTCACGCTCTTCCTGATCCCGACTGTCTTCACGCTGACTCGTGATGTTCAGCGGGGCATCCTGCGACTGGTGTTCGGCCGCAGGGATAAGTGAGGACGCGGCGCAATCACTGCTGCAACAGCGTTCGCCCCGTGGTCGCACCCGAGCGTCCTCCCTGCTTCTCACGCAGCAGGTTGCCTCGCTTCAGTGAGTACGATTCGCAGAGCTTCTGGATGTCGTCCTTGACGATGAAGAAGGCTTCGATCACACGTGGATCCCACTGTTCGTTGGAACCGCGGCGGAAGATGTCTTCCAGCTTTTCAAGCGGCATCCCTTTGCGATAGGGACGATCGCTGACCATCGCGTCGTAGCTGTCGGCCACCGCGATGATGCGGGCCATTAACGGGATTTCGTCCCCCTTCAACTTGTCGGGATAACCTTTTCCGTTGAAGGCTTCGTGGTGATGACGCACGCCGGGCAGGATCGCTTGCAAGCTTTTGAGTTGCTGCAAAATTTGGAAGCCGATCATCGGGTGCTGTTGAATTTGGAGGAACTCCTCCTCGGTCAGTTGGCCCGGTTTGGCGAGGATGCGGTCGTCCACGCCGACCTTGCCGATGTCGTGGAGCAGTCCCGAAAGATAGATGTCGTCGAGATCGCTGGTGTCGATCTGCATCTGCTGTCCGAGGCACTTGGCTATCAGCGCGACCCGTTCGCTGTGACCGCGCGTGTACGGATCCTTCGCGTCGAGCGTCGAGACCAACGACCGCACGAATCCGACCAACAGGTCATCGTGTTCGTCGTACAGCTCGATGTTGCGGGCGTGAGTTCCCAGAATCGTGGCGATCGACGCGATCAGGTTGGCTTCGATGGTGCCGAAATCGCGGCCACCGCGCAGGTTCGTGCTGATGATCCAGCCGCGCCGGTGTTGAGGCTCGCCGATCGGCACGATGACCATGTTCTTGAGGCCGGGGAAGTCCGCGCCGAGCAACGTATGTTGCAGCTTGTTCTTCACCAGCGGCTTGTTCCAGTCGTGCTGCTCGAACCGGGCGAGCAGCCTGGCCAACCCAGACTGATCGAACGGCAGGCGACCCTGTGTCAGAAAGTGCATCTCGTTGGATGAGTCCTGAATGCAGATGACCGTGCCCACGCATTCGATCAGCGAGTAGAGACCGCGCACGCACATGTCGGCCAGCTCCTTGCTGGGCCGCGACAATTGCAGGTTGCGGGTCAGTCGGTGCAGCAGGCTAATTTCTTCGTAGGTGTAGTCGATCTGCTGGCTGAGCGAGTTCAGTTCCAGTTGCAACTCACCTTCGCGGCGCTGCTGATGGAACTCGCGTCCGACGCTGTCGAGCAAGCGTTGCAGGATCTTGGCGTCACAGACGGGAATGGAAGCCAGCCACGAATTCAGGCGCGTCTCGCCCCATTCGGCTTCGACTGCGGAGAACAACAACTCGGCGGGTCGCGCACCACGCGTCGAAAGGACATAGCCCGCAATGATGAAGCGATTGTCGGCCGGGGCTGGCATCGCGAAAATCGTGAGCTGTTCGGTGACACGCCGCACTTCGAGGCCGTCCACCTCGTCCAACCGCTGCCGCAGCTCTGTCGAAACGAACGGCAACATCTCGGGATGCGATTGTCCCATGATGCAGCCCAGATCGCGGTCCAAGCACAGACACGGCAGCCCCGTCGCAACCGAGAACTCGCGCAGCCACCCTTCCAACGACTTTCCCTTCGTCTCAGCCAACGACTCGTCCAAGACGGCCATCGTGCCGTTTGAGGAGGCGGTCGGGTTATCGAACAGCCAATCGGCCATCGCTGAGATTCCGGTTCTTTGCAGGGGAGTTCAATTGCGGGGTGAGCCTTGAGCTAGCCCCGTGGTTAGGTTTGAGCGCGGCGAGCCTTTCGTTGACAACCGTCTGTCATTCCAAGGTGGTCGCTGGTCAAACCGGACTGCGACTCAAACCTAGGTCATGTTCAGTGACTCGCACCGTGTTGTTTAGTTGCAACTCTCGAACGAGACCGATTTCCGGATGTCCCAAGCGATACAACAGAAGCACTCGTTGCAACCGGTTCGGTAGGCCGGTGTTAACATTCGTTCCGGATGCTTGTTCCTCGGCTCTCGCGTGAGCGTGAACAGGAAATCCTGAAATGCAGCTTGGGTGTCAGCGTCTCAGCATCGTCGGTTGACATTCATTTCTGGCCGTCTTACTGTCTGAAACTACTACGTTTTCAGGGTTCGCCGCAGATGCGCGGACTGATGAAATCAAGATTCGGGTGGTTTTCATTACGTCTTCGAAAAGGGTCATCGCGATGGGGCGACCGGTAACGCTGTTCACAGGCCAATGGGCCGACCTCAAGCTGGAAGAGCTGTGCAAGAAAGCCAAGGACTTCGGCTATGACGGGTTGGAACTGGCTTGCTGGGGCGACCATTTCGAGGTCGATAAAGCTCTCTCCGACGATACCTACTGCGCCCGCAAGCGCGAGCTGCTCGAAAAGTATGACCTGCAGGTCTTTGCGATCTCGAACCATCTTGTCGGACAAGCAGTCCTCGACAACATCGACATTCGCCACAAGAGCATCCTCTCTCCGGCCATCTGGGGAGACGGCAATCCGGCCGGTGTGACTCAACGCGCGATCGAAGAGATGAAGAACACCGCGCGGGCTGCTCAAAAATTGGGCGTCGGCATTGTGAACGGCTTCACCGGTTCGAGCGTTTGGCATCTGATCTACGATTTCCCGCCGACTCCGAAGGCGATGTATGACGCTGGCTTCCAATTGCTGGCCGACCGCTGGAACCCGATTTTAGATGTGTTCCAAGAGTGTGGCGTGAAGTTCGCGCTGGAAGTTCATCCAACCGAGATCGCCTTCGATCTCTATTCTGCCGAGCGAGCCGTGGCGGCTCTCGACGGACGCGCAGAGTTCGGCTTCAACTTCGACCCCAGCCATTTGATTTGGCAAGGCGTCGATCCCGCCGAGTTCATCCGTTACTTTCCGAACCGCATCTACCACGTCCACATGAAGGACGCGAAGGTCACGCTCAACGGACGCTCGGGCATTCTCGCCAGCCACCTCTCCTTTGGCGATCCGCGCCGTGGTTGGGACTTCCGCAGCATGGGCCGTGGCGGGGTGAACTTTGAAGAAGTCATCCGCGCCCTCAATGCGGCCAAGTACCAAGGCCCCTTATCGGTCGAGTGGGAAGACATGGGCATGGACCGCGAACACGGTGCCCGAGAATCGTGTCAGTACGTCAAGAACATCGACTTCGCCCCCTCAGCTCGAGCCTTCGACGCCGCCTTCGCCGAGTGACGCTGACGCATCGCTCACGAACGAGTTGTCCACAATTAAGAACAGCCGACGAGGCCCATCCTCGTCGGCTGTTTCGTTTCACCGGAAGGCAGAAGAAGTCGAACAACCACAGATTTCACAGAAGACACGGATCAGAAGGCGAAGACGACACTCACCTCCCCTTCTTGTTCACCGGTTTTATCTGTGATCTCAGTGAAATCTGTGGTCAAACTTTCGCTTCCGAAGTCACTTTTCAACAGTGACGTTGGCTGAGGGCGAAGGAACCGCAGATGCGTGTTCAGGCACAGGTGCATCCTTCCTCACGAAGAACACCGCCGCAACGATCAGCAGGAATGCGACCGCGTGGTTCCAGCCGAGCTTGGTGTCGAGGTACAGCACCGCAAAGACACTAAAGACGACCAGCGTGATGATCTCCTGTATCACTTTCAGTTGCACGGGCGAGTACTGCGACGAACCCCAGCGGTTGGCAGGGACTTGAAAACAGTACTCGACGAACGCGATCAGCCAACTCACCAGGATGGCGATCGCCAGCGGAGACTCTTTGAACTTCAAATGCCCGTACCAAGCGAACGTCATAAAGACATTGGAGACGATCAGTAGTAGGATTGTGAGCATTTTGAAGTCGTTTCTGGATGAGTTCGTGCCGGTTGGTCAGGCCGAACCGTAGCCCCGCCCGGCTCGATCAGTCAACGCCGGTTGGCCTCGCCGCTGTGTGAACTTGCCGCCAATTTTTTCACAAAACCTTAACCCCGTAGGGCGCGGCCACTTGTGCGGGCTGTATGGGGTTTGGCGGTCGATCCGGCCAAAATCGACGGTTGACTTCTGCCAATCGCGGCTTTATTTTGCTGCCCGTTCGCTCACCAGATGTAGGGCTTCAGTCGCACCGCGACCCCTACCGATAGTTGTTCGTGTGGCAAACGTTCTCTGGTTCTTCTAACCGTTCCCCCTTGGTTTTCCCCGTCGTCGGCTGCTGCGCCGACCGTTTTTCGCGCCCTGATCCTTGGAGAAGAGGAGTGCATGATGCACGAGTCGAAAGGAATGTCGATGTCTGCTGGTTCTTCTGTAGCGGTGGCTCCGGTTGGAGTGAGTTCAAACGCGGGACCCGCTCCCCGCAATCTGCCTGAGTCCCGTCCGATGTCGGTTGCCCCCCGTTTCTGCCCTGCCGATACCGATCCATTTACCACCGTCGATTGGGATTACCGTACCGCTGCAATCAAAGATGAGAACGGCAAGGTTCTCTTCGAGCAGACCAACTGCGAAATCCCCACCTCATGGAGCCCGCTCGCGACGAATGTCGTCGTGTCGAAGTACTTCTACGGTGAGCCGAACACGCCCGAGCGTGAGACAAGCGTCAAGCAGGTGATTCATCGCGTGGCTCGCACGATCGCCGATTGGGGTATCGCCGACGGTTACTTCGCCAGCCGCGAAGATGGTGAGAACTTCTATCGCGATCTCGCTTGGATGTGCCTCCACCAGTACGGCTCGTTCAATTCGCCGGTCTGGTTCAACGTCGGTCTCTACCACCAATACGGCGTGAAGGGCGGCAAGGGGAACTACCACTTCAATCCCGCGAAGCAAGAAGTCGAACGTCCCGCGACCTCGTACGAGTTGCCTCAGGCGTCCGCCTGCTTCATTCAGTCGGTCGATGACAACATGGAAGACATCATGCGGCTCGCGACCAGCGAGGCGATGCTCTTCAAGTTTGGATCGGGGACCGGAACCGATCTCTCGACGATCCGCAGTGCCAAGGAAAAACTATCGGGCGGCGGAACGCCGTCGGGTCCGCTGTCGTTCATGCGGGTTTACGATCAGATCGCGGCGGTCGTGAAGTCGGGCGGCAAGACCCGTCGCGCGGCCAAGATGCAGTCGCTCAAGGACTGGCATCCCGACATCCTCGATTTCATCCAGTGCAAGAACAAGGAAGAGAAGAAGGCCCGCACGTTGATCGACAGCGGTGAGTACGACGCCAACTTCAACGGCGAAGCTTACTCGTCGATCATGTTCCAGAACGCCAACCTCTCCGTCCGCTTGAGCGATGAGTTCATGCGCGCCGTGGACGAAGGGAAGAAGTGGAAGACACGCTGGGTGACGGACGCCACCAAGTCCGGTCCCGAGTACGAAGCGAAGTACATCCTGCGGCAGATGGCCGAGGGAGCTTGGGCCTGCGGTGATCCCGGTGTCCAGTACGACACGACGATCAACAAGTGGCACACGTGTCCGAACTCGGGCCGCATCAACGGGTCGAACCCGTGCTCCGAGTACATGTTCCTCGATGACACGGCCTGCAACTTGTCGAGCCTCAACCTCCGCAAGTTCCAGCGACCGGAAGGGACGTTCGACGTGGACCGCTTCCGCGCCGCGGCGTCGGTCTTCATCACGGCTCAGGAAATTCTGGTCGATCACGCCAGCTATCCGACGCCATTGATCGCGAAGAACAGCCATCTTTACCGACCGCTCGGCTTGGGCTATGCCAACCTCGGCAGCCTGCTCATGTCGATGGGCATTCCCTATGACAGCGACGCGGGTCGAGGTATTGCGGGTTCACTCACGGCCCTCCTCACCGGGCAGGGCTATCTCACGTCGAGCCGCATTGCCAGCTATCTCGGTCCGTTTGCGGGCTACAAAGAGAATGCCGAACCGATGCTGCGCGTGATGCGGATGCACCGCGACGCGGTGGATCGGATTGACTCGACCTGTCCCGACTACTTGCGAGCTGCGGCTGGCAAGGTGTGGGACGAGTGCGTCGATTCGGGACGGCAGCACGGTTACCGGAACGCTCAGGCGACGGTGCTGGCTCCGACCGGGACGATCGCGTTCATGATGGACTGCGATACGACGGGCATCGAGCCGGACATTGCCCTCGTCAAGTACAAGCAGCTTGCGGGCGGAGGCATGATGAAGATCGCCAACCGCACGGTGCCGGTGGCCCTCAAGACGCTCGGCTACGATTCGGCCGAAGTCGAACGTCTCGTGAAGTACATTGAGGAACACGAGACCATCGAAAACTGTCCCGATCTCCAGCCCGAACACGTCGCCGTCTTCGACTGTGCGTTCAAGGCTGCGAATGGGACGAGGACGATTCACTGGAAGGCTCACGTCAAGATGATGGCCGCCGCCCAGCCGTTCCTGTCCGGTGCGATCTCGAAGACCGTCAACATGCCCAAGGATTCGACGGTCGATGACATCGAACAGGCGTACTTTGAAGGCTGGCGTCTGGGACTGAAGGCCCTCGCGATTTATCGCGATGGCTCGAAGCAAAGCCAACCACTCTCGACGACAAAGGAAGGGGATCGCAAGAAGGGGGCCGATGGCCGTCCCGCTCGCCGTCGCCTCCCCGCCACACGCCACTCGCTGACCCACAAGTTCTCGGTCGGCGGGCACGAGGGCTACATCACGGTGGGCCTGTTCGAAGACGGCACGCCGGGCGAGCTGTTCATCAGCATGGCCAAAGAAGGTTCGACCATCGGCGGCCTGATGGACGTGATCGGCACCGAGACCTCGATGGGTCTGCAATACGGTGTCCCGCTGGAAGTGCTTGTGGAAAAATTCTCGCACTCGCGGTTTGAACCGAGCGGCTGGACTCCCAACCCGGACATTCCGGTGGCGAAGAGCGTTGTCGATTACATCTTCCGCTGGCTCGGTATCCAGTTCCTGCCCGGCTTCCGCGAAGCCAACACGCCGCGGCGCGAGACCTCGACCGAGGGAGGCGAGGACTCAGCGGAAAGTCATCACATGGCCGAAGTCGTCGTGAAGGCCCTGCCAGCGACTTCGGCCCCGCAGACGAATGGCAAAGGCAGCAGCAATGGAAACGGCAAAGCTTCGTTCAGCAACGGCAAGCTCCCCACCGCGATCGCCCAACGAGTCGCCTCACCGCTGCTCGTGGGAGCCTCGCACCCGACGGGGCACAGCTCGTCAGGGCACAGTTTGGAAACAACCTCGAACCGCAACCAGCAGTTCGCCCGCTTCCAATCCGACGCCCCCGCCTGCTCCGGCTGCGGAGCCATCACGGTCCGCAACGGCAACTGCTACCTCTGCCACAACTGCGGCACGAGCCACGGTTGCAGTTGAGAGCGACGAAGCCTCTTGTCCCCTCTCCCCGGCCTTGCGGGGAGAGGGCTAGGGTGAGGGGTCTGCTGAGTTTTTGCTGAATGGAACAGAAAATCCGCCCGCGCCGTTGGCTGAAGGAGCGGCAGACAACGCGGTGATCGGGACGCCCCGGCTCATTGGAGAATGAGCCGGGGCGTTTTCAGTTGTTGCAAGGTTTTTAAGGAATCATCTTCGCTTGTGATTTAGAGGGAGTTTCCGATGTTTGGCAGGCAATGTCCTCTGTGTCGGTCCCATGAAGCAACTACGTGCAGTGGAAACTTCGATTACTTTGAATGCGTGACATGCCAAGGTGTGTATATCGACAATCGTCTGGTGCGTGCGCCGACTACGCTCGACAATTGGAGCCAATTGCTCTCCGCAGCCCGCGAGTTGAGGCTTGATTACGACCATCCTCCATCAATCCGATTTGACGGTATTGTGACCGTTCCCGATGAGAACACGGTTGAGCATCGGATGCAGGTGTTTCCCACGTCTATCCGCGAACGCGCCCAAAAACTATTGAGCGCCTTCATCAAGCGGTCTTCGTATTTCGGGGACGTGCTCCCAGTAATCCCGGATCGAGACTTCCCTTTAGCCTATGCCGTGAATGCGAGAGAGTTCTCTCACTTCGTCAACTACCTTGAAGAGCTCGGCTATGTCGAAAAAGTCGGTTTCGACGAAATGCCCACGCGGTCAGAAGGCAGCGGAATCGGAAAACGGCGTGTGACCGCGAGCGGATACGAAGCACATGCTTCGGCAAAGTTGTTGCCAAACATGGCCGTGTTCATCAGTTCCACTTGTCACGATCTCAAGGATTGCCGCGCGGAACTCACTCAGCACCTTGAAAATCTGGGATGTGACGTTCTCGTTTCCGATGATCCGTTGCGATTTGAAGTAAGCCCGACGGACGATTCGATTCAAAGCTGCCTGTTGAACGTCAAAAACTCTGAGGTGGTGCTTTGTATTCTCGACCAACGTTACGGCCCTCCGCTTCCAGATGGGGAATATGTCGGAATCTCGGCCACGCATGCAGAGGTACGATATGCACGGCAGATGAAGAAACCCGTGTTCTTCTTCATCCGGCAACAGGCATTTGATGAGTGGTCACTCTTGAAACGCAATCCCGAGACCGCAACGCGGTGGGTCGAACCGCAAAGCAAGGACCGCAAGAAATTGTGGACAGATTTCGTGACCGAGTTCATAACGCTCGCGAGCGGTGAGGGGAGTTCAAATTGGTTCGACCAATTTTCAAGCGTCGTCGATTTGAAACATGTCGTCGAGCGGCGAGTTAGGGACTATCAGCGTGGCAGGTGCTAACCGAACGTCGGGTGCCGGGTGCCACTGGCGGGGGGCTTCGCCCGCCAGTGTGAAGGGGACAGAGGCTTCCTAATTCAGCCGTCATGGAGTGGCTGAAAGGTCTCCGGCCATCGAAGACACTGGCGACCCAAAGCAGCCGCCGGTGGCACCCGTCTTCAGCGTGAACCATTTCGTTTTCCCGTAACGTAGCATTTCACGGCGACTCGGTTCACAAAGACCATCCATGACCAAGCCCTTGCCGCTGCCAGATCTCGGAAGCCCGTTCGCGTATCGCACTGCTCGTGGCGCGGCCTTTTGTGGCGACTCGCTGGATCTGTTGGCTCGTCTCGACGACGGAAGCGTCAACTTGGTCATGACCAGCCCGCCATTCGCATTGCTTCGCGAGAAGGAATACGGCAACCGGGCACAGGCCGTGTACGTCGATTGGCTCGCCAGCTTTGCGGAACTTGTGAAGACGAAACTGAGGGATGATGGCAGCTTCGTGCTTGACCTCGGCGGAGCCTACGAGCGGGGTTCGCCAACGCGCAGCCTCTACAATTTCCGTGTGCTGCTTCGTCTGTGTGACGACATCGGCTTCGTGCTGGCCGAAGACTTTTACTGGCACAATCCGTCGAAATTGCCAAGTCCCATCGAGTGGGTCAACAAGCGAAAGCTTCGCGCCAAAGACTCGGTCAACACGGTTTGGTGGTTCTCGAAAACGCCGTGGCCAAAAGCGGACGTGAGCAAAGTTCTGACGGAATACAGCCCGCGCATGAAGACGCTGCTCAAAGACCCCGCTGCGTTTTACGATCCCGCGAAACGACCATCGGGTCACGACATCAGTGACCGATTCGGAAAGGACAATGGCGGTGCCATCCCATCCAATCTGTTGCAGATTCCCAATTCGGAATCGAACGGTCGATACACGGCCGCCTGCAAGTCCATTGGAGTGTCTCCTCACCCGGCTCGGTTTCCATCGAAACTGCCGCAGTTCTTCATCCGAATGCTGACAGACCCGGAAGATTTGGTACTCGATATCTTCGCGGGTTCCAACACGACCGGCATGGTTGCCGAAGAGGAAGGTCGGCGGTGGCTCGCCTTTGACGAACGGCGAGATTACCTCGCCGCTTCCGCCTTTCGGTTTCTGGAAGATGACTCAACCGTCACTCAATTGGAGAGTCTCTATGGCGAAATCCTGAAGTGCGGTGGAGTCGAGGTCGCCCAGTTCGTTCGTCAGCCACTGTTATTTGCGTAGAGGGCATTTCAAAACCGGCGAAGCCGGTCAACGTAGCCGTCTCGCTCCGCAAGACGATCGCCGAATCGAGAAGAAAACCCTGTTTCACATTCGGCTTACCTCTCGCGGAGCGGGTAGGCAGGGAAAGACACCCAGCCGTCCGGAAGGGCGAGAAAACAGGGCTTGCGCCCACGAAGTCATTTGATAATCGTCCTAAGGCCGCTGGCCCTCGTTGGGAGAATGAGTGGCCCGTTGGGCGGAAACCCCTCCGATGGAACCGGGACAGCCGAAGTGACTCTGGCAAACCGGCTAAAGCGGTCGGTATCATCCCGCCCGTTCATCTCGCTGCATTTCGCGAGGTCCAGTTCTCTCTCTTTCAGCAACAGGTTGAGGTGTTTCATGAGTGGATCGGCTCCGGCTGCGACATCATTGGCGAAGTCACAGATTCGTTTGGGAGTTTCCGTCACCAAGGATCTCCCGGTCAACAAGCTCTTCCGCGCGATGATCGATATCAACGCCTCCGACTTGCATCTCCAAGTCGGCAAACCCGCCATCCTGCGTGTGAAAGGGGCGTTGAAGCCGCTCGACATGCCGCCTATCACCGAGGAGCTGATGAAAGAGTGGTGCATGCCACTGATGGACGAACGCAATGTGGAAATCTTCTTCAGCACGGGCGGGGCCGACTACGCGCACGTGGTGGAACACAAGGGGGAGAATTGGCGTTTCCGTGTCAACATGTTCATCCAGACCGGAAAGATGGGCATGGTTTCTCGTAAAGTCGAGCGGTCGATTCCCAACTTCTCGGGATTGTATCTGCCGCCCATCATGGAAGAGTTGTGCAAGTACGATCAGGGGATGGTGTTGCTCGCCGGTGTAACGGGTTCCGGCAAATCGACGACGATTGCCTCGATGCTCGACTGGATCAACCACAACTACGGCAAGCACATCCTGACCATCGAAGACCCGGTCGAATTCGTGTATCAGGCCGACAAGAGCCTGCTCAATCAGCGCGAGATCGGTTGCGACGTGTGCGACTTCCACACGGCCATGAAGCATGCCGTGCGACAAGACCCTGACATCATGCTCGTCGGCGAGTTGCGCGACAAAGACACGTTCGAGACCGCAATGCACGCCGCCGAAACGGGGCACCTCGTGTACGGCACGATCCACGCCTCGTCGGCCCCTTCGACGATCGGACGCATCCTCGACCTCTTCCCGCAGAGCATGCACAACGCCCTGCGGTCGTCGATGGGCTTCAACATGAAGGCCATCGTCGCTCAGAAGCTGCTCCCCACGATCAAGGACACTCCGAAGCGAGTTCCCATTTGCGAGATCATGCTGTTCAACGGCACGGTCCGAAAACTGATCCTCGAACACATGGACGAGAAGCTGCCGGCAGCCATGCGCATCGGCAAAGCCGACGGGATGCAGCAATTCAACGACAGCTTGTACGACTTCATCACGCGCGAGTTCGTCAGTCGGGCCGAAGCCTTCGAGATCAGCCCCAACGTCGAAGAGTTGAAGATGATGCTCAAGGGGATCAACGTGAAGTCGTCCGGTATTCTGTAATGGCTCGTGTGGTCTGAGCGTTCGCGATGTCCAGCGCCCAAAAAACTGACGCGGCGTGTCATTGACACGCCGCGTCGATTCGTTCAACAAGATCTCAATTCCACTCCCGACCGCAATCAGATGCCCGGAATGTCAAGGCGTTCGGTCTCGGCAATCTTGCGGAGTTTTTCCAAGGCTCGTGCTTCGAGTTGTCGGATTCGCTCCTTCGTCACGCCGAGCTTAATGCCGACTTGCTCCAGAGTCAGCGGGCCAGTCCCCTCGCTCAAGCCGAACCTCGATACGATGATGTCGCGTTCGCGAGTTGGCAGTTGTGAGAGGATGCCCATCAGTACGACATGCTGCTTCTGGTTGATTGCCTCCTCAGCGATGCCGTCAGTCCGGCGGTCTGACGACTGGCTGAACAGTTCGTCTGACCCCGTACGGAAGCGGTCCATCTGCGTGTACTCGGCGGGAATTGACCGCGCGTAGTTCTTCATGATGGCCCAACTGGCGTAGGTCGAAAACTTGAAGCCGCGCATATAGTCGAACTTCTCGATGGCCCGCAGCAGAGACATGTTTCCGTCGCTGACCATCTCAAAAAAACTGACGTTCGGTTTCATGTGCTTCTTGGCGATTGAGACCACCAGCCGCAAGTTGCTGCGGATGAGGAAGTTCTTGACCTCTCCCGCCTGCTTGACGAGCCGCTCGATCTCATCCATGTCGCGCGTCTTGGGTCGCACGGGATCGAGTCCCTTTTGCAACTCCGCAGCGCGGCACTTCAAGTAGTTCATCTTGCGGAAGTAGTAGACCTCTTCCTCTTTGTTGAGGAGCGGGATCGTGTACAGGCTGTCGAGGTACGGTGGCAGGCCGGGAGGCGCTTTGACCAAGCCCTCCCGACGATCAGTGGCAGGCGACGGAGCAAGAATGGCACCCTCGGCATCGACCACATGGAACTCGGGTGAGTCCATGAAGTCGATTGGTTCGTGCAGCATCAACTCGGCGCGAACTTCGGCGACGAGCCGGTAGATGCTGGGACGAGTCCGATGAAAATCGTGAACGAGTGTTTCGACGGCAACACCGCGACTGAAGCGGCGATAGATTTCTCGCTTCTGCTCGGAGGTCAGCGGTAGTGTGGAGTTCGGGAACACGGCCGTTTCCGGATGCTCTTTGTCGAAGTTCTTGAGGGTGTAGCGAACGGTCTCGGGAGACCGCCCAAATTTGCGAGCCAAGCGATGATTGATGTCCGTCGGGCAACCGCCAGCTCGGGCCAGTCGCCGCGCACGTTGAATGAGTTGCTCGCGATCATCGAGCGACAATTGACTGAAGTTCGTTCCGCGATCGACTTCCCGCGAGTGTTTGCTCACGAAATGCTCGACCGAAGACTTGAGAAAGCCGACTCGCTTGCGACCGCCAAAACGAAATCGGCGACTGACAAGACCGCGATCTCGCCAGCGCGAGACTGTCTTCGTCGAAACGTTGAACCTGCGACTCACGTCTTCGACCGTCCAGACTTCTTCACCCGCGTTGTCAGCCGAGATGTCGGCACTGTCCGACAAGTCTTCCACGAAGCAGCGCAGGTCATGCACAGCTTCATCACCGGTCAGCACGAGATCGGGATACATCTCACCGCGGTAGCTGGTGATCTTCTCGCACAGCTCGGGGTAGCCGAGACTCGCGTTGGGTTGCAACTCGTTCAGCAGGCTCTCGGCACGGTCGATCTGCTTGAGTCGTGCTTCGCGCGGCGCGAACTTGATCTGCTGATCGCGAAGCTGCTTCATTGCGGGGTTGCGGTAACGTGACAGCATGAAGTCTCCTCCTGACGGCGAAGTGGGGAAACCACTCGTCGCGCCGCCTTTCGGCACCTGCCGAGGCGATTGTCAATCTGACAGCGAACACTCACAGCAATCATCAAGTTGCAAAGCCGATGCCGTCGTTTGCCTGTTCTCGAAGTCGTCCGTCATCGGACCCTATTTACTAGCCCCACCACGTCATTGGAGAAGAACACTTGCCGGGTGAAGGACTGGCTCTTCGATACGCTGCGAGACACCTGCAATCGACTCAATCGTTCTTGACGACCAACTACGCCGAAAGTGACACAAAGATCAGACAAAATGTTCGGAGTGGAGAAAAAGAGTGATTTTCGTGGCCGACCCGTTCGGAGCGAATATTAATCCGCGCCCACATCATGATCGACGATGCGGCCTCAGTCGAAAAGAACTTCCGTTGATAACCGATCACGCGAAACGCAATGCGTTTTCATTGCATCTTGCCTGACCCACATTCAACGACGCACAGCAAGATCCTTACTAAGGATCGCCGCAGCAATCACTGTCGTGGCCGACGCTGCCTGCGTCGGTTTGGATGCTGGCAGAATCCGCCACGAAGCGAAAGTGATTGCTGCGCCGGTCCTAAGAACCTGTCCAAGAATGACGCCGCCGTTTGTCGCCTTTCGCTCCGCGAAAGGGCGTTTTTTCGCGGAGCGAAAGACGGCATTGTTTTTGGACAGGCCCTAAGCAGCAGTCAACGGTGAAGCCAGCGAGACTCAGCCGCGTTGGGACGCATTTTTCGAGTTCAGGGACGAGGCCGCAATAACTTCCCGACACTGGTAATCCAGCCCCCGTGGTTCAGACGTAACTTTTCACTGTCGTCATCGACAATTTAGTCCAGACCAAGGGGTCTGAAACTACGTCACCGTGTATCAGAAAGTTAGGCGAGCGGCAGGAAGTAGCTTACCCGTTAAAGCCTGACGCGCAAGCGAAGGACGCTCGACAGCCGATCCTTCGCTTACCCGTCAGGCTTCAATCTGCGGTAAGACAACTCTTGCCGGTCACCTTATTGCGGCCCGGTTCCTGAGCAGGTTGCCACCACAGGAATGACCGTCGTTGGGGGCACACCGTCAAACGGAAATAATCTCAGTCGCCAAGCACCGCAGTACTCGCAGCCGCCGTCCCCTTCGCTGGAACGCCGCGCACTTTTACAAAACCGGAAATGCCGACCACCACGACCGCCATCAGGAGGATGACGCTTTGCCATCGCTTGGAGTTCCTTCGCATTCCTTCAAAAGCTTTCGACCGACCGACCAAGGCTGACGCGATAAAGAAGATCCCCAACGAGAGCAGAACCTTCGTCCCCACGAGCGAATGGTACAGCTTGTCACCTTTGTGCAGCGGAAACTGCACCGCGAATAAGTTGTAGAGTCCACTGGCCAGAAACAGCGCGATCCCACCGTGAACGAACTTCTTCCACGTCTTCATCACCAACTCTTTCAGCCTCGCGTGATGTTCGTCCGGTAGCTGAGCCGCCGCCGGTGCGAGGACGAACCGCAGGAAGCAAGTTCCTCCCACCAAGACGATGGCGGTGCCAATGTGAGTCCAACGCGAAACGATTGCGATCCAGTCCATAATGTTGCGACTTTCCGAATGTGAGTTTTTGTAATGACCAAGTGGCGTGCGGATTCTAGTCTCGCCGTCTCTCGTTGCCACGTCGCTTGCTGTCGTGACTCTCACTGGAGTTTTGTGTCACGTCGGAACCTGCTCGAAAAACTTCTCCGTTGCCAGTTGATCCGTAATGCAGCCGATGCGTTACGATGCCCTTGTCGTCACCGTGGCCTTCGCCCGGCAACACAAAACTTTTCTGGGAGGAACCGCTCCATGCCAAGCAACTTGCTGAAATCGTTCTTCGCGACTGGTCTCATGGGGACGCTGCTCTGTTTAGCTCCAGCTCTCACCTCTGCCGCTGACATCTCTGACGGGGGGAGCTTCTTCACTGCGGAGACACTCGCCACGGCGAATCAGTCGATCCGCGACCTCGAACAAAAATCGGGACACACCGTTCGTGTTGAGACCTTCGCCGCCGTTCCCGCCGACAAAGTTGAGGCTGTCTCAAAGATGGACGCCAAGCAGCGGGAAGCGTTCTTTTCGAGTTGGGTGCATGACCGGGCCGAAGCCGCCCAGTCGCGAGGCATCGTCGTGCTGATGTGCCGCCAACCGTCGCATCTCAACGTTTGGGTGGGGAAACCGATTCAAGGCGCGGGCTTTGGAGCCGCTCAAGCGAAGTCTGTTAAAGAGCTGATGCTCACGAGCTTCCGCGCTAAGGAATACGACAAAGGGCTGACCAGTGCTCTCGCTCAGCTCTCGACGACTTTTGCGGAATTGAAAGCTCCGGCGACCAAAGCGACTTCGGCATTACAAACGCCTCGCGATCCCAAGCACGCGGGACAGCAGCCAACACCCGCGACAGTCAGGCACGTTCCCGCAGCGAGCGTTCCCGTGCAACACGCTCCGATTAAAGGACATCAAGCCCCCCTGCCTGCCAACCCAGCCTCCGCTTGGCCAGGAATCATCACCGTGTTGATGCTCGTTGTCGGTGGGATCTTCGTGATGTCGATGATCGGCCGGATGTTTGGTGGTGGTGGTCAAAGCCACGGCGGATACGGTGCGCCGGGTGGTGGCTATGGCGGCGGTGGTGGTGGCTTCATGAACGGACTGGCGGGCGGGATCTTCGGAGCGGTCGCGGGGAACTGGCTCTACAACCAGTTCTCGGACCACAACGCTTCAGCCGGTGAACATCACTCGCCGGGCAGCTCGCTCGATTCGAGTGATGCTTCTAACGGCGGCTGGTCCGATTCGGGCAACAGTTCATCCGACACCGGATTCAGTGGCGGAACCGATTTTGGTGGCGGCGACTTCGGTAGCGGAGACTCAGGCGATGGCAGTGACTTCGGTGGCGGTGGCGATTTCTAACGGCCGGCTTGAAAACGTCGTCGCACAGGCGAACCGCCGGTGCATCTCAACAACAAGCGTAGAGCGGGCGAGCCGCCTGCTCTACGTCTTTCAACAGGCTATGGAACGATCTTCTGCTTGGCCTTCACACAGCGAAAGCCGATCGCATCGTCTGCCCCCGTGACCGCGAGCCTGCGGCGTGACGTACTGGTGAGTTTGTCGAACGGCTCTTTCCATGAGCCACTCCGAACAACGATGGCAGCGTTGTCTCGATCAGCCCCTGCGGGCGAGGCTCCATCTTTGGGAGCCTGGGTGTAATCGGGGGTCCAAGCGTCGGCAGTGAACTCCCACAGGTAACCGTGCATGTCGTACAGCCCCCACGGATTCGGCTTGAGGACTCCCACAGCGGGATCGTTTCCCGCCGCATTGCCGGTATGCCAGCCATACTCACCGAGCAACGTCGCTTTCGGCGAGACATCGCCCGCTTTTTGAGCCTCGTCACCGAAGCTGTATTTGGTTGTCGTCCCCGCGCGGCAGCAGTACTCCCATTCGGCTTCTGTCGGGAGGCGGACCACTTCATCCGCACCGATCAACTTCTGTTCGCGAAGCTGCTTCGTAATCTGCTGGCAGAAATCGTTCGCCTCCGTCCAGTTCATCATTTCGACCGAATTGCGCGGCCCTTTCCAGCGACTGGGATTGGTCCCCATGACTGCTTCGTAGAGGTTCTGCGGCATCTCATACTTGGCCATCGCGAATGGGTATTTCATCGCGACTTCATGCCGAGGCTGCTCGCGCGTGTCACCATCTTTGGACCCCATCAGGAACGTGGCCGGAAACTTGTCGGTCCCCGGCTGGATCTCCACGAACTCGCTAACGAACACCTTTAATAACGCGGCGGTCTTCGCATCATCCGCCTTCGCGGTGGACCGCAGCGAGGTGGCAAGCTGCATCACTCCCACCACCATCATCCCACACACGACGATCATCACGGGCGAACGACTCGCCAACTTCACGATTTGCATGGCACTTCCTCAAACGTGGGACACAACCGGTTACGAATCCACCCTCGCGGCCGGGGGATGATAACGCGAGAGCCGTCGGGGGCGGAGCGACGACTGTGGCCAATGCCGACCCTCTTCACCACGCCCTGATGCCCCGGTATGCTCCGCCCGCTTGGTGAGAGAGCGTTTCAGTAACAATGTGGTCGAGCAGGGAGGCTTTCATGAGCATGAGTCGCGTTGATCGAGTCTTGAGCGTTGCGCGAGTGACTCGCGGGGCGAGTCTCTTCCTTGGGCTGGTCATGATCGCTGCATGCGGACTCGCCACGAGAGTTCAGGCAGCGAACGACACCGATGCGGTGAAGCCTGAGGATCACCCGTTCGCGGTCGTGGCGTTTGCCAGCTTCGACCGTCTCAAAGCACGAGCAGCGTCGCTGGGTGAAGCCATCGGCGCACCGGAGTTCGCGGACAAATGGATTGCCAATGGGTTCGTCGGTGACGAGTCGCTCGGCAAGATCTTCAACTCACCGGGATTCGATACGACGCGGCCCCTCGGAGTCATGAGCTTTCCTAAATGGTTCCGTGGTGGCGATGAGGCAACCGGTGACCTTGAGGTTGCTGGGGAGAGCGGCGAGAAAAAAAATGACGAGTCCAATTCCATCGCACTGCCGTCGTTCGACGATCTCTTCGAGACATCGTTGGGATTTCTGGCGGAAGGTGCTCTTGAGGACTCAACGCTCGCGATCTGCATCCCCGCGAAAGACCGTGAGCAAATACTGGCGGCCGTCTCCGAAATTGTCGGAGAGAAATTCAGTCCCATCGTAGGGCGAGCCGGCTGGTTTGCAGCAGAGAAGAACGATGACATGCGAGTCGTATTCTCTGGACGCTACGTGCTGCTCCTCGCCGATGACGGGAAGGTCAAGCACTTTGACCGCAACTATCCCGACTTCGAGAAGCTGGCCAAGGCATCGCTTGGGCAAAACGGCTTTGTCTACTCGCTTCACCGGCGCGGACTGCCGAAGCTGGTGCGAGAAGATATGGCCGAGGCGTTCAAGCTGGCTCACGCTGCTGGCTATCAACGCCACGACGATGAACTGGAAGCCGTGTTCAAGCTTCGCACGATGTTCGGCCCGCTTGCGACCGAGTCACTCGATCTACTCCTGTCGCAGATCGAGGAACTCCGGATCACTGGACACGTCGATTCCAGCACGCATCAAATCCTGGTCGATGCCGAGCTGATCGGGCCGAAGGACGGGAAGCTCGCCAAGTTGGCCAACGCCATGACCACGAAGAGCAGCCTGTTTGGAGGCATCTCCACAGACGACGCGCTCTTCGCCGCCAGCGTCTCACTGCCGCTCAGCACCAAGTTGTGGAAGCCGGTCGCCGAGTTCATGCGCACCGTTAGCGAGACGACTCAGGAAACCACCTGGCTGCCCGAATTGGCACGCACTCTCGCCAAGACAATCGAAGTGGGGCAACTTGAGTTGCACGTCTCCTATACTCGCGGCGGAGAGGGCCTCCTCGCGCTGCGTGTCACTGGCAATCCTGCATTCCCCGAACAAGTCCAGGCGGCGCTGGAGGCGTTGGCCAAACTGCCCGCCGATGCCGATCATGCAGGTGCCGTGAAGATCGCGGTGGGCACCGTAGAAGGCTGGCCGATTCACCAACTTCCCTCATCAGCACTGGGGGTTCTCGGGTTATTGGGCGTTGACCCGACAGACGTGTTTCCAACGAGCTTCGTCAAGAATACTGGAGTCGGAGTCGAGATCGACGTTGATGGAAACACTCTGGAGGTGCGGACAATTCCCGTGTCTGTGGAGCCAAGTTCCTGCTGGTTGGCCGCCACACCCAATGGCCTCTGGCTGGTATTGGGTTCCCCCGGCAAGAGCGACTGCCCCGCGTGGTTCAAGTCGGCGATTGAGGCCAGCCTCGCGAAGCCGACTGCCAAGACAGCGGCCAATCGCAGCAACGCCCCCGTCCGAGTAGTGCTGCGAGGATTGGGAGCCTCGCCCTCCGCAACAGATTCCACGAATGAGAAGCCCCGCGATGCGAAGGTCACTCAGGCAGCGGCTAAGGGAGTCGAATTAGACGGAACACGTCAATTTGAATTCGTCGATGGTGACGGCAATGGAGGCGTGAAGCCCAGAAAGATGACAGCCGAAGAACTCGCCGCCGCCAAAGCACAACAGGAACGAACGGAACAACAGGTTCGCGAACGCGGCGACCTCCTGCGAGATGGCTCGAATGACATTCGAGTCGAGCTGCGTCCCACCACGAACGGCCTCCGAGTGAGAACGACGTTCGACGACGCCTACTTCCACTGGTTCGCCACGATGATGAAGCACTCGCTCGATGCGGAGGGCGAATGGGAAACTCTTCCTAACGCCGAAATCGAACCGGCCGACGTGAAACAACCTCAGCCCAAACGAGCAGACTGAAACTCGACAGACCGTAGGAGGAACGCCTCGTCCGTCCGAGTTGTCGCAGCCTCGTTCTGACGGACGGGCGAGGCGTCCATCCTACGGGTGCATTCCTTTCCTGCCGCTCGCCTCGACAACCATCATGCCTCGCTTCGCGATCCTCACTCACGATCACCCGTCGCTCCACTGGGACTTCTTGTTGGAGCAGGGTGAGTCGTGTCTGACATGGCGGCTACTTAAAGCTCCCGACACACTCGGTGACATCCCTACCGAAGCCATTGCCGATCACCGGCTGATGTACCTCGACTACGAAGGCCCGGTGAGTGGCGATCGCGGCACGGTGACTCGGTGGGACGCCGGGGCGTTCGAGTGGCTCCATCTGAACGACGCCAGTTGCACGGTGCGACTGGAAGGCCGGCGGCTCAGTGGAGTCGCACAGCTCGTTCGCTCGCTCGATGGCGATCTCGCGTGGACGTTTGAGACTCGGGATCGATTGGCCCGATGATTCGCATGCAGCCCCGGCCTGACCCCGGCACGCTGGGTTCCGTCGTTTCACCGCGTGGGCAACGCCCCGTGCATCGATGATGCGAGGGAGCTTGTTTCGCCAATCAACACGCGGGGCGTTGCCCACCCGGTTACAACGAGAACGCGGCCGCAATGCAACGCTGGTCCGCCTCGTTGTCGCCCAGCCTTGCAAGCGACCGGCGGCGTACCAAGAATGTCCGCCGCTAACGGAGTTGCCTAGTGCCCTGTCACGGCTATGAATTTGGGTTAAGCCCATCAGCCGCCGGGCGCTAGCCCACGGTTAAAACCGGACGCTAGCGCGTTCCGGCTGATTTGCTGAACCCCAATTTCAAGACGTGACACAGCACTAGATCACAACCGATGCCCCGCCCGGCCTCGTTTCCCGCCTCGCTCTTGTTGAGACTTCACCATGCTTCGCTACGCTGCATTTGCCACTTGTGCCACGTTGGCTCTGACCGTTGTTGCTTCGTGCGAGCTGATCGCGGCGGAACCGGCAGGACTCCCACCGGTCGTGCATCCCAAAGACAACGCCCCCACGGCGGAGAAAATTTCGCTCGGCAAGCAGCTTTACTTTGATGGCCGCCTGTCGGCCGACAACAAAGTGTCGTGTGCCTCGTGCCATGATCCCGCGAAGGGCTTTAGTAATGGCGAGCAGTTCGCCACGGGCGTCGAAGGGCAAAAGGGGGGCCGCAATTCGCCGACCATCATCAACTCGGCCTACGGTAAGTTGCAGTTCTGGGACGGACGCGCCAAGAACCTCGAAGATCAGGCGATGGGACCGGTCCAGAACCCGATCGAAATGAAGATGACCGCCGAAGCGGTCGTCGCGAAACTCAACGCGATCGAAGGCTACAAGCAGCAGTTCCAGCAAGTGTTCGCCAGTGATGTCACGGCGGACGGCATCGCGAAAGCCATCGCCGCTTACGAGCGAACGGTGCTGTCGGGAGATGCTCCTTTCGACAAGTTCCAAGCGGGCGACAAGGCCGCGCTCTCCGAGTCGGCGGCGCGAGGCAAGAAACTCTTCTTCGGTAAGGCCAACTGCAGCGCGTGCCATTCCGGCGCGAGCTTCACCGACAACGGCTTCCACAACATCGGTCTCCCCGGCACCGATGAGGGTCGCGCGACGATCAACAAGTCGGAGGGAGACAAAGGAGCCTTTAAGACCCCGACGCTGCGTGAGATCGCTCGCACCGCGCCGTATATGCACGATGGCAGCTTGAAGACATTGGAAGAAGCTGTCGCCCACTACAACAAGGGCGGCACGCCGCACCCGCAGCGCGATGAGGAAATTTTCCCGCTCAAGCTGACCGACGCCGAAGTGACCGACCTTGTAACCTTCTTGAAAGAGGGACTGGCCAGCGCGAGCTATCCAAATCATGCGGCTCCCGAATTGCCGAAGTAGCCTCGGATCGGCAACGATCCCTCACGCGGTCGTGAGTGCGAGATTTCCGAGCGGGGCGGCGTCAGCCCCCTGGCTCTAACTCTAGAGAAAGTATTAGGCACCTTCCATGTACCGTTCCCTGCGATTTGCGGACGGCACATGGAAGGTGCCTGCTACCTAGCGGGTAACGTCAGTGCCAGGGGGTTGACGCCGCCCCGCTCCGACAGAAAACGCGCGGAGCTGACGCTACTTTTAAACGAACAGATGCAGCGATTCACAAGTCACAGAGATTCATCACAGGACTGAGGCAAAACGGATGGCGAAACGGAAGATTGGAGTCTGGTTGATCGGCGCGTGGGGTGGCGTGGCGACGACGGTGGTTGTCGGACTGTGTGCTCTTCGCAAAGGACTGTCAGACACGACCGGACTGGTCAGCGCGTTGCCGCCGTTTGCCGGACTGGACCTCGTGCAGTGGGACGAACTCATCATCGGCGGTCACGAGATTCGCGAGACTTCGTATTCGGCAGAGGCTCAGGTGCTGCTCGAGCAATCGAAGGTTTTCAACCCGCAGATGCTTTCGTCCATCGGTTCGCAGTTGGCAAAGTTTGACAAGAACGTTCGCCCCGGCACGCTGGTCAACGTCGGCGCGAAGATCGACTCACTGGCCGGTCTCGCCGCCGCGAAGACTCGCAAAGAGACCGCCGCTCAAGCTGTGACGCGACTCGCGAAAGACATCTCCGAATTCAAGACGCGAGAGAAACTGGAGCGCGTCATCGTCGTCAACGTCTCGTCCACCGAGCCGCCTCCGCCCGATGAAGTCCGGTCTTGGAAGTGGACCGACGTGCAGAAGTCGCTCAGCGCAAAAAGCCCTTCACCACTGCCCGCCAGCACGATCTATGCGATCGCCGCAATGCAGAGTGGCTGCCCGTTCGTGAACTTCACACCGTCGATCGGTTCCGATCTGCCGGGCCTTGATGAATACGCGCGGCAACAAAACGTCGTGCATGTGGGGCGCGATGGCAAGACCGGTGAGACCCTGATGAAGGCGGTCCTCGCCCCGATGTTCGCCGCCCGCAACTTGAAGGTCATGAGCTGGGTCGGTCACAACATTTTCGGGAACCTCGACGGCAAGGTACTCGATGACCCCGTCAACAAGGCGAACAAGGTGAAGTCGAAGGATCATCTGCTGACCGAGATTCTCGGCTACAAGCCGCAGACGCTGGTCTCGATCGAGTACATCGAATCGCTCGGCGACTGGAAGACGGCGTGGGACCACATTCACTACCAGGGATTCCTCGGCACACCGATGGTTTTGCAGTTCATCTGGCAGGGCTGTGATTCGCTGCTTGCCGCACCGCTGGTGATCGACCTGATCTGTCTGACCGAACGCGAAGCCCGTCGCGGCACGAGCGGTCTCATGCCGCATCTCGCCTCGTTCTTCAAAAGCCCGATGGGGAATGACGAGCCAGCGTTTGCGTACCAGTTCCAACAGCTCATGCAGTGGGTCGAGCAAGTCAGTCAAGAATGAGGTTGGACACCAGAAGTCCGGCTTAGCTTTGTTAGCCGGACTTCCTGCGGAGATGTCCAAAAGGAAGTCCGGCTTTCCGAAAAGCCGGACTTCGAGTGCCGTGCCCCCACGCCAGTTCGCTCATAGTGCTCCATGACACCACGGCTGCGAGACCACTGGCTGAGGATGGACCTGCGTTCGGTCGGGCTGTTTCGTGCGACGATTGGTTGTGTGCTGCTCTGCCATCTGGCGGATCGCTGGTCGCTGCGAGACGACCTCTTCAGCCCGAGTGGAGTGCTTCCGGCCTCATTGCTCGCGGCCTCGAACGAGATCCCGAATTTCCCAACGCTGTTGACTGCACTGGAAAGCCAGTCGTGGGGCAGCGGCTTGTTCTTCGTGATCGCCACGGTGGCGGCAGCGGCTCTCACCGTCGGATTGTTCACGCGCGGAGCGGCTCTGCTCAGCCTGCTCGCGTTCAGCACGCTGGCTCACCGCAATCCCTACGTGTTGATCGCGGGCGACTACGTCCTCGGGTCGATGCTGCTCTGGCTACAAGTGCTGCCCGTCGGGGAACGGTTCTCAGTGGATGCGATGCTGCGCAGACGACGGTGTGGTGGCGACCTCGTCCACGAACAAGGATCACCGTCGCGACCGTCGCTTGCCGTGTTGGGAGTCCACTTGCAACTCGGTCTGGTTTACTTCGCGACCGCGTGGCAGAAGACCGGCCCGACGTGGTGGCACGACGGCACGGCGCTCGCGCACATGCTCGGTCTGCATCGGTTCTCGCGACCGGGAGCGGCTGTCCTAAGCTCGCTGCCCGATTCATGGCTGGCCGCTTTGACGCACGGCGTACTCCTGTTTGAGTTCCTCGTGCTGCCGCTGATCGTATTGCCATTCGTCCGACCGTGGCTGCGACGTGCTGCGCTGATGGGACTGATCTCGCTCCACCTGGGCATCGCCTGCATTCTCGACACCGGCAGCTTCTCGATCACGATGCTGGCCTGCCTGCCGTTGCTGCTCTCATCCGCAGACTGGGATTGCGTCGCGAAACTCACCGCACGCCATACACACGCCGCAAGAACCGTCGGGTGCGTGGACTCTTCGGAACGCACCGGTGAACGATTCTCTGCTCAGTTGAAGGTGCGTTGCGAAGACTCCACGCACCCTACGGCGACTTCCTGGCGCGTGCTGCGAGTCGCTGCCATTGAACTCGTCAGTGCGTGGCTGTTGGTGGGAATTGTCGCGTCCAACTACGGGCTCAACTTCGCCATCGGTCGGCGCGACGCACCGAATTCGTGGCTCGACCTGCCGCAGCGCTTCGCGGCCGCTCATCAGCGGTGGGACATGTTCGCGCCGGATGCTCCGAAGTTCGACCCACAATTGCTGGCGCGAGTTCGTCTGCGAGACGGCCGATTACTCAGTTTGCAGAACGGCGATGAACTGCCAACGGCGGGGTCCGACCTCGCTCCGCGTCTCCGACCGTTCACATGGCGCGTCTACATCGGACACGCCGTTCTGCAATTCAATCCTCAACGCAAAGCGGAGGCCGAGGCACTCCGAGCGGAACTGAGCCGCTTCCTCTTGCGAGAACTCGCCGCAACAAGTGGGGCGCTGCGTCAAATCCATTCGATCGAACTCTGGTCACGTTCGGTTCCCACGAGTCACCGCGAGCCGGACAATTCACCTCCGGCACCGGAACACGTCAGCAGCCTGCTGGTGACCGACGAGGATCGAGCCGAGGCCGCTCGACTGTAGGGACTTATGGGATACCTCACCGGGCCTGCCCCGTGAGGACAAGTTCCATGCAGACTTCGCCAGCCCGCGTCACCTCAGCCCCTGCCACTTCTTCCAGCCTTCGTCGAGGAAAGTGGCGAACTCACCTTCCTTTTGTTCGAGGCCAAAGTAGCTCGACAAGACCGTCTTACCGTCTGAGGACGCGATGACGAATGACGGTATGACAATGTCTCCGGTCAATGAATTGAGCAGCTTCAAATTCTGTTCGGCCTGCGACTTTACTTCGTCTCGATTGTCCGAACCGAAGACGTGAACTGGAAGTCGAGCTTTCACGAACTGCGAACTGGCCGGGCCTAGTGCGGCTCCGTTGATACGTTTCTCCATCACTCTCGAATTCGAATCGTGGTCAGCCACGAAGGCAATAAGAATTGGGCGATGAAGATTCGCGGCAGTTTGAACTGCATCTGGCAAACTGTGCGTTGGTTGTACGTTGACCGTCTTCGCTTCACCGCGCAGCCCCTGCCACTTCTTCCAGCCCTCATCGAGGAACGCGGCGAACTCACCGTCCTTGAGTTCGAGGCCGTTATATCTCGACAGAATCGTTTTCCCGTCCGGTGTGACAACCGCATACGACGGCAGCGTCACGTCTCCGAACCACTCGGTTTGGAGTGCGATGTTCCGCTGCTTGATGCGGTCCGCCTCGACTTCATCCGAGACGCCGGGGACGCGGTCGGTGTAGAGCTTCAGTCCGACATACCGCTCCAGCTTCTTGCGGATCGCCGGGCGAGCCATCTTCTTTTCCATCAGCCGGCAGTTCGTGCAGAAGACTCCGGTGAAGTCCACGAACAGCGGCTGCTTGTTGGCCGTCGCGTCGGCCACGCCCACGTCGAAGTCGAGGCCGAAGTCATCGTCCAATCGCGCGGGGGCGAATGACACGAGCTGATCGATCAGCCAGCTTTCCCGCTCGGGATTCATCAGCCCGACAGCGAACAGGCCCGACAGTGTGAGGAACGAGGTGGCGAGCAGCACGCGCGGGACCGACAGCCCCTTCGGCGGCGAGTCGTGATCGAACTGGAACACGGCCAGCAAATAGAGGCCCGTCACCAGCGACAGAATCGCCCAGAACGCCATCACGTTGGTGAAGTCGAACAGCACCGGCACCGCGTTCCACTGCTGATCGACGATGCTGAAAAACTTGAACGCGAAGCCGAGTTCAATCAGTCCCATCACGACCTTGACTGAGTTCATCCAGCCGCCACTCTTGGGCAGCTTCTTCATCAAGCCGGGCAGCAGGGCCAGCACGAAGAAAGGCAGAGCGAACGCGAGACCGAACGCCGCCATGCCGAGCAGCGGCCAGAAGTATTCGCCGTTCGCGGCACTCACCAAGACCGAACCGGCAAACGCGAACGTGCAGGTGAACGACGTGAGCGTGAACGTCAGCGCCATGAAGACCGCGCCGAGATAGCCTCCCGCCGTTTCACGCTGCGCCGACCAGTTGAGCACCCACGACGGGACACGCAGTTCAAACATGCCGAGCATGTTGAGAGCGAACGCGGTGAAAACGACTCCGATGAACAGGTTGGCCACGGCTCCGGTGGCCAGTGCGTTCAAAGTGTTTCCCGCCCCGAACAACGCCGTCACGCCGACGCCAATCAACGAGAACGTCGCCACGATCGTGAGGCAGTAGACCAACGCGAGCAACAGCGGGCGCGAGTGCTGCGATTCACTCTGCTTCAGAAAAAAGCTGACGGTGATCGGCACCATCGGAAAGACGCACGGCGTGAGCAGCGACACAAACCCCCAGCCGAACGCGAGCAACAGAAACGGAATCAACCCCTTGTCCTGCGGCCGACCGTGCTGTGCGGATTCGGATCGGATGTAGTCCTCCGGCTTGGGTGGATTCAACGCGGCATCAACTTCACTGGTACGAGGCAATTCAAATGCAGCACGTGCGGTCAGACAGTTCTTCTTGCTACAGACTTGAAAAATGAGCTTGCCAGTGGCGTTGTACTGGCCCGGCTTAGTGTCCGGCAGCACCTCAAACGAACGCGACCAAGTGACGAGGCCGTTGTGAACCTCTTGCTTCACGCCCGGCTCTGGTTGCTCGATCTCAAACTTGTGATCGGCGACAAAGCCCTCGCCGAGCGGCTTGAGTCCCGGTGAGTTCTCGACTTCGATTTCAGTGGCCAGTCCGCCCGGCCCGTTCTGTGTCAGTGAGAACGTGTGCCAGCCTTCGTCCAGTTTGGCCGTGATTGACAGCGTCACCTTTTCACCCGGCTTGGCATCGGACGGCGTGAGCTTGAACCTCAGAATGGCGGGGCGAGTCTTCCCCTTGTGTGGTCGCTCGGCGTAGTCGAACAGCGGTGCTGAAGTTGCCGTGCCATCGGCCGCGCCCGCAACTTCGGTCAGTGCCACTTCAATCACATGTGGTGGGATGATCGGGATGCACTGGCCCTCACCGTTCAATCCTTCGCTGCAATACTGGCCGGTCAGTTCGCCGGTCACGCGGACCTGCGACGCATCGGCTCCCTGTTTCAACCGAAGCCTCTTCTTCCAAGTCACGCGATCGTGGAACTTGGAGACTTCGGCCTCAAGCAGTGGCTCGAACTGGCGTTTCGGTTCGCGATCGGGCACCCAGCCGGCGTCGATTGGTTCGAGCCCCGCCTCGTCCAACGTGATGCCACTCTCATTGAGCTTGATCACCGTGCGGCCACCGAACGTGCCATCGGTGCCGTAGATGTAGTAGCCGTCGGGCAGAGTCACGGCCACGGTCAGCGTGACTTCATCGCCGGGCTTCAGTGAGTCCACCTTCTTGCCCGGCGCAGTTGAGAGCGTCGTCACAAACTTCAGCTTCGCACTGCCGCGGCCCTTGGGGGTCAGGTCGAGCAGGTCTTGCAACGTCTCACCCTGAGCCAGCGCCACCGGCGACCATGACAGCGCCAACAACAGCAGTCCCAGCCCAGCCCACAGTCCACCGCGCCGAAGGGATCGAATCCTCATGCCACACATCCTGTGAAGAAACTCAAGTCTGTCCGTAGCGCAGCCCAAGACGCACTGGAAGCGCGAACGTGAACCACAGCGGTCGCATGTTAGCGGCAGTCCACCAACCCGGCCAACGGCAGATGGGAGACTTTGCCCGCCGCTCGCGATCCATCCGCATCGACACCACGCAATTCGATGCCGCTGGGTGCCATTCCGTTGCACTCTTAGCGAAGATTCAACGGCGTGAGGTATCTGGCCACTTGGCTGAGTGAGACAATACGTGCCAGACGCCCTGAAGGAACGGGTCCGCAATCACTTCCCGAGTTTGTCACGAGGTAAGGTTCGTCTGTGCAACCGGCCCGACGTAATGGCGGCCGAAGCGGTTCGCGAGGAACGCATCGAAGTCCACCTGTTCCTGTCGTACAAAGCCCGTCGTGGGAAGCTGCCCGTTCAAGTGCATGTCCACCGAGGCACACATCGCGGCGGCGGTCGTGATCTGGATCGCACTCCAGACTTCATCGCCATGCTTCTGGTGATAGACCTTGCGGGCATCCCAGAGTTGCACCATCTGGCCGTCGCGCTGGCCGGTCGCCGTGCAGAAGATCACGACCACATCCTGCAATGTGCGCGGGACGGCGTTCTCCAGAATCTCTTTCAGCAGTGGGCGGCGATCGCGCAGGCGGAGTTCATCGAGCAGGAACAGCATCCGCTCACGATGGCCCATGTAGCGGATCGTCTTGTAATTCAGTTCCCGCACGCGGCCTTGAAACGTTTCGCACAGCGTGCCGAGACCGCCCGAAGTTGAGAACGCTTCGTACTCGACGCCGTCGATCGAGAGATGCTCGAAGCCTTCGAGCGGCCAGACTTCCTGCCGCTGGCCCTGATGAATGACATCGCACGGGTTGCAGTACTCGTTGATGAGGCCGTCGGTGGACCACGTGAGATTGTACTTGAGTGAGTTCGTGGGGAACTCGGGCAACGCGCCGACGCGCAGCAGCAGCGAATCGAGCGAGTCGAATTTTTGGGCCAGATGATGTGCGGCGATGCCGACAAACCCAGGGGCCAATCCGCACTGAGGCATGAAGATTTGACCGGGCTTGGCTGCGGCCGACACAGCTCTCACGGCGACCGTCGTTTCGACATCTTCGGTCAAATCAAAGTAGCTCGCTCCCGCCGCCAAAGCCGCGCGGGCCACGCCGGGGTTCAGACTGAACGTCAGCGCCGAGATCACGACCGTCTGGCCACTCATCGCCGCCAGCAACTGATCCTCGCACGCGGCATCAACGACGAGCGTTTCCACATCGACCTTCGCCTTGAGCCGCCGCAACGACTCCGCATCCGAGTCGGCCACGCGCACCGCGTAGTCCCCCGTCTGAACGAGCAGCGTGGCGATCATCCGCCCAATCGTTCCGGCTCCCAGCAACAAGACGTTCGTCATGTCAGTCCTTTCGGTAAATCGGTATGTCACCCGCAGCGTCAGCGAGGGCGTCGGGATATTCAGCGTGAGACCGTCCTCGCTCACGCTTCGGGTTGGTGTTGTTTGCGATTCCATTCTGCGAGTGCCGCGCGGACTTGGTCGGGCGTGGCGGAGCCGGTTGTTCCGAGTTGCTGGATCGTGATCGAGGCGACGAGGTTTCCAATGAGCGCAGCTTCGGCCGGTGTCGCGCCGCTGGTCAACGAGAGTACGGCCCCCGCCGACACGCTGTCGCCCGCGCCGGTCGGGTCGATGGGGCCGGTCGCCTTCAGCGTGGGAACCATCGTCACCACAGGATCGCTCACCAGGATGCCGCGTTCGCCACACGTCAGAAATACCGGCGCTCCCATCTCGCGGCGAAGTTGAGGCACGAGACGCTGCAACTCGTCGAGTGAGACCTCTTCGCCGACGGCCGGGTTCAAACGGTGAACGGCTTCAAACTGGTTCGCCTTGATCGTGACGTTGCGGAACAGACGGATGTGTCGGCGGCTGTCGGCCCAGAACAGCACGCGAGGAAATCGGCGAGCCAATTCGCTGAGCCGGTCACGCAACGCCGCAGTGATGACACCGCAGTCGGACATCTCGACCTGATCCATCACGAGCAGCGCATCGACGCGCGGCAGGACTCGTTCGAGTTCAGTGGCGACACGATCGACGATCTCGCTCGGCGTCGGCTTGCGATTCTTCGTGTCGTAGCGTGAATGCTCTCCCGCCAAGCCCACGACATTCGCATCGCACGGCTTGAGGTACGTTGGCGTGAGCAACTCCGCACACCGCAGCAGCCGATCCGTCGAACAGCCAATCCGGTTCAGGCCCTGACAGAGATCGAACGCCTCACCGTCGTCGCCCACCGCACCAATCGCATGCAGTTCCCCGGCCCCGAGCGCCGCGAGGTTATTCACCACCGTCCCCGCCGCACCGGGCGAACGCCTCACACGCACGACCTGATACGCCACGAGGCCGGTCTCCACACTCGGTTCATCCTGTCCGCGATCGACCTCCAAATACTTGTCGAGAAAAAAGTCTCCCAGCACCGCGACACGACGACGCGGAAACTGTTCGAGCAATTCATCGAGACGACTGAGGTCCATCGAGTCTCCAAACATCAAGTCCGTACTTTGAGTAGCACCTTCCCGGCAGCTTGCATCACGCAGTGGTCTCGTGAGACATGCGCTGAGACAAGCATGAGTCACCTCCAAGGAACGAAGGCTGAGTCGCGAACGATTGTAACCGGACGAGTGAGTCTGATCGTCTCTTGCGATTACAAACTCCGCGTTGCTTCATTCCAACCTCTGTCCCCTGACTTCCGACTCCCGCTTCCCGATCGCGTCGTACAGCGCTGGCACCGCCGCCTTGTGGTCGCCCTGCACGTAGAAGCTTTGGCCGCCGTCGGCCACGGTACGGACGAGGATCGTTTTGAAGGGGCGGAAGTAATAGCGTGGGTCGTGCTTGGGAGCTTCTGCTGAAAGATCATCGCCGAGGTTCGGCAGGTCGAAGACCGCCGTCGTGAAGTGGCGGATGAAGCGGCCTGTCTGATGAGCGACATTGCGGGCCATCGACAACGCCTTGAGATAGACCTCCGGTCCCATGACGGCTGACCCGATGTTCAGCATCACGCCCCCTTCGAGCTTCGTGACGGTCTCGGTGAAAATGAGAAAGTCCGTGTAAGAAGCGGCTCCTGTCGCGGCACCGTCGCAGTTGGGATGCTCGTGAATGATGTCCTGCCCGATCGCGACATGAATCGTGACGGGCACGCCCAACCGATAGCCCGCCGCCAGCACGCTCGTGTCGGCGTAAGGAAACTTCTCTTCGACGATCATCCGCCCGAGAGCCTCACCGAAACCGATCCCGTCTCGCTGAGCGATGACCGCCGCATCGTTCAGTCGTCCGGTCTCTTTCCACAATCCGAACTGCCCCTCGCTGACATACTTCGCGACGCTCTCGCACGTCTGACCGATCATCGCCAATTCAAAATCGTGAATCGCACCCGCCCCGTTCAGAGCGAGATGCGTGAGCAGGCCGCGTTCCATCAAGTCGATCAGCAGCGCCGAGTTCCCCGCCCGCAGGACGTGTCCGCCACAGATGAACATCACCGCGCGAGCGCTCTCCTTGGCCGTGACGATTCGCTCGGCCAACACCGGCAGCGCGGGATGCTCGAACGGCACACGTGGGCCACTCGGCGCGATTCGGATTTTGTCGCGCTGCAAGTCATGAATGCGGTCGGCCAGTGGCAGGACGATCAGTTTGCTGCGGTCGAATTGTTTGAATGGCATCGGGAGACTTTCTCTATTCGGGCGTCAGCCCACTTCCTCTTTCCGAGCGGAGGACGTGAGTCCCCCGGTTCTTCATGCGTGTGCCGGGTTGTTGAATCTGCCGCTGCCAGGGGACTCACGTCCCCCGCTCAGAAGGCAACTCCGTCAGGTCCACTTGGTAGTGCCCGCTCTTGCCGCCCGACTTTTCGAGCAACCGCGTTGGGCCGAGCGTCATCCCGCGATCGACTGCCTTGCACATGTCGTAGATCGTCAGCGCGGCGACCGAGACGGAGGTGAGTGCTTCCATCTCGATCCCCGTCCGCCCGTGAACTCGCACGATCGCTTCGATGCGGATGGTGGTCTCACTCACCGCAGTCAAAGCCAAGTCCACGGCGTCGATGCCGAGCGGATGGCAAAGCGGAATCAGATCGGCCGTCCGTTTGGTGGCCATGATTCCCGCCAGCCGCGCCACCTCGAAAACATCACCCTTGGCAACCCGTTTGTCGAGAATCAGGCTCAATGTCTCCGCCTGCATCGAAACAAAACTCTCGGCGCGAGCCATTCGCGCGGTGATCTCCTTCGCGCCGACATCGACCATGCGCGCGGAACCGTGTTCATCAAAGTGCGAGAGTTCGGGCATGAAGAGTCCTTGCGAAAGCAGGCTGGCAAACATTCGTGCATGAGATCGTTCCAACTCGAACTCCACTCCAGCACGCACTGGAATCAAGAACTCGACGCAACGGACCCGAGCATAGTGGCTTGCCACGCCGTGTCGAAACCCTGTGCGCTGAGGAGCACCTAAGTGTCGGCTCCAAAACAACTGTCAGGATTGTCGTCTTTCGCTCCGCGAAAGGACGTTCTTTCGCGGAGCGAAAGACGACAATTGTTGATGCTACGCCGCTCGACGTTGGCCTGAGGCCGCTGGCATGGCCAACTCGCAGCAGACCGATCCCGTGAGCAGGCCGCGTCGAACGTGATCCTGCCAAGCGGCGGCGGTCACTGGCTCAGCCGGGATTCGCATCGACACGATCGACAATGGGAGTTGATCGGCGTCACCGGGCTGAGTGCCTGCTCCAAACATCCAGTGCCAGACCGATCGGGTGAGCACAGGCGAGTGGACTCGCATTGCCTGAAGCTTGCCGGGGAAGCAGGCCAGATGACGAATCCAGCACGCCGCATGGTGACCATCAATGAATGGGCGTGATGGCTCCGCGGCCTGAGGACTCAACACGAGAAGTCGTCCCGACGGTCGCAATTGAGAGAGCAGTCGTGCCGTCCGCGCACGTGAACTGATGTCGAGCAGGTTGCTTTGAGGCGAATTGAGTTCCGTAGCGAAGACCAGTTCAAACCGGGAGCCATCTTGGGAAGCCGTGCTCAGTTCGTGAACAGTCTCGTTGAATAAAGCGACCTCCAGTCCAAGCGTCTTCAGCCACGTCGTCAGTTCGTCGCAATCGATCCCGGCCACGAGTACCTGTCGCGCTCCGGCGTCACCACCCTGCGCGGACTCCGCTTTCAGTAACCGCTGGAGTTCTGGAAACGGCCATCGTCGTGAAGACGTGTTCGAGGCATCGTTCTGGCGAGGTTCATGCAGCCGAATCACGACGTAGCTCCGAGACGCGGACGCGAGTTGTGCGAGGCGAAGATGGTTTCAATTCCGGCTCGCCGCACTGAAAGGAGTGCGCGGGCGCGAGGTATAGGTGTGACGATGAGAGGGGTCAAGATGATTGGGCGATGGGTTTGGACCAGCGTCTGCTTCAACGTAGGGTGGGACCAGCGCGCTTCGAGCGCCGGCCCACCATCGTGCCATCGCTGGAAATCCTGGTGGGCCGGCGCGGCGAAGCGCTGCTGGTCCCACCCTACAGGTTTCGCAGGCCCAACAAGGCGATGGCTTTGGCGAGGGACGGACCTCATCGCAGTTCGGTTGCACCATGTGTGCGGCTTCTGCTCACGGTAACAATGTGAAGCAGCACTCCCGTTGAGTCTCAAGTACGAACCGAGAACGCTCGATGAAGCGACGAGACCACGAGTGTTGCAACCCAACTTAGGCCGGCCCCCTTGGTCCGGCCAGATCAAATCAGCCGCTGGGCGCTAGCCCACGATTTTCCCGCGAACGAACCGTGGGCTAGCGCCCAGCGGCTGATTTGTTGACCCAAAATCTTGGTTTGACGACGCACTAGCGCGTTTCGGCTGATTGACTGATCCCGAACATCAAGACGTGACACAGTTCTAGCCGCATCAGGTTCAGCATGGCCAACACAAACACCTCCGATCTTCAAGCCACGACCGAAACGGTGTCGGGGATGGCGGTGTCGTTGGTGTTCTGGAGTTGCCTGTTGTTGGCGGCCAGTCTGTTCGCGTCCGTCGCACTCGCCACGAAACTCGCGGAGTCGTTGCGGCTGCGAGACCTCTACGCCGTCAATCAAATCGAATTGGTTGCGATGGAACGTCAGAACGAACAGCTCCGGCAAGTCGTGCGAGCCATCCAGGACGATCCGGATTTCGCCACGGAACTGACGCGGATTGAGTTCGATGCCGTGCGCCCCGACGAAGAGATCATCCCCGTCACGGCGAGCCTCAAGCTGGAGACGCGCGGAGTGGACGTGCCTCACGTGCAACCGGTGCTGTTCCTCGCGTGGTATCGGCCGTGGATCGCACTGCTGGCCGAGAATGGTCCCTTGCGAGCCAAGCTGTTGGGAGCCGCCGCACTGCTGGTCGTGATCTCGTTCACCTGGCTTCAGCCCGCCTCGGCCGAGCGATTCAAACGCCAAACCAAGCCCGTCGTCACCGCGTGGCAAGCCCTGCGAAGCAGGTACGCGCGACCATCCTGAGGCGAGCCTCCCCTCGCTCCGGCCCTGCGGAGAGAGAGGCCGGAGGTGAGGGGTTCTTGAATAGGCTGCATCGACGACCCCCGAAAATTTTTGGGCGTGATGAAACATGCACCCTCGCGCTGAGTCACACCTGAGATTTCGGGTTGAGACCATCAGCCGCTGGGCGTCAGTACTGTGTCACGACAAAGAATTGGGGGCGGCAAATCAGCCGCTGGGCGCTAGCAGCCCGTGGTGAAAGTCTGAACTGGCCGTTGACGTCCGCGAGAATTGCGCTACCCTGTCGCCGCAGTTTTTGGTCGGGATCACACGGAGGTC
>JAYVDI010000274.1:0-16273 GCA_043749505.1 Schlesneria sp. | reverse complement strand
ACACGTCCACACCGTGCAGCTTCTTGAGATCGCCGAGAAACTCCGGGTCTTTTGTGTCTTGAGCGTAGATATCTCTGAGGGCCACAATGTCAACGCTAAGAGCGCGCAGCATCAAGGCGAATCGGGGTGAGATGTCATTGTCGAGGAAGTATTTCACGTAGCGAGCGATTTCTCGAATCGAATCGCTGCCTTCACGGCCTCCACTGGAATATCAAACCACTTGGCGACGGTTTTCACGTCCTGACCGTCGCCAGCAGTTACAGCTTGAATCAGTGTCTCTGTCGGAACACCGGTTTCCGAATCGAGTGGTTGCCCAAATCGCCGATTTGGATCGAGCACAACTCGCCCGGCCTTCTTCAGTGGCCAGTAAAGTCCAATTTCGTTGGTTGGTCTGTAGTCCAGTTTCTTGAAGAACGGTCGAATCACAGTTTTGAAAACGAGTTGCCCGCGCTGCAAGTCCTCGACCAATTCCCGATTCGTTTCCTTGCTCTTCAGCGTTGCAAAGATCGTCTTTCCGTCGGTGTCAAATCTCTTGACCGTGAATGGGTACAGTGATCCCGACTTCAGGGCGGCGGCGTGAGCCGCTTTCCGAATTGCCTGGAATGACACATTCTCATCGCGGAACATCTTAATGAAGTGCAACTCCATCAACTCTGCAAAGGTTAGAAGATGATCGTCAGAGAGTTGACGGTGGATTACCGACTCCGCATCCTTGCCCTCTCCGACCCAGTAGCGCAAGACGTTCAAATGCACACCCAGAAGCCTCGCGGCCTTTCCGAGCGTGTATAGCCCGCATCCAACATACTCGCTCTGATGCGACATCTGGCACTCTGAGGGTTATGGGTAGCGCGCAAAACAGGCCGCCCAATGACAATTGGCGGCCTGATATTCACTGCGATTCCGTCCGCGACGATCGACCGCCGCACGCGCCAACTGTACTCGACAACTTAGGGATGTCAATTCCAAGGTTTCAGGCATCGGCAGGATTGTCACCATGACCCCACTTCTCGACCCATTCCAGTCCCTCTCCCGTAATAGGCGAGGCCAGTCCGATGCACACCGACACTCCCATCACCCTGCGCCTTGAGAACGTCTCAGCGGCCATCGTTGGCAGCGGACAGCGCGAGGCGTTCACGCTGTACCATCATCGCGGCAGCTATCTCACCGAAGACGATCCGTACAGAACCGCCGCTCACGAACCGCAACCGTTCCTTGGCTACAGTCGCGAGGTCATCACGGGGACAGGCGAAGTGGTTCGGCAGATCAACTACGCCAGTAGGTGGAGACCAACAAACGCTCACCTGCGAGAGCGCGAGCTGGAGAAGTGGAATCAGCCGAGACCGGGAGATTTGATCGTCACCGGAACAATTGAGAGAATCGTCGGCGAGCAACCGACCGGCTAAACGCCACCAACACAGAGTGCCGCCAGTACCTGAAATCGGGCACGGAAATGAAACCAACATGAAACGCAGAAAACAGACTCTTGCCAAATCGACGTAAACCATTGGTGTGAAAATGGGACCGCTCGGACTTGAACCGAGAACCAAAGGATTATGAGTCCTCTGCTCTAACCGATTGAGCTACGATCCCGACTCGGTAAAAATAGGGTTTTCTTGATTGTCGCGGACGCTGTTGTTACCATGCTACAACCGTTTTCTACAACCAACAGTCGTTTTCGCGACTCAACTACAACCCAACCTACAACCGAGGCGAACCATGCGAGCGACCAAGCCGAACAAACCGTACAAGGACTTCCCGTTGACCGCGCACCCGGCTGGAGTGTGGGTGAAAAAGATCAAGGGCAAGGTGTACACGTTCGGCGGCTGGGGCGACCCGGATGGCGCGCTCGCGAAGTATCATCACCAAGTGGACGCGCTGCAAGCCGGTCGCGAGCCTGATCCGATGCCGTCGGACGGGCAGTTGACCATGCTGGATTTGGTCAACGAGTTCTTGGAGTCGAAAGAGAAGCTGGTCGAGAGCGGCGATCTGTCCAAGGCCATGTGGTTCGACTATCACCGATCCTGCGCACGGCTGTTGTCGATCACCGGGAAAACCAAAATCGTCGAGGCGTTGAAGCCGAGAGATTTCGACGACATCCGCGCCAAGCTGGCGGCGGGAGTGGCCAAAGTCACCCAAGCGAATCGCATCCGACTGGCGCGAATCCTATTCAAGTTTGCCAACGATCAAGACCTGATCAAGTCGCCGCTCAAGTTCGGGCAGAACTTCAAGGAACCCGACCGCGCCGCACTTCGTGGAGAGCGGCAAGCGGGCGGGGCGAAGGGTTTCACGCCGGAAGAGTTGCGAGCGATCATCGACGCGGCTGGCGTGCCTCTCAGGGCCATGATTTTGTGCGGCATCAACGCCGGTTTCGGGAACAACGATTGTGCCACGCTCCCGCTTTCGGCCATCGACTTGGCCGGAGGATGGATCAACTTCCCACGTCCGAAAACGCATGTCGAGCGGCGATGCCCACTGTGGCCGGAAACGGTCAAGGCGTTGCGTGACGCACTCGCCAAGCGACCAGCTCCCAAGGATGAACAGTTTGCCGGTCTGGCGTTCGTGTCGAAGTATGGCAACCCCTACGTTCGTCTGAGCGAGAAGGGAGCCAACATGGACGCGATTGCCGGTGCGTTCGCCAAGATCCTTGAACTGCTCGGCCTGTCGGGAAACCGTCGGGCGTTCTATTCGCTGCGCAGGACGTTCGAGACTGTGGCGGGAAACTCGCGCGACCAGATTGCCACCGATCACATAATGGGGCACAGTCCCGCCAGTGACGACATGAGCGCGGTCTATCGGCAATCCATCGCGGACGAGCGGCTGATTGCGGTTTCGGATTTCGTTCGCGCGTGGTTGTGGCCGAAGACGACCGAGGCGAAGACAACCAAGAAAAAGCAGACGGTTTGAATTGCGGCTTGGCGTGGTATCGTGACACAAGCCCGAGGCGAAGGGTCGCTCCCTAGTGACGGTTTTCCCGAACCGTCCCGCCTCGCGGTTTTCTTCTCATCGGGACCGGACGGGAGCGGCATCGTGCGCGACAAGGATGAACAGTCGAATGCGATTTGGGCATGGGCCAAGTGTCTTAGCGAACTCATCTTTTGGGCGAGGGAACCGGACGCGGAAACAACAACGCGGGACGGCTGGCGTGAGGCATTCAGAATCGACATTCGGGACAAGGGCGACCGGGCACGCGACTTGGCACCCGATCCCGAGACCCGCAACAAAGTGATGCGGACACGAAGTCTCGCTTGCGACGTTGTGAGGATGCTCAACACTTGTCCCGACCTTAACGCGGTTCCGTGTCGGCAATGGCCAGCGACAGAGCGACACATCGTCGATGAACTGGAAGATCACAACAAGACGTTTGTGGCGTTGGGCGGCGGCGAGCAACGGGCCGAACCCGTAACAATGACCAGCGGCACGACACCCGAGGCTGCGAATGGATCAAGCTGGCCAGTGGGCAATGGCTGGGAATTTCGTCCGGGAGAGGCCGCGTTCCAAGGCAAGCCGTTCAAGATAACCGGCAAGCCCGTGGTCATACTGCGACGGTTGGCCGTGAAGCCGGGAGAACCCGTGTTGAAGAGTGTTCTGTGGGACATCATCGACCCCGATAGCAACGCAGAAGAGGGATGCGTCAGAGACAGCATCACCGAAGCACGCGCGATTCTTAGGAAGGCGTTCAAGCTGGGAAAAAAAGTCAATCCGATTCCTAATCTTGCAAGGGGGCCGGACGCGGCGTGGAAGCTGGCCGAAGACGTGTTGTGTGTGGCCACGAAGAATCCACGATAGTCCGACGATGATCCGACGATGATGTGAATGATGGTCTGCCGTTGATGGTTCACTAACCACGCGGAGACCAAATCAATGTCAGTCGATCAAACTCCCGAGCAGTTTCTCAAGCAACTGCCGAGTGCGGCCACGCTCCGCGACAAGCTCCGGCAGCATCGCGACGAATGCAAGGTCTTGCGTCGCCTCTTGAAGCTCGCCAACGAGCACGAAGCAACGTCACAAGCAGACGCGCCCCGCCGGGAGGCCGTCCCATGCTGACGCTCGCCCCCATGCTGACCCGCGAAAATGTTGCGACCCGGCTCGGCGTTGACCCTGACGCGGTTTCAGCACTCATCGCATCCCAGCAACTGGCGGCGGTCAACGTCGCGCGAAGTCGCACGGCGAAACGTCCCACTTGGCGAATCCGCCCCGAGGATTTGGCGGAATTCGAGTTGCGGCGGTTGACCGGAAAGTCACACACGACCACGCGCCGGATCAAGAGGCCAGCGGCCAAGAAATCTTACTTCTAACGAAAACGCCACGGCGGCGAACCGTGGCGTTTCGTGTTTTCTGTTTGTCCCCGATCAAAGGACTTCCGCATTATGACAACCAGTCCCAACGAATCAACTGATGAACTCCGCAGACGTGTCAGCAACCATATCCGCAAGACCCTGGCACAACTCACCGAGATCGTCAGTGCCGCCGATGATCTCGACACCAAATGGCAGCTCGCCAGTGAACGCAATATCGATGAGCGTGCGGCACTGGATGCCGCGTGCCGACGGCTCTCGTCACTGATCGACGGATCGGATGGTGAGCGATGACCGCAGCCGACAAAGCAGCGATACGTGCCGCAGACCGTGAAGCCGAATACGCGGCACGGCCTCCGGTGGTAGCCACAGTCGCGCCACCAGCGAAATTACCTGCCAGCAACGGACGCAATGGGGCGACTGCAAAACCAGTTGAAACCGTTCCGCTGTCTACGATACCCCAAAAACCTAAGCAGAAAACAGGGGTTTCGCAGACACTTGCCTACAAGCCGTTTCCGAAACACGTTTTTCCGCCAGCCGTTCGAGACTTCATGGGGTGCGTTGCGAGGTCCATTGGTTGCGACGTGGCATTCGCTGCCCTGCCCATGCTGGGAATCCTGTCTCACGCCATCGGAACGACGAGAGTCATCCAACTGAAGAAGTCTTGGCGAGAGTACGCATTGCTCTGGTTGCTGCTGATTGCGCGCAGCGGTTCAGCCAAGTCACCGGCAATGGACCTGATTACGAGGTCACTGTACCGGTGGCAGAAACGGGCGTTGCGAGACTTTGAGGAATTGCAGCGACAACACGAAGCGGACTCAGCCACGTATGAGAAGCGACGGAAGACATGGGAAAAAACGAAGGGTGACGAACCGCCCCCGGAACAGCCAGTGCCCCCGAAAATGAAGCAGGTTGTCTTGGAAGACGTGACCATCGAATCCGTGGCACCGCTCCTGCTTGAAAACGAACGTGGCATTCTCGGCACGTATGACGAATGGCTCAAATGGCACTCAATGCAGGATCGGTATTCCAAGGGTGGGACGAGTGGAGAATCCGGCGACTGGCACAAGCTCCACGGCGTCCGTTCGCTGATCGTCAACCGAAAGACGGCTGATCGGAAGTTCATTTTCGTGGAACGTCCCTATGTTCCGCTGCTGGCAGTCACCCAACCGGGAACGTACCAGCGTCTCACGTCCCGACAGTCTCAAGAATCGGGCAGCGATCAGCGATGGCTGAAAGCCTATCCGCCACAACAGCGAAAGCAGTGGACGGAATCCGAAGTCCATGAGGACGTGGAGAAGGCATTCGTGGCGGTACTCGCCAAAATGGAGACGATGGAGTTTGGGTCGAACGATGATGGCGAGAAGGAACCGGCAGTTGTCCGGTTATCGACTGAAGCCAAGCGGCAATGGATCGACTTTTACAACAGCCACGCCGACGAACAAAGCAGTCTCGACGAACATCTGTCGTCAACCTGGAGCAAGCTCGAATGTTACTGTGCGAGGTTCATGCTGATCTTACATTGCACCCGCTGGGCAGCCGGTGACGCTGGCGTGAAGGAATTTGAGATCGACGTTGAGACCGTCAACCGGGCCGTGACTCTCACTCAATGGTTTTGCCATGAATCGAAACGCGTTCACGCACTGCTCACGGAAACGGATCAGGAGTCTGAACAGCGTGAGTTGCTGGAGTGGGTGCAACGGCAGGGAGGCCGAACTACAGCCAAGCATCTTCAAGCAAGCTCCCGCCGCTACGCATCATCGGCTGCCAAGTCTGATCGGGCGCTTCAACAGCTTGTAGACGCTGAACTCGGCGACTGGTCCCCCGTGTCGCACCAGCAAGGCGGACGACCAACGCGGGAACTCGTTTTGCGATCTGTCTACGAAACCCCTGAAACCCAACTAGAAAACATGGGTTTCGTAGACACGGACAACAGTGTGTCCGAATCGGACGAAACGAGTGTTTTGCCAGCCATCCCCCACGTTGTCTACGAAACCCCCCTTACACAAGTGGGAAACATGGGTTTCGTAGACAACAGCAGCACGGACAACCAAAACACAGAAACGGAGGCCGTCGCATGGTTCTGACATCCGTGCTCGAAAGACTTCACGCTGCCGGACTCAGGGTTGAGGCCATCGACGGACGGCTGAAGGTAACTCCAGCCAGTCGTCTCACACCAGAGATCACGGACACGATCAAGGGGCACAAGCCGGAGATCATCGCCGAGTTGACGGCACCGGTTCCGACGTTCCCGTCTGACGATCCTACGTGGCTCAGACGGACGTGGTGCAGGACGTATCGGCACCGATTCGGATGGCGTGACGTTCATGGTGTCGATCACTGCCTTGAGTGTGTCACACCGGCGTTGTCGGCTCCCGTGGCAGCGATCCTTGAAGTCGTCGGCGGCGAGATCGTTGAACACGATCCGTTCTGTCTGCCGGAGGACGTGGACGCGCAGGAGTTCATCGGCGAACGGGCTGGCATTCGTCAGCACGACGCCGGGCTTGAACGGTTGGAATCGGAGCGGATGGCGGCAGTTGATTGGTGGGAGCAGCAGGCAACACGGGAGGGGCGAGCATGACGCAAGCCAAGAGACTTCGGTTCCCCCACTAGCCACGTCAACAGGCTACCACATCACACGCTATCTCACCCCCAAACTGTCTTTACATTTCTCCGCGCGAGGATCGACCGATGCCCAAAGTGACAACCTCACGGTTCGCTTGTCCGCAGTGTGGCGCGGCTGAACTCCGGGTTTTGAGAACAACATCGGCCGCCGGTTGCATTCTGCGGAGGCGGGTCTGTGCGACTTGTGGCAAACGCCTGACGACCGTGGAGCGGCCGATTCACTCCGCGCCCGCTACGGGTAGCGGTCTACTCAAACTCTCTATCGGTCAGATTCGCGCGAGTCTCGATTTGCTGGCTGATCTCAGTTCCGACACCAACCACACCCACGGAGAATGACCCGCATGGACACGATCACCCATCCCGATCCCCGCAGTCTCACTGGTGATGCCGCCGCACGGCTTGAAGCCGATTGCCAGTCCCGCATCGCCGCCTGGTGGGATCGAGCCGGACTCACAGCCGCCTTCCCTGCCGCCGATGGTGAGGTTGTGCGACTGTTGCGGGCCGTCGAGTACGCCATCACTCCCGAGACGCTCGTGCGGCACATCATGTCCCGCCGCTTCGCTGGTCCCGCAGTCTCCGATGACCGCCGCAACTGGTTGGCTGCCGACATCGTCCGACTCGCCAGCTTCTGCGAGGCCCGTCGAGACTGGCAGGTTGATTCACCGCTTCACGCCAGCAAGGTCACCAGCTACCAGCGGGCACTCGATCACGCACGACGGGACGGTTCGCAGCACGACGTGTTCGACGACCTCGATCAACACGATTTGCGTTCCATCACGCTGCTGATGGTCGAGGCGGACTCTCGCCAGCAGCGTGAAGCGTTGTTTGTCGCCTTGCAGATCCTCTGCGATCAACAGGGGATCGATCTGTGACACCGCTGCAACTCACCGCCGATTTGACGATCAAGGCTGCCGCTGGGAAGGCACGTCGTTTCACAATTGACGCCTACAACGGCGGCAGATTGGTTGTTGCCGGGTTCGATCTTCCCATCGTTGTCGATTTGGCTGGCCTCGAATCCGATGGCTCAAACATCCCACTGCTGATCGACCACGAATCGACAGTCGAATCCACACTGGGGTTGATTCAATCCGTCGTCAACACCGGCCACGTCCTCAAGCTCAAAGGCGTCGTCACCGGGACATCTGACAAAGCCCGTGGCGTACTCGCATCCCACGATGCCGGTCACGAATGGCAGGCGTCTATCGGTTGCAGCGTGGAACAGCAGCAAGAGATTCCGGCCGGTCAGACGGTATCGGTCAACGGCCAGACTTTTACAGGTCCGCTTATCATCGCGCGTCGCAGCGTGTTGAAAGAAACGAGTGTTCTGCCTTGCGGCGCGGACAGTTCAACACAAGTAAACCTTGCGGCTCGTGCCGCGATTCTCAAAGGAAACACCATGCCGACAACCGCACCATCCGCTTCAATGTCGTTCGATGAATGGCTCACCGAACACGGCATCGACCCGGCGAAGGATATGACCCCGGAACTCATCGCGCTGCTCACGCCACTCTATGACAGCGAACAAAACGGAACGCAGTCGCCATCTCCAGCGGCAGCGGCGGCACTCGTGAACTTGCAGGCCGCTGCGAACATCGACCGCATCGCGAACATCAACCGCATCGCCAGCGGGCATCCACAAATCGCAGCGGCAGCCATCCGTGCGAACTGGTCCGCACTCGAAACCGAAAACCACGTATTGAAGGCGAATCAGAAAATGCACGCACCATCGAACCATTCCCGCTCCGGTTCCAGCGACGGCACCACGTCCGATCACCTGTCCGCCGCATTGATGGTCCGGGCCGGTTATACAAGTGCCGCCGAGAAGCAATTCGGCGAGAGAGTGATGACAGAATCCCGCCCGCTTCACGGCAACTCGCTGGTCGATATGTGCCGTGCGGCTCTTCAAGCCGATGGCAGGGATATTCCAGCCGAACGTGGCCAGATGATCCGGGCCGCTCTATCGACCGGCAGTCTCCCCGTCGCATTGGGTGACTCCGCCAACAAAATCCTTGAAACGGCCTATCGAACCGCTCCCGCCTCGTGGCGTTCGTTCGCCAGCGTGAAGAGTGCCGCCAACTTCAAGTCGCAATCGGGCATCCGTCCCTCGTTTGGCGGAGACCTGTTGCAGTTGCCACCCGGCGGAGAAATCAAGCACGGCACTTTCGCGGAAGAGGTTTATACGTGGAACGTGAGCACGTTCGCGAAGATGTATCAAATCGACCGCACCCAGATCATCAACGACGATGCGAGTTTCTTTTCCGATCTGGTCCCCGGCATGGCTCGTGCCGCCGCTCGCACGCTCAACAGTCTCGTGGCCACGACGTTACTGGCCAATGCGTCGAGTTTCTTCGGCACCGCACACGCCAACCATTTCGAGGGATCGACAACGAACCTGTCGGCAACATCACTGGCCACGGCCATTCAAAAGCTGCGTCAGATGAAGGACGCTGAAGGCAACCTGCTCGACCTCGCACCCGCCGTGCTGCTCGTCCCCCCCGAGTTGGAGCAGATCGCACTCGCACTCGTCAACTCGTCCGAGGTTCAACGAGTGGCCACCGGCGACCAGCAACCAACCGGCAACACGCTCAAGGATGTCGCCAAGGTTGTGGTCGAACCCCGCCTGTCCGATTCGTCGTTCATCGGCTATTCGCAGGTCGGTTGGTATTTGTTCAGCGATGCCATGAATTCGGCCGTCGCCGTTGGATTCCTGGACGGCAAGGAAACGCCGGTCCTCGAACAATTCGGACTCGATCACGATGTGAACGTGCTGGCTTACAGTTTCCGCACGTATCACGATTTCGGCGTCAGCCTGGCCGACTACAGGGCGGCGATCAGATCGAAGGGCAGCACGTAATCGCAGCAGACACCGGCGGCGGGGGGCGCGCTTCGTACACGCAAGCCTCGCCGTTTATAGCCGTCGCATGAGTCACCTATCCTTTCGGGCGGCGAGTGCGGCGGCTTTTCTCATTCAAGGGGGCGAACACGATGACACCCAGCGGCATCAGGTTTCGACTGCTCAAGGTGCAGCACGATGAGCTGGTCCGCATCGTCGAGGCGATGAAGGACTCCAAGCCCGCGAACATGGCCGAACTGCTGAACGTCTGCCGCGAAGTGCAGGCCGAGATCAAGGCGGCGGCCACGGCGATGCAAGATGACCGGGCGGCCGAGCGATCGGCATGAAGTGGCATACGAGGCTAGGTTCTCCGAGGGGTGTGCCACCGGCTACCACTACACGACTCCCGTTCCTTTCCGTTTTTCTTTATTGCACCGTGAATCAAAGGGTAAGGGTGCGTCACGTTCGCGTCTCCCGCGTTCCAGTCGATGCGGACGATGGATTGATCGTCTGAGGGAACGACGCGGGAGAACGCACCGAGGTCGTGCGTTGTTCGCATGGCACGACCCGGCCCGCCGTCACCTGATCGAGGGTGTGATCCGACCTCCGCGTGACGCGGATTGTGCGCCTCTACGGAACGGCGGCACGCAAGGGATCGCATCGCCCCGACCGTCCGCACCGTCTCTCGAAACTCCAGTCCGTCCCCGATTGCAGTGACGGCATCGTCACCCGCAGATATCTTCCCGATGATGTCAGAAGTCGAATATCGCAAGCTCGTGGAAGACATCCGGGCGAACGGAATCGTTGTCAACATCAAGATGATTTGCGACGAAAGCCAGCCGGGCGTCCTGCAAATTCTCGACGGCCGGAACAGGTACAAGGCACTGAAGGAACTCGGCATTGATTGGATCGACGATACCATCATCACGCATGCAGAAGAGATGCCGGACCCGATAGGGTACGTCCTATCGACCAACCTGCACCGACGCCACTTGAACGAAGGCCAGCTTGGCTTGATCGCAGAGAAGGTGGCAAACTTGAGGCACGGGACGAACCGACACGAAGAAAAAGTAGATGTAGTTATGACGACATCTACAAAACCAAGCTCGACAACTGTATCCACAGCAGCCGCTGAAGTCGGGGTCAGTCGCGATACCGTTCAACGCGCCCGCAAGCTGAGGGCAACCGCTGTACCAGATATCGTGGCCGCCGACGGTAGGAAAAGAGTTGATTTCGTCGGAACAGTTCTTGAAAACTAAAGCGACGAAACCAGAGGCCGATCACGCGACTGACTTCGAGCCGCCAATTTACAACATCTGGAAACAGCAGACGAAAACCGAAGGCAGTTCCCACTTCGGAAACTCGGAAGTCCGCTGGGTGGACAACCTGCTCTACCTCTACACCGCGCCGCGCCGTCACCTGATCGAGGGTGTGATCCGACCTCCGCGTGATCGAGGGTGTGATCACCGATCACCACGAACACGACCCGGCCCGCCGTCATGTGATGAGCGGGCTGTTTCCTTTGTGGATCGGCGAACCGCAAGAGCAGAGGACATCGAATCCTCTTTGAAAGAGCGGTTGTAGTCTACAACCCAACCCCCCGTTTTTGGGGGTGTTTCAGGGTAATTCGGCTTCCCGCCGAAATGCTGGAAACCCCTGAAAACGTAGCGGTTTCCGCGTGTTTGCGCTGCTCGCGGTTCGCTATTATGAGTCCTCTGCTCTAACCGATTGAGCTACGGTCCCGTGTGTTTTGAACGAGAGAGAGACGAGCTTTGCGTGGGCCACACTTGCCCATTGAGAAGTCGCCACTTGTCTGATCTTGAGTGGATCGAAACGTCGGGGACATCCTCGCGGTAGCGCCTTGTGGGCGGGCACAGCGGGATGCGCGGGGCGGGAGTATCTCGACCGAGGCTGCGATTCGCAACCCGCCGTTTGACTCACGCAGGGCCATCGCCTTGTTCAATGTAGGGTGGGACCAGCGGCGCTTCGCCGCGCCGGCCCACCATCGGGAAATGTCGAGAAGTCTTGGTGGGCCGGCGCGGCGAAGCGCCACTGGTCCCACCCTACAGGTTGCGCAGCCCCAACAAGGCGATGGCCCTGTGACTCACGGGGTTGCACGTTCGTGGAGACGGATCGGCAGAGAGGTGAACCGCGCCGGGTGTCAGTTCTGTTTGGGGATCGCCACGGAATAGAGCATCGTGACGGAGCCAATCGACAGCAGCGTGAAGGCGGCCCATTCGGGGGGGTCGATGACGGGGCGGGACTCTCGTCCGACGACCTGTTTGGCGAGCATCCCGCGAATGCCGGGATCGCGCTCTTCGGGTTCGTACATGACCAGTTTGTCGATGGCCAAGAACGCGACGCCCCACAACCCGAGAAACAGTCCGGCGGCAAAACAAGCTGAGCGTAGCATCGGTCGTTCCTCGCGGCGGTTCTCTGAGACGAGTCTCTTATCGGCTCGAGGTGCGGCCAACTTGACGACACGAATCGGCGGAGTTCGCCGGAGCGAGCGGAGTGCGACAAGTCGTCGCGATTGTGCGGGTTGCAAGACGTGGGCGGGCGGAAGCTGAAGCTGTTCAATTCACCACGAACGCGCTGCGAGCAAGCGTGGTTTGGCATCCTTGCTCACGCTGCGGGTTGGTGTTTGCCAACCAACCGTACCAGTGGCTCACTTGGTGCGGACTCGCTTGCGAACGAGTGTGACTTCGTTGCCCGTTTCGTTGTAGCGCACGGCGTCCATGAAGGCTCGCATCAGCATGACGCCTCGTCCGCAGGGGCGGTCGAGATTTTCGGGGTCCGTCGGGTCGGGGAGCTTCGAGGGATCGAAGCCGCTGCCTTCATCGCGGATCGAGACCTCCATCTCCTCGGGCGTGATGCGGGCGATGACGCGGATGCGGCGATTCATCCAAGGCTCAGTCACCTTCCGTTCGTTGGCTTGCCGGTAGAACTCGTCGTGGTCGATCTCCTTCAACTCTGATCGCACGCCGAGGTTGCCGTGGTAGAGCGAGTTGAGCAGCGCCTCTTCCAGCGCGGTGCCGATGCGCAGGCGGTCTGTACGATCGAGTCCCCAGGCGTCGGCCAGCGTCTGTTGCAGGTGGCGTGACAGTGAGAGGAGCAGGTTCACATCGTTCTCAATCTCGAACGATTCACCACGAGCGGTGGCACGCTTCATAAGATCAGTGCGATGCCGGTCGTCTTGAAATGAGGCCAGCACGCGACGAACCGTATCGACGAGCAACGTGGACAACGCTCGTTTCGGAACGTAGCTCGCGGCACCGGCATGGAGGGCCTCGACGGCGATCTCTTCGCTTCCCTTGCCAGTCATCAAAATGACGGGGATCTGCGAGTATGACTTGCGAACGACCGTGACGAGTTCCAAGCCGGTCATCTCGGGCATGTGCAGGTCGGTCACGATGATGTCAGGCGGACTCGCCTTGATCGCGTCCAGAGCGGCAGCCCCGTCCGTGGCATAGGCCACTGACCAGTCCGTGTTCTGCTGCAATAAACCGCCTACGAGCTGGCGGTCAATCAGCGAATCGTCAACTACAAGGACCGTTGCCATCAAGCCACTCCAGCAAACATGAACTTGGCCCTTTCTTGAGTTTCGTAGCGTGTGGGAAGATACGGCAGCCCGGCCCGAACTTGCAACCAGCGTGACGTTCTGGCGGCAGGTGAATATGCTCTCTCGCGACCGATGCTCTCTCACGTAGAGAAGGTGAGGCATTTGCCTCGTTTAACCGCGTGGGCAACGCCCCGCGCGTTGAGTGGTGTTTAACTCTGTTTCTCTATCGACGCGCGGGGCGTTGCCCACGCGGTTAAACGAGGCCGTTCTGACCGCGCACGCGAAGAAAGCACTCCATGCGAACACTCAAGCAACGTCTGGCCGCTGGCGAAACAGCAATCATCTGCGGAATCGGTCGCGTCTGGCACCACAACCTCGTCAACATCATCGGGCTGAGCGGTGGGTTCCATGGGTTGTGGTTTGACTTTGAACACACCGGCTTGACGATCAACGATCTCGAAATCGCGACGGCGGTGGCTCGCGGCCACGGTCTCGACACGTTTTGCCGGGTCGCTCCGACCGACTATGCCATCGTGACGCGGTGCCTCGAAGCGGGATCGAGTGGCGTCATGGCGGCTCAGATTTTCACCGCGCAGCAGGCGGAAGAGTTTGTCAGATGGTCCAAGTTTGCGCCGCGCGGTTGCCGTGGGCTGAACACGGGCGGTTGGGACGCCAAATTCACGATGGTCCCCGCTGCGGAATTCGCTCGCCGAGCCAATGAGGACTCGCTGGTCCTGATCCAAATCGAGACGCTGCAATCGGTGGAAGAGTGCGAGGCGATCGCGGCCATCGACGGAGTGGATGCCCTGTTTGTGGGACCGGCCGACCTGAGTCAGAGCCTCGGGGTGACGGGGCAGTTCTTCGACGAGAAGTGTTTGGCCGCGATCGATCGTGTGGCGGCGGCGTGTCGCAACGCGGGCAAGACGTGGGCAGCCGTCGCCTTCAATCCTCAACACGCCGAGATGCTGGTCAGCAAGGGCTGCCGCATGGTCTCACCCGCCAGCGATACGAAGCTTGTGGTGTCGGGCGTCGCCACGATTAAGAAGGACTTTGCATCCGTGTTTGGGAACCAAGGCTGACTTCGAATTGTCGATGTCAGCCTTGAGGCCGACGAGTCGCAATCCGAGTCAACAGGCCGTTAACCACGGATCACACTGAAAGCACGGATAAGACGAAGGCGGATAATGCGGAGTCAGGAATACTTGCCTCTTTATTTCTGCTGCCTTGATCCGTGCCCTCAGTGAAATCCGTGGTCCGTATTCTTCGTCTTGCTGCGATCACCGCATCATCTGCGTGCGAGAAGCTCCGCTGGCCAAGCCGGTACGGATGACACTGCTGCCACCGGAGACGGCCAGCTTGGCGTCGGCCCCTTTTTCCTCGGGGGGCAGATGTCCCAGTCTCGGCCGGAAGGTGACGATCAGGAGCAGCGGCAGATACCACAGCACGTACACGCCCCCTTGATGCGGATACCAAAACTGAGTCGCCACCACGACGGCGGCCGAGTGCGCGATGAGGTGTTCGAGGTTCTTTTTGAGTGGGAAGATCGTCAGCGCGGTCAGCATCACGAGGAACGTCGCGAAGACCGGAATGCGATAGGCCGAGTCATACAGACTCCAAAACCCGACGCCGCCATTCGCATCGAACTTCAGCACGCTCCAGTCGATCGAACCGAGAGTCTGCCGTTTGAACGACAACGAATCGACCGAAGTCAGCATCAAGCTGGCGAGTAACACGGTGCCGGTCAGGACCAGTGCGGCACCGAACTTGAGCGAGCCGCGATTACGGTAGAAGGCCATCCAAATCGGCAAGAGAAAAATCGGAAAGAACATCGTCCCGCAGGCCAGTCCCAGCAGCACGCCCGCCACCATCGGGCGTGCGTGAGCCGCCACCGCCCACACGATCAGTGCGGCGGGAAGCAAATGATTAACCTTGCTCACGTCATAGGCTGTCGGCGGGAGCAACAAGTACAGCGTGGCCATGGCGAGGCCCAGCGATGTGTCACCAAAGTGCCATCGCCCGACGGCGATCAATCCGAGAATGACCGCCAAGTGCGCGAGAAGAGCGACCGCACGAGCTGCCGCCAGTTCAGCTCCTCCCGCCAGCGGAACGACGGTCGTGGCGAGCAGTCTTCCCGCAGGGCCAGTCTCCGACCCCGGATCGGCGGTCTGCAAACCCGAATGATCGCGGCGATTGAGCAGCTCATCAGCCCCGCGCACCGTCTTCACGGCGGCGGCATCGGGGGGTTCGGTCATGATCTTCGTCGTTTGGAAGAGCAGAGCCGCTCCACACAGGAATGCCAGACCGGCTTGATTGAGGTTCTGCTCCAACCGAGGTCGTCGCGTGAAGACCGAATCGAGCATCAGTCGCACGAGCAACAGGCCGCTCACCGCGAACAGCCAGCAGTACCCGAATGCGGAGCCTGAGGAATTGGCCCGCACGAACAATAATCCGGGGGCGAGCGAAAGCAGCAGTGCGAGGTCAAAGTTGCGAACGGACCAGACGCGGCCAAACTTGTAGAAGACGGCCAATATCAACAGCAACGACAGGTAGAACCATGTCGGCGCATTGACCTGATAACCGCGAAGAACTTCTTCCATACAGCCTCTCCTGGCGCGAGGCGTTGGGAGCCTGCAGAATCAAGCCCCGCCGAACCGCCTCGATTGCAACGGGCAGCAAGAGCGGCACCCGGCGACAGAGAACGGCAACAGCATACGAGTGGCCCGTCGGTTTGCAACGGGAGGGCACTCTGTTCCGATCGGCATTGCCCGATGGCGGGCGGTGTGAGCGCGATTGCTTAGAGCGTATTTCAAAACCAGCCCGACGCGCAAGCGAGGGCTTCGTCGTCATCGAATTTAGATTTTCATGAGCGGCACGGCGTTAGCCGCCGGTGGATTTCAAAGTAAGAAACCGACGGCTAGCGCCCAATGGCACTGACTTTAGATCATCAGCCGGAACGCG
>JAYVDI010000273.1:0-17931 GCA_043749505.1 Schlesneria sp. | reverse complement strand
TCCGGACTCACGCCGCGCTGGCGCTGGCACGAATGCAACAGTCGCCACCCGAAGCGATCCAGACCGTGGTCGATGGCTTAAAGTCGTCGGATCCCGGACAGCGATCGTTCGCCGCAGCGGCCCTCGCCGAAATGGGACCGCAGGCGGGACAGGCTCTGAGCGCGCTGGCCGAGAGCCTCGACGACCGTGATGGCTACGTCCGGCTGCACGCCGCCGAAGTCCTCATTCGGTACGAACAGTGGTCGTATCGTTCGCTCGAAACGCTGCTCGGTTGCCTGAGTGACCGAGATGAAAACGTGCGTTGGCTCGCCACGTATTCACTGGCAGAACTGGCTCCGGAATCACTCGAGGCAGTCACGGCACTGGCCAAAGCAGCGCGCGATCCGGTCCTCAAAGTTCAGACCGGTGCCGTATACGCCCTCGGCGAAATCGGCCCCTTCGCCAAGCAGGCGGCAGCCAGTCTGCACCGCCTCGCCGATGAAGCCACCCAACCCGAGCTGCAATCCGCAATCCTGTTCGCCCTGCAACAAATCGAACAGTGATTCGCGCCGTGGATGGCATTTCGGAAATGAGACAGCAATGACGTGACCGACTCGCATCGTCCGGACCCCCTGGTCCGGACGTTTTCGTTTGGAGGCGTCCCGGCTACGGCTCTGTTGAAAAACGGAGAGGAGGAGGCTCACTGGGTTGCTTCTCTAGTGCTGAGTCAATGCTTGAAATTGGGATTTCACAAATCAGCCGCGGGGCGCTAGCCCACGGTTCATTCGTGGGAAAACCGTGGGCTAAGCACCCCGCGGCTGATTTGCTGACCCCCATTCTTTGTCGTGACATAACACTAGGCTTTGTCGGAAAACCGTTGAAATCGTATCCCGGACGCTGCAAACAGCCGCCCGGTGTCACGCCGCTTCGACGACGACTTCGGCCAGACCTCCGCAGTGCGACTCGGCGGGGTCTGAATGAGACCCAACACGGTCGTCAGCGTGACCATTGCGGGCGCGACTTCGATGACCTCACGCACACCGTTTTCGCGGGCCATCATCAGCCGCTGCGAGTCTGGTTGTTTTGTTGTGCCTGTATTTTCTGGGCCTGAAGCGGGCCTTTAATTATGGCCGAACGACCAGCTAACTTGCCGAGGCCGCCGCAACAACTTGAGGCCGCGCGAAACCAAAATGCGGCCCCGGTCAAGTTGAGCGACTGGTTCGGCGCGGATGCCCTGAATGTCCCCGTGCAGCTCCCCCATCGGGGCAACACGCCACGATCCACGCCTTCTCGAAGGAGACCCGAAGTTATCGAGTCAAGTGGTATCTCAAAGAACTTCTAAAACGCTATGGGTTAGGTTCAGGTGCCGTCAGGGGCTTTCTTGGCTAGGAGTACGCCCGCCACGACCAGCACTATACTCGCGAGGACGATCACCTTGCCGTCCATGGCCACGTGTTCGACCTGGGCCCCACCCAGCAACAAGCCGAAGCTGAGCCCGATGAGCAGCCCGCCCCAAAACGGTCTGGTAAACTGAATCCCAATGGTCCCCAATTTCATCGGAATTTCCCCCATAGAGAGCAGTAGAGGCCGCTGCCGAACGTCAAAGCTAACCCAGCGGCGGAGAAAAAAGCTGGAAGACGAAACACGCGCGATCCACCGCTCGGATTGAGCGTCTTGTTGGGCGATGGCTCGGTTGCGATTCATGACCTTTCGGATGTCGAACGACTTTCAATTCGCCTACAGACCACCGGTCGGCCGTCGTTTGTCGTTCCGTGATCGTATGGCCGAGCAGCTTACAACCGCGCGACAGACATGCGCGCGGAATGTTGTGAATTGTGTTCGGCGATCTGACGCCACCGGCGATCAACTCGGCGGACGACGCTCAGACGGAGTTGTGCTGTTGTTCGTTGCTCCGGGAAGTTCAGCGGACATCTGCGGCTTCCACTTGGTTTGTCGAAGAACCGCGTAGATGATGATGCCAATAAATGGTGGCAGCATCACAAACACAGTCCAAAGTAACGGAGTAATCTTCGCTCCCCGACGTCGAAGTGAGCGAGCATCCAGATAGACGGCAACAGGACAGGCGATGGCAAACAAGTGGATCGGAAGCATGATGATCCAAGTGCCATCGTTCATTTGATGATTCCTTTTGGTTGACCGACTTGTTGGCCGATCGTTTGCGGTTCAATTAAAAACCTTTCGGACGCCGAACCGCTTTCATTTGTTGGTTGTTCCGGTAAAAAAGTTGATCCATTGAGGAAACAGGTAGCTGCAAATGACTGCCCACACACCCGCAGCCGTAAACACAATGGGAAATAGCCACCGTTCAGTAAAGGAATTGATTTGTGCGGAAGCAGGATTGTTGGGGCGGTACAACACACTGACCTTTTCGCCAACGAAGTACGCAGGCGGAGACGATGACATTGCACTTTGAAACGAGAACCGTTGGCCGTTGACTTCGTAGTCAACGACAGGACTACCGTGGACCATATTTGTGACCGTACCTTGCACTTCGTTGGTCCCAATTGCGAACGCGACGCTGTAACACCCAATGCCAATTCCAACGAGTGCGAACATTGCCCCCCATGATTCTGAAGATGCGTGGAATCCACTGAGGAATGTGCGGTCTTGATGCTAGGTTTCTGATCTGTGCTGCGGCGTCGCTTGCGGTGAGTTGTCCATTAGCGACTTGGTCAAGAATGGCTTCGAGCCCCGCAAGCGGTGCCAAGAGACCAAGAAGTTCGCGAATGCCACGCATTGATTTGGGTTTCGTTTCGAACGCTTCAAGAACCAATCATTCGCAAGCGAGCGTTTCAGGAACCAATCGGAGAAAAGCGGTCGCCGGACACGGAATCGAACGGGGACAACGCATCGAGCGCGCGGTGGACTTGCGGTTCTGCGGTTGATCGCCCAACGATAAGGATAGGCTGCCGGGGCCGCCTGCAACACCATGGTCTCGCGCGGAACCAGTATGGCGGCCCCGGTCAGCTTCATCCGTTTGTTAGCCGGCGCCGCTTTCGACGGACTTTCGCCGAGCAGACTTTTTTGAACACGATACCCGCGACACCGTTCTCCTCCGCCACCTGCTTGATCTTCTCCGAGACAATTAGTCTGCTGCATGTGCATCCATGGTCTCGGGCGGCTGATCCCTTGGCTTGCCGAATACGAAAGAGGTGGCGAGGACCATCGTAAGCATCGGGATCCAGCGTTATCGAGTACTTTTCAATCTCCACAATATTCTTACTGACTGGGTTTCGATCCACTTTCGCGTACCGGTCAAGATCTACCGGCCACAATGGATGAATGACGTAAACAATCGCCAATTTCGGAACCCTGAGCGGAAGGAACTCAGCCTCTTCTTTCACGATTGGCACAAACAGTTTCCGAACTCGCTCAGTCACAGCCCAGTGCAATTGGAAGTCATAAACATCCGGTTGCTTCTTGCCCTTGTAAAACGACACCAGAGGCGGCTTCCAAATCGCTGCCAGTGGAAGGGAGCCATCCAAACAGCCGAGCGCGTCCAAGTCGCCATCATGTGATAGAGCATCCCACGGCAAGTCGCGGCTTTCGTCCCAATCGACATCGATTTCAAAATAATCCACAGGCGAAACCCAAGCCGGCTAACGACAAAGTTCAGTTGCCGGGGCCGCTGGAGAGACTTTGAAGTCCACAGAACCAGTATCGCGGCCTCGGTCAACTGCAACTTTTTGTTAGCCACGGATTGACTTCATTTTTGATAATCCAGATTTTCCTGTCATGGGTGCAGGTCTTGCCATGCCCGGATCAGTTCTTCCGTTTTCAACTTCGGGCTGCCGAATAGCAGGCGGTAGCCACCAACAATCACGAGGAGCAAACCAAGGCTTCCGAGGCCGCCGAAGACGATGTAGGTCTGATTCTGCGGACTGAAACTGAGAACGCTGAGGCCGATGGCAATTGGCGTCAGCACTAAGCCGCCGATGAGCTGTTGGAGGGCCAACCGAGCACGTGGACTGGAGCGGAGGTTTGTCATCTCTTCGATGAGGGGCCGCGCTGATGCCTCGGCAAGGCCAAGCGCGCCGAGTTCCGCGACTGCCTGATCAACCGATTTGTCCGCACAAACTAGGGCCGCCGCGATGCGGATGTGTTCAGGCAACTCGGCACCCGCACGGTGAGGGCCATCACTCCCCGGCGCCGAGGTTGCCGCTCGTGAGCTGGCCGCCGGTGACGCGGCGGCTTGCGGAGCCAATGCCGGCTTGGCCGGCGCGGCGCTCGACTCCCCTTGTCGAATTGCATTGGCGAGGGCATTGAGGACCTCTGCATAGAACGTCAAAGGCTTTCGGCCCATCGTCGCCAACTCGTTGTAGAATGGGGCGCCATTGACGAACAACGTATGATCCTTGGTGCCGCCGCCTAAAATCACCTCGGCGGTCGACTTCAACTCGACGGCCGCGATGCGAATCTCGGACAACGGGATGGAGAAGGCGACAGTGCTGCTGTAGAGCCGGCGATTGGTGATCAGAAGGCCTGCTTTGCCATTGCCAAAAAACGAGCGGTCCAGAAAAACCAGCGGCAGCTCGCCGTCCACCATGTCTCGGGCAAAACCCGCTCTCGCGTTCGCGATGTGGCTTGGCTTGTGATTGCCGAGCTTCTTTAGCACGTAACCGATCGAATGTTGCTGCGCGAGGCCGCGTACAATCGATTCAAGATGGGGACACGACTCAGTTCCGCTCATTAGTGCTTCTCCGAGTGGCATAACGTCCAAGGTAACGCGGCGGCGGCCAGCGACATGGAAGACAGAAAACGCGCGAGCCGCCGCTCACGTTGACCGACTTGTTGGCCGATGGCTCGATTGCGGTTCTTTGACCCTTCGGACGCCGAATCGTTTTCGACTCGCCGAGTTAGTCTGGCCCCTTTTCCGCATTCCGTAAGGCTACGGAAGCGGAATCAGCCGCCACACTTCGTTGTCCTTGTTTTTTACCTCAGTCTGTATGACGGCGCTGCCATCGCTTTTCGTTCCTTGAGGGACTGCAATTGCTTGATTGCCCCGTCCAATAAAGACAAACCCCTTACCTCTTTGTTGAATGTTCCACAATTCGTTTCCACCGCCTCCGCCATTTTCGAACTGGATCAATTTCACACCGGTATTAATGTTCCCGAACGGAACATTGATGACATGCCCGCTATTCCGGTTGACTATCTGAAATTGCTTTTTGGTCTTTCGCAGAAACCACTGCTGGCTTTGACTGCTCGACTTCTCTCGCTGAACGAGTTTTGCGCCGCCGTGTTTCGAGGAGCCTTCCACATCAAGTGCTAGGCCACTTTCGTCGTTGATAAATTGGTAAGGAGTATCTTCTCGAATGAAATTTGCAGTATCGAAGCGTGAGCGGAATTCCCGGATATCCTTTTCTAATGCCTGAATCTCACTCTCCAGCTGTGCTGCTTTTTGATCATTCTCAGCTTTAATGTGTGTGGCTTTGGCATGTTTGAGTGATTCCATGAGAGATGCTTGGACTGTAAGAATTCGCTTTCGGCGGTTGGGGTCGAGCCAGTCTGGAAGCAGGTTTTCCTTTTCAAGGGCTTCACGATCGGACTTTAGTTTTTCAACTACCTTCAGGTTCGGTGGCTTCCGGTTACGTTCCACTTGTTCTCTTGCGTCAATCTGCTTGATGATTTCTTCGCGGATATCGCGGTTCGTTTTTTCAAATAGCTCGCGGGTCTTCGTAACCTCTCGGTCCGCCTTGTCGACGTCAGCAGCAAATACCGGATGAACCATTAGCAAAGCGTTCAAAATGAAAATGTTGATACCTGCCCACGCACCATTCGCAATCGTTTTATTCATGTGTGCATATTCCTTCAATTGTCCTGCATGACCTCCGACCGAGATATTCACCGATGCTCATTCGCGAGCGAACGCGCGACTTCACATCGAACGCGCGACAACGCATCGAGCGCGCGATTGACTTGTGGTTCTGCGGTTGATCGGCCAACAGTGAAGTAACCCGCGCGCTGGCTAACTCGGCCAGACTGTTGACGTTGGAGTGGACTTCACTCGGCACAAAGTGTCGTGCGCCAAAGGGTTTGTCAACGGCGTTGGTGCGGTTGCTGTTTCGCTCGATACGGTGTTAACCCGCGCGCGGGCTATCTCTAATATCCCGGCGCGCGGGTTAACCCTGTTATCCGCGCAGGTCAGGGCTGATGCGATGATAGAGCGCGAATAGCGCCGTCTGTCGAAAACCGTTGCGTAGGCGGTGTGCTGGCTCCGCTGGAATGCTCAGGCGGGCCGCCCTTGCTACGGCTGTTCGACTGTCTCTACGCGGCCTGCTTGCGCTGTCGCAACTGATCGAGCGTCACGGCCGCGACGATGATGATGCCGAGGATCAGGTCTTGGATGGGGTTCGTCAAACCGAGCGCCGTGCAGCCGCTGGTGATGACCGACATGATGAGTGCGCCGGTGAGCGTCCCGAGGACGGAGCCGCGCCCGCCGCTCAAACTGCCGCCGCCGATCACGACCGATGCGATTACCTTCAGTTCGAGGCCCGATCCGGAAGTCGGGTTGCCGACCGTCAGGCGTGAGAACTGAAACAGACCGGCGATCCCCACGAACAGGCCGCTGAGCGCATAGACCGCGATCTTGTTCCAACGCACGTTGATCCCACACAGTCGCGCGGTCGCCTCGTTCGATCCGAGAGCAAAGACGTACCGCCCGAAGACCGTGTAATGCAGCACGGCCGCGAGCAGCCCCGCCAGCACGAGCGTGAACCACACGCCGCTCGGCAAACCCAGCCACAACGCCTGAGGCCGCACGCTGAGCAGGTCGCCGAACCACGCGGGAACCTGCATGGCAGTGTCAGGGCGCACGGTCGTCTCCGCCGCGACCTTCTTCGCAATCCCGAGGTACACCTGCATCGTGCCGAGCGTCACGATGAACGGAACCAGCCCGAGGTAACTCACCAGCGCACCATTCACGATTCCGCAGAGACAACCGCATCCGACCACGATCGCCAGCGCGACAATCGGAGTCCAGATCGCGAACGCGCGCTGTGCCTGCTTGAGCCGTGTGGCTTCACGAGCGACATCGTCCTTCGCCGTTTGTTGTTCGGCTCCCGCCGTTCCGGCCAGAGTTCGTTCGGCCTCCTTCAGTCGCTGCGATGCCTTTGCCACGGTATCGCCATGAAACAGCCGCAGCGCGACATCTTCCTTCAAACTCCAGGCGAGTACCGTCGCGCAGAGCGCGATCGCGGTCCCGACCGACAAGTCGATTCCTCCCGCGATGATAATGACCGTCATTCCGAGAGCCGCCACCGCCACAGTGGCCGTCTGCGCCGCGACGGTTCTCATACTGCGCGAGGTGTGAAACGTGGCCTTCTCGCCATTGATCCACCGGTCGGCGACCCAGAACAGCAACATCACCGACATCAGCGCCAAGAAGGGTCGCACCAGATCGAACACCGTGCGCCAGCGATTCGTCACCGGATGGCCGTCGAGTTGTGAGGCCGAATCGGCCGGGAGAGATTCGGAAGTGAGGGGCATCGGTCGCTTCACACGAAAAGGGAGCGTCTTGGTGAACTGAGAAACGGCAGCGGGAAAGTACCCGTTTTCCGGTGAGCGAGCCACTCGCCCTTGAGGAGTCGAGACTGTCCGGCGTGCAGTCGCTCCGCGACAGGAAGCGCGAATACCCGAGTCACGTTTGCCGTTGATTTGAACTGACTCGACAGATTGAGATCGCTTGTTGATCGCGCCTCCTGTCGCGGAGCGACAGGGCTACCTTCTCAGAAACACTTGCCCCGCAGGATTTCGTGGAGAGACCGCCAATGACCGACGATACCCCGCTCACCGTCGGTTACAGACCAGTCAGTTTCGCGTCAGCGACTCATCCAGATTGAGCAGCGTGCTGGCGACGATGGTCCAAGCGGCAAGTTCGTTCGAGTTGAGCTTTGTCTCGCGCGGGGACTCACCGACTTTCAGCAGGCTCTCGGCTTTGTCACCGCGTTGGGCGTAGTCGGCCAATTGTTCCGTCACGAGTTGCTTGAGCAGCGTCATCTCGCGCGGTGACGGTTGGCGAGCGACGACGTGGCGGAAGGCGAACGTCAGCCGGTTATCCATCGACGAGCCGCCCTCTTGCAGGATGCGCTCGGCGAACTTGCGGGACGCTTCGACGTAGGTCGGGTCGTTGAGCAGGATCAGCGCTTGCAGCGGCGTGTTGGTGCGAGCGCGTCGGACGGTGCAGGTCTCACGGTCGGGGGCATCGAACGTGGCGAGGGTTGGCGGCGGCGAGGTCCGCTTCCAGAACGTGTACATCGTGCGGCGGTAGAGGTCCGCGCCGGTGCTCTGCTTGTACGTCTGAGCCGTCCATTGATAGCCGTCCTGTCGCGATGCGAGTTCCTCCCAAATCCCGACTGGCTGGTACGGCGAGACACTCGCGCCGCCGATGCGCGGGTCAAGCAACCCGCTGATCGCGAGCGCTTGATCGCGCACGAACTCGGCTTGCAGTCGGAAGCGACCGCCGCGTGCGAGCAGCCGGTTTTCGGGATCAAGCCCGCGCAGGTCGGGTGTCACGCGAGACGCCTGTCGGTACGCGGCCGAGGTCACGAGCAGGCGAATCAGGTGCTTGGTGTCCCACGCGGCATTGCCTCTAAACTCCACCGCCAGCCAATCGAGCAACTCCGGATGGCTCGGCTGTTCCCCTTGGGAGCCGAAGTCTTCGCTCGTCTTGACGAGGCCCAGACCGAACAACATTTGCCAGTAACGATTGACGATGACGCGGCTCGTCAGCGGATGCCGTTCGTCCACAAGCCACTTCGCCAGGCCGAGCCGATTCGTGGGAAGTCCTTCGGCGAGCGGCGGCAGGAATGACGGCGTGGCGGCCGTCACCTTGTCACCCTGCTTGTCGTACTGGCCGCGCATCAGGATGAACGTGTCGCGCGGAGCGGCCATCTCCTGCATGACCATCGTCGTCGGGATCGTTCGCTCGAACTCATCCGCGTCCTTCTTGCGAGCCGCGATCGTTTCGCTGAGCTTCTTTCCCTGCACTTCTTCGCGGAAGTATTTGGCGAGTTCCTGTTGTTGGACGCTGGTGCGATCGGTCGCGTTCAAGATTGCCGTGATGTTGGCTGGCAGCGACGGCTTGTCATGTGGATTGGCGGCCGACGTGATCGACACGCGAAACCGTCCCGGTTGGTGTTGTGCGAACGTCGAATTGAAAGCCAGTGTGATCGTGAGCGGCGCGGGTTGACCCTTGAGCCGGATCGGCTCGGACAACTCGAAGATCGCGTGATGTGGCTGGCCGACAGCGGGGTGAATCGCCCAGCCGGTCCGATCATTCACATCTATCGCGTTCGCGATCGGATAAGTCTCTTGGCTGAAGTCGGCCGAGGCTCGCTCAATCTTCTGCGGACGCGGCTTCCGTCGGTCATCGCTCGGGCCGAGACCGACGGTGACGCTCGTCATCACGAAGTTGCCGTTGATGCTCCGCCCCGGCCCCTTGCCCGCCAGCGAATCATCCGGCAGCACGTCGAGTCTCACCGCCGTGATCGTTCCCTCACTCGGAGCTGTGATCGTGTAAGTCTCCGTCGCGGGATTGGCTTCGGTCGCTGTGATGGTTCCGTCCTCAAGGGGTTTCAGCGTCGAACCGTTCGCCGCACGGAGCGACTCCGGTTTGAGTGTTGTCCAAGCGACGGGCTGCTCCGACTTCGCGGCCGCCTCCCACAGCCGCTGTGCTTCGACCAGTTCAGGCCCGGTCGCGGAGAGTTGCTTCTCCAACGCGGCGATCCCCGCGCGGAGTTCGTTCGACCTCACCTGCTGTTCGACCGTGGGCGTCTTCAGCAGTGGAGCCGCATTCCCCTTCGAGCCGTCGAGACCGTTCTCGGGCACGTTATGGAAGAAGGCGTAGAGCGAATAGAAGTCGCGCTGAGTGATCGGGTCGTACTTGTGATCGTGACATTGGGCGCACGCGACCGACAGACCGAGCCACACGGTTGAGGTCGTGCTGACGCGATCGACGATGTACGCATTGTGGTATTCGGCGGGGATCGCTCCCCCTTCAAAGTTAATCATGTGGTTGCGATTGAACCCGCTGGCGATGCGCTGCAAGACCGTCTGTTCGGGCGAAGCCGCTTCGGGGAGCAGGTCTCCCGCCAACTGCTGGATCGTGAACTGATCGAACGGCAGGTTCGAGTTGTAAGCTTCAATCACCCAGTCGCGCCAGCGCGTCATGTCGCGGCCCGAGTCGATATGAAACCCATGCGTGTCGGCGAAGCGTGCCGCGTCGAGCCAATCGACGGCCATCCGTTCACCGAACCGTCGCGACTTGAGCAAGCGATCGACGACGGTCTCGTAAGCCTGCGGACTCGTGTCGGCGACGAACGCATCGACCTCGGCCAGAGTCGGCGGGAGGCCGGTCAGGTCGAGAGTCACTCGCCGGATGAGCGTGATCTTGTCCGCTTCGGACGATGGCGCAAGGCCCTCTCGTTCCAGCTTCGACAAGATGAAATGGTCGATCTCGTTCTTTGGCCAACTCGTGTTCTTGACAACCGGTCGCGTGGGTCGAGTCGGCGCGACAAACGACCAGTGCTCGCGGTACTCAGCCCCTTGCGCAATCCACGTTGTCAGCACGCGTTTGTCGGCAGCACTCAGCGGCTTGTTGAGCGACGGTGGCGGCATCATCACTTCGGGGTCGGTCGAATTGATCCGCCGCACGATCTCGCTCGCGTCAATTTTCCCCGGCGAGATGGCGACGTGACCGGACTCCAACTTCGACACAGCCGACTCGCGCTGATCGAGTCTCAACCCCGCCTGCCGCTCGTGCTCGTCAGGTCCATGACAGCGAAAGCAGGTGTTCGAGAGGAGCGGCCGCACCTGCTGTTGAAACGACACGCCCGCCTGTGCTGCGGCGACAGGCTGCCCCTGTTCCGCCACTTGGCCAAACACCACCGCCACGCCCTGAGCGGCGAGCGCCATCACCACGACCGACCACGCACTCATCAAACGCACGAAGCTGAACATTGGCCACCTCACAGCAAATCAAAGCGAGAAGAACAAGGCAAGATTGACGTGATCGACAACAGTCAAAGTCGTAGCCTGGACCCCTTGGTCCGAACGAGACCTCGCGCAGGAGAGCAACTCAAAAGCAGAAATTGTGGGGTATCGTCCGGACCAAGGGGTCCAGACTACGGCCTCAGTTCGTCGGATTTCGACTTCTGTCGGAAACGACGAGATTGTGGACCCCCGCGCCAGTCACGGCAAGCAAGGAGAACGGGCACTCCTCCCCGTTCGGCTTTGTGTGTTCAAACCGGCCTGTCCCGCTTCACTCGACTCATCATCCGCATTCCAGAAATTAGCCGCGCGGCGCTAGCCCCGGTTCATGCCGTGTAACCGGGGCGGCTAACGCCGCGCGGCTAATTTCTGTGACACGGATCACATTCGGCCGCCGTTTATTTGAGGCATTTGCCGAGAAATTTCTTCAGCGCAGCCGACTGGACCTGCTCGACCTTGGTGAACCGAAGTTGTACCGCGTCGAGGCCGTTCTTGAACGGGACGACTTCCTGCTCGATGCCGAAGCCGGCGACTTGCCCGAGTTGGACTGAACCGCTCGGGACGTAGAGGCTGAAGTCCACGCCGGCCGGTCGCTTGGTGACGATGTTCGCCACCGGCAGCTTGTTGCGCGAATAATTCACGACGACCTTCTGCGTCCAATCGACTTTGGCATCCGGCAGCAGTTCGTCCAGCAGCGCAGCCAGTTCCTCCAACACGGCCGTGTCCCATTCGATTTTTCCCTGCAAGAAACCTTTCCGCATCAGATGCCACTTGCGGCCGAGCTTCTTCCACGGCGTGAGGTCTTCCAGATCGAGAGCCTTTGGATTCGTCGCGTCAAGAAACGATTGCCGGGCCTTTGCGAAGAACGTCTCGAACGCGGGCGTCTCCATGTCGCTTAGCTTGAGCAGCACAATCGTCACGTCTTCGAACGGTCCGTTCGCTGTGGGACGGATGCGGACGCGGGGCTGCCGGTTGTAGACCGGGATCTCGTCGAGATCGTTCACGTCCTTCAAGCCGAGTTCCTGCGACAGCGTGATCTCATCGAACGCCTTTTTGCCGACGCGAAACTTCAGCGACAACAGCCACTCGTCGCCCGTGTGCGCGTGTAGGAACCAGCCGTTCGTTTTCACTTTGCCCGTCACTTCGATGGTGCTGCGGTCGGCCCAGTTCGTCGGCGCGAAGTTGCCCGATTCTTCAAGCTGGTCGATGACACGAGCCAGCATCGCCCCCGACCAGCGGCGCGGCTTGCCGTTGTTCGCCAGCCCATCGACCGTGTGCCACTTGCGGCCATCGACCTCCCACGGCATCCGCGCCTCGGCCCCGATCTTCGACGGATCGAGGTCGCCCGCCTGCTTCTTCCGCGCCGCATCGGCATCGAACGACTCACGCTCACCGCGCCGCCCCTCGGCCAGCACGCGGGCGAGAATTTCGCCGGTGAGGGAGCGGAGTGACGAGTGACGAGTGACGAGTGAAGCCACCGACTCGGAGTCTTCTCCTGTCCCCTCGCCCCCGTCTTCGGGGGAGAGGGTTAGGGTGAGGGGGGCTTCGATGGGCGTGACAGCCTTCGATGCGCGAGTCTTCTTTCCTGTTCCCTCCCCTTGAGGGGGAGGGCTAGGGAGGGGTGATGATTGAGTAGTCGAGTCTCCATGTGCATCGGCTCCCCTCCCCGGCCCTCCCCGTCGAGGGGAGGGAGGGAGAGGATGGTCGGTTTGAAGTGGGGAAGCGTTCTCACCGCTTGGCCCCCTCACCCTAGCCCTCTCCCCCGCAGACGGGGGCGAGGGGACAACTCCGTGCTGGCGCACGCCATCAGCAACGTCGTGCTGGCGCATGTAAGACTCAGCGTAGGCGGCGACATCTTCCGGGGTGCCTTCGGCGACAATCCACCCGCCCTCGCCGCCCGCTTGCGGACCGAGGTCGATGATCCAGTCGGCCGTCTTGATCACGTCGAGGTTGTGTTCGATGACGACGACCGTGTTCCCGGCATCGACCAGACTGTTGAGGATCTTCAGCAACTTGCGAATGTCGTCGAAGTGCAGGCCGGTCGTCGGTTCGTCAAGCAGATAGAGCGTCTTCCCCGTTGAAGGCCGCGCGAGTTCTGCGGCCAGCTTGACTCGCTGGGCCTCGCCCCCCGAGAGCGTTGGTGCGGGTTGGCCGAGCGTCAGGTAATCGAGTCCGATCGCGGCGAGCACACTCAGCGGGCCGCGAATCTTCGGCAGGTTGTCGAACAGTTCGAGAGCCTGGCCGATCGACATTGCCAACACGTCGGCGATGCTCTGCCCGCGATACTGCACCGCCAGCGTCTCGGCGTTGTAACGCCGACCGCGACAGACATCGCACTCGACCCACACGTCGGGCAGGAAGTGCATCTCGATCAGCTTCTGGCCGTTTCCTTCACACGCTTCGCAACGGCCTCCGACGCGGTTGAAGCTGAACCGTGTCGAACTGTATCCGCGCACCTTGGCTTCGGGCATCCGGGCAAACAGTTCGCGAATATGCTCGAACACGCCGGTGTAGGTCGCCGGGTTCGACGCGGGAGTGGTGCCGAGCGGCTGCTGATCGACCACGATCAACTTGCTCAGGAATTGCAGGCCGAGCAGTTCGTCATACGGCCCCGGTTGAGTGGACGCCCGATGCAGCTTCCTCGCCACCGCGCGAGCCAGCGTATCCTCGATGAGTGAACTCTTTCCGCTGCCGCTTACGCCGGTGATGCATGTAAATGTCCCGAGCGGAATCCGCAGATCGACATTCCGCAGGTTGTGCTGTCGGGCACCGAGCAGTTCAAGCCACTGAAGAGGTTGAGAGTTGAGGGTTGAGGGTTGAGGGGCAGAGGAAGAGGAAGAGGAAGAGAAAGAAAAGGAGGACGCCCGTGTGGCTGGGGGCGGCGCTTCGCCGCCCCCAGCCACACGGGTCTTTTCTTCACCCTCAACCCTCAACCCTCGACCCTCAACCCGGCGCGTCGCCGGAATCACAATCTCCTCGCGGCCGGACAGGTACTTGCCCGTCAGTGACAGTTCGCTCTTCGACATCTCACGCGGTGAGCCTTGGTCCGTGATCGTGCCACCGAAGCGGCCGGCTCCGGGGCCGAAGTCGTACAGGCGATCGGCAGCCTGCAAGACTTCGCGGTCGTGCTCGACCATCACGATCGTGTTGCCGAGGTCTCGCAGTTTGATGAGGGCGTTCAGCAGCCGTCCGTTGTCGCTCGGATGCAGGCCGATGGTCGGTTCGTCCAACACGTACAAGACGCCGGTTAGCGCGCGGCCGATCTGACCGGCGAGGCGAATGCGCTGCGTCTCCCCCCCCGACAGCGTCGGCAGCGTGCGAGCCAGCGTCAGGTAATGCAGGCCGACATCGACGAGGAACGACAACCGCCCGGTCGCCTCACCGAGCAGGTCGCCCGCAATCTTCTGTTGAGTCTTCGTCAGCGTGAGACCATGCAAAAACGCGAGAGACTCGTTGAGCGGCAGGTCGCAGAATTGCTTGATCGTCTTGCCACCCAGCTTCACCGCCGCCGCATCGGGTCGCACCCGGCTGCCACTGCACGACGAACAGGGACAGTCGCCAATCAGGCCGTACAACTTCATGCGGTAGTCGTAGGAGAGACTCGCCGCCTGCTCGATCGCGGGGTAGAGGCCCTTGTATTGAAACTTGAAAGTAAGCTGTGTGGCTGGGGTCGGCGTCTTCGCCGCCCCCAGTTTTTTTGCGAGACCCCGCTGGGGGCTCGAAGACTCGACCCCAGCCACACTTTCGACGAGCGGAATCCAAACATCGCCCGTCCCAAACAACACGGCCCGCTGCTGACTCGGCTCCAACTGCGAGAACGGCACGTCGAGCGGGATGTCGCACTCTTTCGCCATCGCGGCGAGCATCCTGCGGAACAGAGGCGACTTCGCCGGATCGGGCCATGCTGAGACGGCCCCCTGCGCCAAAGTGCGCGTCTGATCCGAGACGAGTGCCCCGAGGTTCGTACCCTGCTGAGTCCCGATCCCCTCACACGTCTCACACCAGCCAAGCGGGCTGTTGAACGAGAAGTTGTGCGGAGCCAGTTCTTCAAAGCTGCGACCACACTGCTCGCAGGAGCGGAACAAACTAAACGGCTGGACCTTCCACTTCTTCTCCTCACGCTCATCATCGACCACGGCGACTCGAATGATTCCCTTACCGAGATCAAAGGCGAGTTCCACGGACTCGGCAAGCCGCGAGCGGGTGGTTGATGGTCGAGGGTTGATGGTTGATGGTGAAGAGGTCGATTGTGATGAAAGCTGCGAAGTCTTCTCTCCGGTCCCCTCTCCCCCGTCTTCGGGGGAGAGGGCTAGGGTGAGGGGGGCTTTCGAGGTCGTGGCGGCCTTCAATGTCCGAGACTTCTTCCTTTCGGATTCTTCGGTGTGAGAAAGCGAAAAGTCGCTTGAGTCCGACGAAGCGTCCTCAGCACTCGGCCCCCTCACCCTAACCCTCTCCCCTGAAGACGGGGGAGAGGGGACAAGCGCGCTGTCCGCCGGTTGTCCATCGGCCCTCGCACCCAGTCCCTCGTCATGCCGTACCGTCACTCGATCCACGACGATCTCCACCGCGTGCTTCCGCTTGCGGTCGATCTCGGGAACCTCGTCCAGCGTATGCGTCACGCCATTGATGCGGACTCGGCGATAGCCTTGTTCGCGCAGTCGTTCCCATAGTTTTTCATACTGCTGCCCGACCGTGACCTCTTGCGGCGCGAGAACCAGCAGTCGCTTACCCGCTTCGTGTTCCATCAGGCGGTCGATGACATCGTCCGTCGTCTGCGACTGGACCGGTACGCCGCAGTCGGGGCAGTGTTGAGTCCCCAGCCGCGCGAACAGGATGCGCAGGTAGTCGTAGATTTCCGTGACCGTTCCAACCGTCGAACGAGGTGTGTTGCCGACCGTCTTTTGCTCGATGGCGATCGACGGTTGCAGGCCGTGGATGTGCTCGACCTTTGGTTTGGGCATCTGGCCGAGGAATTGGCGGGCATACGACGAGAGGGACTCGACGTAGCGCCGCTGTCCCTCAGCATAGAGCGTGTCCATTGCGAGCGAACTCTTGCCGGAACCGCTCGGCCCGCAGAAGACACTCATCATGTCGCGCGGGATCGTCAGATTGAGATGCTGCAAGTTGTGTTGCGACGCGCCCCGCACCACGATCGACGTGTCGGCTCCGTCGATGGAGTTTTTGAGGGCGAGAGACGTTTGCCAGCGCGGGCCGGCGAGAGCTGCGGTTGGTGTGGCTGGAGTCGGCGTCTTCGCCGCCCCCAGTTTCTTTCTCTTTGCTGACGAACGCTGGGGGCTCGAAGACTCGACCCCAGCCACACTTGGCGGCAAGACCGCTCGGAGAGCCTGCCCCGTGTACGACTCCTCGCACGCGACGATTTCCTCGGGAGTCCCCGCCGCGAGGATGCGTCCGCCGCCCGAGCCTCCTTCCGGACCGAGGTCGATCACCCAGTCGGCCGTCTTGATCACGTCGAGGTTGTGTTCGACGACGATTACCGTGTTGCCCGCATCGACGAATCCGTGCAGCACCCGCAACAGATGCTCGATGTCCACGAAGTGCAGTCCGGTGGTCGGCTCATCGAGGATGTAGACCGTCTTGCCGGTGGAACGCTTACTCAGCTCCTTGGCGAGCTTCACGCGCTGGGCCTCGCCGCCCGAGAGCGTCGGCGACGGCTGGCCCAGCTTGAGGTAATCGAGTCCCACGTCGTGCAGCGTCTGGATCGAACGCTTCAGCTTCGGATGGTTTTCAAAATGATCGAGGGCCTGCTGCACGTCCATGTCCAGCACGTCGGTGATGTTCTTCCCTTTGAAGCGGACTTCAAGTGTCTCCTTGTTGAACCGCTTCCCCTGACAGACCGGGCACGTCACCCAGATGTCGGCGAGAAAATCCATCTCCAGTTTGTTGGAGCCGTTCCCCTCGCACGCCTCGCACCGCCCGCCCGGCACGTTGAACGAGAAGCGTCCCGGTTTGAAGCCGCGCACCTTCGATTCGGGAAGCTGCGTGTAGAGGTCGCGAATCAGATCGGCCAGCTTCACGTAAGTCGCCGGGTTGGAACGGGGCGTCCGACCGATCGGGCTTTGGTCGATGTCGATCGCCTTGTCGATGTGTTCCAGCCCGGTGAGCTGCGTGTGCGAGCCGGGGTGGCCCGTCCCCTTGTTCACGTCGCGGTTGAGGACTTCCCACAGGATGTCGTTCACCAGCGAACTTTTTCCGCTGCCGCTCACTCCCGTCACGCAGATGAACGTGCCGAGCGGGAAACTGGCCGAGACATCTCTCAAGTTGTGATGCGTCGCGCCGTGAATCTCGATGGCGTGGCCGTTCCCCGCGCGACGCTGCTTCGGAATCGCGATGGTGCGACGACCGGACAGAAACGCGCCGGTCAGGCTTCGTTCCGACTTCATCACGTCGGCGACAGAGCCTTCGACAACGATCTCGCCGCCCCGCACACCCGGCCCCGGCCCGAAGTCAACGATGTGATCGGCCGCCCTCATCGTCTCATCGTCATGCTCGACGACGATGACAGTGTTGCCCTGATCGCGCAGGTCTTTGAGGCTGTCGAGCAGCATCACGTTGTCGCGCGGATGCAGCCCGATGCTCGGCTCATCGAGGATGTAGACGACTCCCACCAGACCACAGCCGATTTGACCGGCCAGTTTGATCCGCTGACTCTCGCCCCCCGAGAGCGTCGGCGCAGTCCGGTCGAGCGTCAGGTAATCCAGCCCGCACCGCAGCAGGAAGCCGAGCCGGCCGCGAATCTCCTTCAAGACTTCGGTCGCGATGAACTGCCCCGTCTCGGACAGCTCGAGTTCCCCGAAGAACTCCCACGCATCGAGCGTGCTCAGTTGGCAGACTTCGGGAAGGGAGAGGGAAGAGCGAAGTGGGGATTCTTTTGTCTTCGGCTTTGTCCCCTCGCCCCCGTCTTCGGGGGAGAGGGTTAGGGTG
>JAYVDI010000272.1:0-7583 GCA_043749505.1 Schlesneria sp. | reverse complement strand
GCTGACCCACCCCCACCGACTTCGCCGCCGCCGCAATCGAGTAACCCTCGCCCGTCACCAGGCGGACCGCATCCACCTTGAACTCCTCCGAAAACACACACTTCGTCCGAACTGAAGAAACTGACTGCTGAACCATCTTTCAAACCTCCATTGGGGGGAATCATCACCTGCCCCAACGATGTCCGAAAGTCTTGGGCCTTCGCAGGTTGAGCTTATCTCGCTCCCAAGTGTTCATCAGCTTTTGTGCGAACACGTCGCCAACTCTTGTTTGCAACTTACCATAATTGGTCTTGCGGTTTGTTTTTCGTTGACTCAGCATTCGACTTCCCTCCATGGTTGTGATGCGGACTAAAGCTGCAACCGATTTGACATAAACTGGTTGCGAAGTCCGCATAGATTACTTCCTCGTTTTTTTTGTCGGGGTTTCCGGGACAGGTTGGAAACAACCTCAAACTCTCTGAAGGAGAATCCCGAATGCCCCGTGACATTTCCCAAGACTTCCCACCGTTGACCAAAGAGGAGTTGACCTCCACTTGGTCTGACCCTGCGGGAAATCCCTTCCCCCCTCTGCTCACCGTCGATCAAGCCGCAGAACTGCTCCAAGTCCCGAAGGCAACCATTTACGCCTGGTCGAGCCAAGGGCGGCTGAAAGGATGTGCAAGACGCGCGGGAAAGCATCTCCGTTTGCTTCGCGATCGACTTCTAGCTCACTTTGCTAAAGGAGGCCTTGCCTAGAATGAATCGTACCAGCTCATCAGAACCCGTTGGTGAAAGAGTCCGCATTTTTCAACGCGGCACAACTTGGCATGCGAATTATCAGCTCGATGGACGGCAGCAGCGGCAGTCGCTCAACACAGAGAACAAAAAGGCTGCGAAACACAAAGCTCTCCAATTGGATCGCAAGTTATCTGACGGCGAGTTGCCCGCGAAAGCCGAGCCAGCGACTTTTACGGAGGCGATCAATGCCTACAAGGAGCATCTTGTCTCTGAAGAGCGCAGTGCGAAAACCAAGGACAAATACTGGTCCGTGTTTGTCCGCGTCGAGGCCCTCGCGCGGGAAATGAAACAGGTATCACTGCTTCATTTGGATCGAGCTTTCACTGACAAATACCACGCACAGCGGGCCAAGACGTGCCAGCCCAAGACCATCTACACCGAGAAAGTCATCATCCGACAACTCGTGAAATTCGCATTCACGCGCCGCATGATCCCGCATGATCCGCTGTCGGGGATGAAGCTAAAAAAGCCCAAGCCAACGCCGCAGCCCTACTTTGATGAAGCTCAAATCGAGCAGATTCTCGCCAGCGCGCGACCACCGCATGCTGCGACATTCCTGTTGCTGGCAGAAACCGGACTCCGTATCGGCGAGGCGCAGTGGCTGAGCTGGGCCGATGTTGATCTGCCCAAAAATGTGATCCATGTCCGCGCCAAGGACGAGTGGCGTCCGAAGACCGGTGACGAGCGAGTTGTGCCAATCACGGCCAAGCTGCGAGTCTTCCTTGAAGGCCGACTGCGGCGTGGCCGCTGGGTGCTGACCGCGATTCCAACCAGAGGTATCCCTCCTGGGATCGCCAGATTGACGAACGGCGGGCGCTCACGGCTCTCAAGCGTGTCCTCGCCCCGCTCGGCCTGCCAGGGAAGCTGCACTCGTTCCGGCACAGCTTCATTTCCATTTGTCTGATGAAAGGGATCGAGGAATCTGTCGTCCGATCATGGGTGGGGCACGTCGATCCGACGATCCTGCGGTTGTACACCCACATCAGCAGCCAGATCTCCCAAGATCGTATTAGGCGGCTCGGGATACCGGACAGTAGCCAACACCCAAGAGGCGGCGATTCGCCAGAGCAGGAGTCTCAACGAATCTAGCTCGACAACAACAAGTTATGGATTCAGCACATTTTCAGCACAGCAAGGGAGACCGGAAAAAATGGCCGTGATACAAAACAAAAGCCGCCATCAACTTACGATGGCGGCTTCGTGGACAAACGGAGAGGGGGGGATTCGAACCCCCGGTGCCATTTCTGACACACAGCATTTCCAGTGCTGCACAATCAGCCGCTCTGCCACCTCTCCAAATTACCCGAGGTCAGCGAGACCAAGAGGATCTTGCGAGGACATTATTCTTCGCCAGAACGGGTGTCCTCTGCGAGAACACTGCCCTGCGGTTCCGAGCGGCCCGCGCAGAACTACAGCTTCACAGCACATGTTCACTTTTTAACATCAAGCTGACTAACATGCCGCGCGCAGCACGAACAGTGGCGAAAGTCTCCGCGAGGTCACTCGGTAACCGCAGCGAGCTTCTCAGACTTACGTTTTGCCACTGCCTGATTGTTGGCTTCGATCTCGGCCACACGATTCAGACGTCGTTTGATCATGTTGCAATCGGCATTCAACTGACGCCACTTGGGGTCACGGCGGAATGCAGGCCGTTCAACACCTTTTTCGGTCAAGACCGCAACCCATTTCGCCAATGCAGTCTTGGCCTGAATGGTTTGATATTCCAGCGTACTTCGCGACAGTGGCATGGCTCGCGGCTCTTTCTCTCTTCCAAGCAAATCGGACCTAACAACAACGCAACCTCGAACAAGCTCGTCGAGGCGCAAACTCCCTGAAAGGGGCCTAGATTCTTACAAAAGTTCTCAGGGGCTGCAACCCACGTCCTTTGGTGTTGAGTTTATCGGCTGGGGCAATTGGACTCGAACCCGCCTGTTGAGGTTCAAGTGCCTCTGTTAGATTCCAACCACTGTGGCTCATGTGGGCGGTGTGGTGACTTCGAGACCACCGTTTGCGACTTCAATTAGTAGGCCATCTCTTTCCTGCTGAATTGCCGAGGAACTCGCCTGATGAACGGATCGCGCAGACTTGTGATGGTAGCCGCTGTCGCCTTGATGTTGATGGTGTTTGTGCAGCCCTCCAGTGTGTCGTTGGGAAACGATCCGTTTCTTTCACAGTCCCTGGTTCCTTTGCCCTTATCAATCCCGTTTCAGGAAGCGGACGCGGTGTTGGGGCCGGTCGATTTTCAAAATCCGACCAATGGCCAGCCACCAACCTATCCTGTGTGGCAGGGACTCGATGAGTCGCCGTTTCCATCGGCCTTCACGGGGGACGCCACTTGGACAGATGCAAACCGGGACTGGCATTTCCTGCCTACGGGCCTGCTCTACCGCTCGTATGTGGCGGGTGAGAAGGAGCCGCGCCTTTCAAACACGTTTCTCAGTGAGACCGGCGGACAAACATTATGGGACTCCGCGTTGGGTTGGCGCGTTGGGCTGGTTCGGTTCGGTACGGCTCGCGGAATTCAGCCTGAAGGATTGCAGATCGATGTCGAGGGGGGGACGTTTCTCCGCGTGTTGCCGAACGCGGGGAATGACCTCCAGTCGATCGACTTTCGCGCCGGGATCCCACTCACATGGCGCGAGGGACCATTTCAAGCGAAGGTGGCCGGGTATCACATCGAGTCTCATGTCGGAGACGACTACCTCACCAACCATCCGGGGTTCGTGCCAAACAAGTACGACCGCACGGCAATCGTATTTGGCATCGGGTACTTCGTGTTTGATTCCTTGCGAATATATACCGAAGTCGGCTGGGGGATCGCGGGGACCGGCGGCGACAAACCTTTTGAATGGCAGAGTGGCTTGGAATGGAGCAGTCCTCACGCGACCGGTTTGCGTGGCGCACCGTACTTTGCAGCCAATGTCCATTTGCGCGAGGCGACTCACGGCAGTGGCAGTGTCAATGTGTTGGCCGGTTGGCAGTGGCGACGCAGTCAGTCCGAACATCTGTTTCGAGTCGGGCTGCAATACTTCAGCGGCAAAAACAATCAGTACTCGTTCTTACAGGACAATCAGCAACTGTTTGGATTTGGAGTGCGGTACGACTACTGAAGTGAGCGGTGGTGTGTGGCCCATGGTCTCATTCATGTTCTAACGAATCAATTGGAGTCGCTTCACCGAAGACGGAGGACAATCGACCTGTGACTTCCACAAAGCCGGCCGTTCGATCATTCATGGACAGCAGACTCAATCGCGCGCGATGTCGCTCGTCGATAGCAGTCGTGGTGTGTTTCATTGTCGCCAGTTTCATTTCGGGAGGACTGGCTCAAACGAAGTTCAACGAGACTGCCTCTGTCGTCAAATCCTTCGGGACAACTACGGCAAAAGTGGGCGATGAAGTCGCCTCGTTCTACGTGCGTGTGGTGACGGGGCCGCTGGCAGGGAAGTCGGTCTGTTATGTTTGTCGCCACGGAGACTGTCCCGTTGTGATGGTGTTGGTCAGGGAACTCGGTGCCGATGTGGCGGCTCTCTTGAAGGAGTTGGATCGCTGCGTGAACCGCCACCGTGCCAACGGTCTGCGCTGCTTCGCCGTGCTGGTCACGGGGACACCCCAGCGCGAAGCACCTCGCCTGCAAACGCTGTCATTCGACGAGAAGTTGGAGTTGCCGCTGACCCTCGCCGGTGAAGCCATTGCGGATGCCACGGCCCTGAACATCGAACCCGATGCCGCCATCACGGCCATCCTGTACGAAGACCGCCGCGTCGTCAGTCGCTTCTCATTCCGTACCGGCACCTGCGATGCGGTTGCTCGCCAGTCGGTCGTCTCAGCGGCCGAGAAACTGGCAGCCGACGGCCGACTGCGCTGAGGGCTTTGGGCGAGCGGAAGGAGTTAGTAGCCTCGACACTCGGTGTGAGTTGTTCGTGTTACGGTATGACACGTCTACTTTGGGGAAGTCATTTCTTGCAATTCGCGTTGTCTCCTCAAGCTCGGAAGTTTCATCACCGGCGAGTGGAGCAGTCCGTTCGAGACGCAGGTGTGTTCAAGTCGCAGCGTGAGAATATCCATTGGCGGATCAAATCGTCACAGACAAGCACAGGAACACTGTTGATAACATCGCCGTACTCACGTCACCGCTTCGATTTGTATGCTTACTTTACTGCGCGGCCTCGATCTTTCGACTCGGTTCACGTTGGCGAAAATACCGTCATTCATTCGATCAGAAGGTTGCAAGCAAGGTGACTTCAAAGTTCAAGTACGCAGCGAGATTGACCGGCGTGTTCGCCCCCAACCTTAACGTGTCGAACCCGAGAGTCGCACCGCCAAGCCCTCCATTGAAGGTGTAAGAAACAATACTCGTGAACACATTCGAGCCGACATAAGCGAGGTCGTTGCCATCATTCAATGATGCATCGAAGTCCCCGATCAATCGACTGTTCTTGAGTGTGAAGATGTCGTCACCGAGTCCCGTATCGATTACGGAATCGCTGCCGATACTGATGCGATCCAGTGTTACGCCATCCGCGCCCGCACCCGTGACAATATCGAGCGTTCCCAGTCGAGTCGTGGTTGTGACTCGAGTTAACTCCACACGATTGGTGCCATCACCAGCGTCGATTCGGATCACACCGGCGGTCTCGCCCTCGATGATCCCGATTTTGTCGGTCCCCGTGCCGGAAATCACGCGGATTCCGTCACCAAACACGAGGAGTGTACTCGGGGCGATACCGAAGGCTTTGGTCTTGGACATCGATAACAGGTTATTGCCGTCACCAAGGTTGATGTCCACCTTCCCCAGCGCAGTGACGTTGGTCATCGTCAGCGCGTCGTTGCCGACCCCCAGAGTGAGAAATACGTCGCTTCGCGCGGTGGAATCGGTGATCCGCAGCGAGTTCGTTCCTCCCGTGTCTCTCACCGACAGATTATTGTTAATCGCGAGTCCGTTCATCGTGACGGAGTCATTCCCCAAGCCGGAAATGACTCTAATCCCGTCACCGAAGTTTGTGATCACTCCGCCGAGCACAGTGGCCACCGTCGTACCAAGTGCTTTCGTCTGGGAGATCGACAACACGTTATTGCCCGCCCCCAAATCGATTTCCACTTTTCCCAAGGACGAAGTGACGTTGGTCATCGTCACGGTGTCGTTGCCAGCCCCCAGTGCCAAAAGCACGTCGTTTTGCGACGTGGAGTTGCTGATTCGCAGGGAGTTCGTTCCCCCCGTATCCTGCTGCGATAGATTGTTGGTGACCGTGAGTCCGCTCATCGTGATCGTGTCATTACCCACGCCGGAAATGACTCTAATCCCGTCGCCGAAGTCAGTGATCACCCCTCCCATGAGAGTGGCCACGGTCGTACCGAGTGCTTTTGTTTGGGAGATCGACAACACGTTATTGCCCGCCCCCAAATCGATTTCCACTTTTCCCAAGGTCGAGGTGACGTTGGTCATTGTCACGGTGTCGTTGTCAACGCCCAGTACCAACAGCACGCCGTTTTGCGCGGTGGAATCGGTGACTCGCAGTGAGTTCGTTCCCCCCGTGTCCTGCAGCGACAGAGTGCTGGCGATCGTGAGGCCCGTCGCAGTCACGGTGTCATTTCCAAGGCCCGTCTGAACGATGACATCGCGCCCCACTTTGGACGCGCTGATCGTCACCGTGTCATTGCCGTCGCCCGAATCCATGTTGATGTCGGCGACCGCACTCGAGAGGAGAGTGTTTGTGACGCGGAGGGTGTCGTTGCCGATCCCCCCCAAAACGATCAGATCGGCACCAAACTTTCCCGTTACTGAAATCGTGTCGTTCCCATCGCCGCCGTTGATCGTCACATCGTGGGTGATCGTCGAGCCGGTCTGATTCAGAGTGATCTTGTCGTCGCCCATTCCGCCGAGGACGGTCAGCGTGTTGATTACGCCGAAATTAACGGTCTCCAAACCATTGATCGTCGTTCCGGACAACCCTTTGGCGACCATCTGGCCGTTTGTCCCCACGGCCAATTCCACCTCGTTCGCCACTGCGTCACCCGTGAGCGTCAATACTCCTGCGGCCAAGACCGATGTGATATTGCCCGCCAGCAGCAGCCGGTCTTCCAGTCCCTCGAACCCCGAACCGAACGCTTGAGACTGCATGACCTAACTCCTGCGAAACAGACGACGACCTGATAACAAGGTTGTGGCGATTCTCACAAACAGGCTATCGGCCGCGCCAATCGGTACAGGTGCGTTCATCCGATACCGGTCTTCGAGTGCGGTGTGTCTTGGGTAGACGCCGCGATCTCGGCAATCGTCACAACCGTCAGAGTCAAGCTGCGAAACAGGACGGATGACGAACGGTACTCCTGAGCGTAGGCTGTCACCCCGAGACGGGCTTGTTTTGAGATGGCGATACGTCGCAGTCAACACACTTCAGCAGGAATGGCTTGCTCCATGCCAAGCCAGAGGGTGATTGAAGAAAGGGCATGAAGAAGCGTGAAGGTGGGAGTCGATTAACAATTCGGGCTCTCCGCCATTTGTGTTGGATGTCCATCATCAGCCGCAGGGCGCTAGCCCCGGTTACGGCGAATTTCAACCGGGGCTAGCGCCCTGCGGCTCATTCGTCATGAGATCAACACGAATGGCGGAGAGCCACAATTCGTCGCGTACGCTTTTGGAAGTTACGTTTGGAAAGATTTCAGCCCCAACGGGGCGATGGTATGCCAGCCTTGGGGCAACGCCCTAGGTTGGGTTTGAATTCTGTGACGCTTGGAACCTAACCGCCTGTTGAATAACCCTGTAGGACGGGCACTCTTGCCCGTCCTACAGGGTTATTCAACAGGCG
>JAYVDI010000271.1:0-3886 GCA_043749505.1 Schlesneria sp. | reverse complement strand
GTTTTTGCCCCGACGGTCCTGAGCCATCCTGTAAAAAATGAACGGCCTCGTAAAATAGGTTCCGGTGCGAGGGTGGGACGCAGAAAACTTGGCGAGTCCGTATCAATGGAGCGCGGACAAAACCAATGTCGGTCGAAGACAGCGAGCCGAGATGTCGTGTTGCGCGAGACCGATCATGTTGCCCGTCGCGTCGGTCAACATGATCTCTCTGCACGGGAACGAATCGTGCGATTCGTCGCGTAACAGACTTGTTGGCGGTGAATCACTCGCGGCTGGCAGCACGCGTCCCTGTCGCACGGCGACGATTTCATCCGTGTCGAGTTTCCAACAGGGCAGGTCCGGCAGAATGGCTTGCGGCGGAACCAACGCGGCGGACAGCGTCGCCACGTTCAATGAATCGAGCGACACGGCTCCTTCCAGACGGAAGGGACCGATGGCCATGCGACACAGGCCGCTCATCACCGCTCCGCATCCCAAGCGTTCACCGATGTCGCGACCGAGGGATCGAATGTACGTTCCCGTTCCGCATTCGACCTGCAGCTCGAATTCGGGCGGCTGGAAGTCCCTCATCTCCAGTGAGAAGACTTCCACCGGACGCGGCTTCAAATCGACGACCACTCCGCGACGAGCCAGCTTGTAGGCCCGCTCCCCTCCAACTTTAAGTGCGGAGATTTGCGGCGGTGTCTGCAAAATGGACCCGAGAAACTCGGGGAACAATTGCTCGATCTGGAGCCGTGTCACGCCGGACCAGTCACCGGCAGGAACGATCTCGCCTTCAATATCTTCCGTGTCGCTGCGTTGGCCCAGTTGAAAACGACCAACGTAGCGTTTGCGTCCCTGTTGGACTCGCGAAATCAGTCGCGTTGCCGGACCAACGCACACGAGCAACACGCCGGTCGCCAGTGGATCGAGCGTCCCGGCATGTCCCGCTTTGGCCGGGTAAACCAGTTTCTGCACGCGATCCACAACCTGGCGCGAGGTCAGCGCCGCCGGTTTGTGGATGTTGAGCAACCCGCACCAAGTCATGAAATCTCCCCCGCGCCGCCGAAAACGAAAAAAGCCCCTGAGGAGGGGCTTTAGGGGTGACTAACCGGATTCGAACCGGCGACATCCAGAACCACAATCTGGCGCTCTAACCAACTGAGCTATAGCCACCATGAAGTCGGGCGAGATTCTAGCGACCGTCATTCTCGATGCAAGCCTATCCGAAATCGATGCCGAGCCATCACACGGCATGCTTCCTGCCTCGTGTCGTCGGGGATACCTTGACGAACAGATCCGTCCGCACAGGTCGAAACCATTCCAAGAGGGTTCCCTTCATGACTGTCGTCGTCACATCGGCTCATCACCCGAATTCCGCCGGTTTGGACGCAGCCGGTTCCGTTGAGGTTCGCCGCGTCTGCCAATTTCTGCAAGAACTCGCGCCACTCGTGTTGGCGGAGGAATGGGACAACGTGGGGTTGTTGCTCGGTGACGAAACATCACGCGTGAACCGGATCCTCACCTGCCTGACGCTAACGCCGGATGTCGCCGCTGAGGCCGTTCAACTCGGAGCTAAGTTGGTGGTCACGCATCATCCGGTCCTGTTCAAGCCGGTCAAAAAGATCAATGCTTCGACCAGCGAAGGGCGGGTGCTGCTGCAATTGCTGCGGCACGAGATTGCGGTTTACAGTCCTCACACGGCGTATGACAACGCCCCCACCGGGATCAACCAACAACTGGCTGAATTGCTGGGATTGAAGGAGATCTTTCCGCTGCGACCGCGTCCGACGGCACCGCTTTCAGACTTGTCCAAGATTGTGACCTACGTCCCCGAAAATCAGTACGAGACGGTGCGTCGCGCGCTCTGGGAGGCGGGAGCGGGCGGAATCGGAAACTACCGCGATTGCAGCTTCAACGTGCGCGGCGTTGGGACGTTCTTCGGTTTGGATGACTCTCACCCGGCGGTCGGCCAAGCGGGGCGATTCGAGCAAGTTGATGAGGTTCGCGTGGAAGTGATTTGTCCCGCCAGCCGGCTCGAACCGGCATTGGCCGCTCTTCGCGATGCTCATCCCTATGAGGTTCCTGCGATTGATGTCCTCCCGCTGCGTGTGATGCCCGACAGTTCGGGATCCGGTCGATCTGGGCGGCTTCCTCAGCCCATGACGCTGATTGAATTGAATCGCCTCATCGGCGGACGGCTGCATCAACCGAACATGCAGTTCGTGGGAGACCCTTCGCTCCTGATCGAGAAACTCGGCATTGCCTGCGGCGCGGCGGCTGAGTTCCTGCGCGACGCGCATCGCGCAGGTTGTCAAGCGTTGTTGACAGGTGAGGCTCGCTTTCACGCCGCCCTCGAAGCGCGGGAACTCGGCATGGCACTCCTCTTGCCGGGCCACTACGCCACCGAGCGGCCTGCCATGGAAGAACTCGCCCGCCGACTGACCACTCAATTTCCCGGCATCGTCACCACCGCCAGTCAGAGCGAACACGACCCCGTGAGAACGGCATGATGGTGCCCACGTGGTGCTCGCTTGCACGCTCATGCGAGTGATTTTCTGGACGAGCCGTGTGCCGTTTTATGCGAGCGTCCACTCTCACTCCCGCCCCTTCCCACTGAGGGGGAGAGGCAGGAGGAGTCTACACCCATCTTTCATCCCCTTACTTCCACGTTCGTCGCAGGAACTCGATGAAGTTGTGCGACATGATTCCGTTGATGTCCTTCTCGGTGTAGCCCCGTTTTTTCAGCAGGCCCGGGAGCGTTTGCAGGTCGGCGATGGAGTCCATGTCCATCGGCGTCTGCTCGGTGCCGAAGCCGCCGTCAAGGTCGGTGCCGATGCCGACGTGCTGCGCGTTGCCAGCCAACTGGCAGATGTGGTCGATGTGGTCGCAAATGCGCTCGATCTTCAATTGGAAGTCGGCGGGCTTGCTGCGGAGGTGCATCCAGCCGGGGACCATCATGATCGCATCGAACGCCATGCCGAGGACTCCGCCCCGTTCGATCACCGCCTTGATCTGGTCGTCCGTGAACTGACGATTCCACGGCGCGAGTGTTCGGCAGTTCTGATGACTCGCCCACAACGGCCCGTCGTACACATCGAGCGCGTCCCAGAAGCATTCGTCGCACAGATGCGTCACGTCGAGAATGATCCCGAGCCGCTGCATCTCCTTGAGCAAGTCCTTCCCCTGCGGAGACAGTGGTCCCTCGGCGTCGGTCCCGTGCGCGTACCGCCCCGGTCCATAGTGAGCCGGCCCGAGTGCTCGCAAGCCGTCCTCGTAACTTTGTTCGAGATGCTTCAGCGTGAGGATCGAGTCGGCCCCTTCGAGGCTGAGGATATAGCCGATTGGAAGCTGAGCGGGTTGCTTCCGTGACTCGACGACAGACGCGGTGCCGTCATCAGACGGAGGCGACTTCAACCACAGGTCCAAGTGCTGGTCGAGCTGTGTCCGATTGCGAATCTGCACCATCTCACCAGCCTCTTCCATGATGCGATACCACGCAAGCTGTCCCTGCGTTTGGGCCCGCGCCTGTTCAGGCGAGTTCCAGCCCGGCAGCCGATGGAAGTAGGGTGAGTACCTGCCGATCTGCGTCGCGACGCACAATCCGACACGGCCTCGTCGCATTTCCGGGAAGCAAACCGTGTTGTTGCCCCGATCGACCTTGTCCTTCATGAACTGCTCCCAACGGCGAATCTTTTCCTGCGACCAGCGCAGATCACGATTCCACTCCAACGCGTTCATGCTGAGATCGAGATGCACATCGAAGATAAACACGGGATCGCTCATGAGGGCCTTTCACGGGTGAGATTAGAGCGTATTTCAAAACCAGCCCGACGCGCAAGCGAGGGCTTCGCCGTCATCGAATGTCCAGCCCTTGCTTGCGCGTCGGGCTGGTTTTTCGAGGCAA
>JAYVDI010000270.1:0-31517 GCA_043749505.1 Schlesneria sp. | reverse complement strand
GGGGCGGCGTCAGCCCCCCGGTTCCTCCCAACAGGGCTTACGCCCAAGAACCGAGGGCTGACGCCGCCCGCTCGGAGATCTCATCACTGACCGCGCGAGGTTAAACGACTACGAATCGCATCGTGAGTGGCTTTCAGCGGAAAACCTCGTCTCGACACGAATTGAAACAGACTTTAACATTTCGCCGCAGTCGGCACGAGAATGGATGTTTCGTGTCGGCAACCCTTCTGATGAGCGGCACTTTCTGCCTGTCTTTCGACTGTTTCACCGCTCAGACCACTTCGCTTTTTCCTGTCTTCGGGCTGCCAACTCAACTCGATGTCTGTCTGCCCTCGCCTCAACCAAGGATCGGTTGAATGACGAATTCTTCTCGCTGGACCTGCCTGGCTTCGCTCTTGTCGATGGCACTCCTGTCGTGCGCGGCCAGTGGCTGCGCGTCGATGAACGGTGCCTCCGAAAAATGGACGGCCGCTTGGAAGAAGGACACTAAGCCCCCAGGCTATGATCCGAATCACGAGGAAGTCGTGAGTTACTGGGGGCAGAAAAAGAAAACTCCCAAGCCCGTTGAGATGTCGCCCGAATTGAAGGAGCGGCTGGCCAAGCGGACTGAAGAACGGCAGACGAAGTCTCTCGCCGAGAGCCTGCGTGACGGAAACCAACGGCTGAAGGAAGGCCGGCTGGAAGAATCACGCCGCGCGTTTGAACTCGCATTGGTCGCAAAGCCCGATGATGCCGACGCGCATCACGGTTTGGCCGTGATCGCCGACAAACAACAACTCTTCGGCGTGGCCGACAACCACTACGAAGCGGCTCTGAAGAAGCAGCCTCGCAATCCGAATTTGCTCAACGACATCGGTTACTCGCACTGGCTGCGCGGCGGCGATCAGCAGGCCGAGAAAATGTTGCTTGAGGCGCTGGCCGTCGAACCGGGACACAAGGGCGCGACGCTCAATCTTAGCACTCTGTACGGCAAGCAGGGTCGATACGAAGACGCGTACGCACTCCTGCGTAAGGGAGCAACCGAATCGGAGGCCAAGCAGTACATGGCAAAGCTGTTCCCACAAGGACGACCTTCGGGAGTGGGCTCGCCAGACGGCACCCATCGCGAGCAAGACTTCGCGATGAACCAACCCGCGCCCGGACAACGCTCTGCACCACCGATGCCCGCCGATGACCGATTCGCTGATTCCGGTCGAACGGACTCAGGTCGCATGACACGCGAGCAAATGCGCGCCGATCTTGAGCGACGACAGTTTGAGAACGCCCAACAACGTCCATCAGCCAACAGTCGCGGAGGGTGGGGTGACTCGTTGGTGCAGGACCAGCGACCCGTCATCGCGCCGAACGACCGGGCGTCGGCGCACGGAAACGGCGACAATTCCTATCCAGGCCCCGGCGGTCAAAATGTGATTTCGGCCGGAGGACAGTTTCAATCAGACCACGCAATGTTGCCGTATCCAGGCAGCAACTCGAACGGCTTCGTACAGCAGGAATCGCAGCCAAATTACTCGACAGCTCCACCGCAGGATTCACTGACCGCTCCACCGGGAACGAAGCCTCACTCCAATATCCCGTTCTGGCAAGGAGCACCTGTCGTTCGCGGCAACGCCACGAGTAATCCCGCGGCGCAGCCATCGACGCCCAACGGATCACCGTGGGGACCGCAGACACCGAGCGCATCACAACGGATCGAACAAACGAACTACACGGATGAGGGAACTCGTGCCGGTCACGCTGCGGCTCAACTGGGTATGAGCATCGGCGGGATGTTCCCCGTGATCTCGGGTGACTCCGGATCAACGGGTGGCTCCTTCGGATCGCCCTCCGCCGCGACATCTCCCGATCAGCGATTTGGTGGCGAGTTCAATTCACAACTACAAAATCAAAACGCCGGTCAGTATTCCAACGGAGGGCCGTGGTCTCAGGGCGGTCCCGCAGCAAATGGGCAGAACTCCGGTGTGCAGACGGCCCCGTTCTATCCATCCAACCAAAACGGCTTGCTCAACCGGGGCATGATTCAGCAGATGGGTGGCAGTGAATCGAATGTCGATTCTATGTCGGCCTTCGGTGCGTCAAAGCGTCCGGGAGGAGTCACTTCAGGCTGGGCCGATTCGACTCAGCCGAACTCGCCGACCGATCACATTTCGATCGCGCCCGAATCTCCGGCCAACTCCCTGTCGCGTCCTTGGAACCCGGCTTCCAACTTCGGTTCGGGGCAGACTCAGGGAAGCGATCCAACGTACCGCGGCCAGCCCACGGCGCGGGCCAACACCGGTCCCGATTCAGCCTCGCCGGACGGGAACAGTGGGCGAGCCTCACGCTATGCGAAGGCCCCTTGGGACGAGACTGCCATTGTGCCCAACAGCCAACCCAACGGGTCTCGACCTTTTAACGGGGCCTGGCCCAACGGTGGTTCACAACCTGCGGGAGACGGTTCCAATAACGGGGCCGCGCCGAACTCGATCCCAATGTGGAACGGCGGCAGCAACGCAGGCCAGTCGATGCAAGGTGGCAATGGCACAGCGCCCAGCGGTGCGTCGGCGAATGGATCTCTCCCGCAGTGGCCATTCTTGCAACAGCGGTGAGCGATCCCGTTTTGTGGTGATGGATCAGCGACTGAGCGATGACCTCGTGACGGCTTGTGTCTGCCGGTACACTCGCGCACCTCTCGGATCGAACTGTCTGCACGCCTACCGTGCAGATATCTGCCCGTTGAAAAACGTAGGCTAAGCCTCTGGCTTGCCCCTTTTTCAACGGGCGGTTAGGGGCTGTGCAGAATCAAACTCCGAGAGTTCACGGATGACGATCAGGCTCCAAACCGCCGAGCGGCACGAACTCAGATCTTTCTGCCACTCATTTTTCTGCCGCTTCCCCAAAGAACGAGGCAGAAAAATGAGTGGTAGAAAGATGGCTCAGAACAGAGCCTCCGTGACGCGGCAACCCGCTGGAACGACACGATCACTCCCGGAATTCTCGGATGGAGTAGATGCACAGCCCCTAGGCGAGGAAGTGCGTTGCGTCCTCGCTTACGCTTCGAGTTAGTGTCCACAACTTTCAGGAGCCTCTTCAATGTCCAAGCTGGCAGAAGCCCTCAAACGACTCGGCATGGAGGCCGCTCCGTCGGCGGTGTGGATCGGGGGTGAGGCCACTGCGGGAACGGGTCCACTGCTGACGGGACGGTCACCGATTGATGGAGCGACGCTCTGTTCGTTCGTGGCGGCATCACCGAGCGATCTGCCGCGCGTGCTGGCTGCGTCGCAAGCGGCCTTCACCGCGTGGCGCGTTGTGCCGGGGCCTCAACGAGGTGAGTTTGTGAGGCGCGTCGGCAACCGCTTTCGCGAATGGAAAGCGGACCTTGCGGCGGTGATCTCGTGGGAGGCGGGCAAGATCACGCAAGAAGCGTTGGGCGAAATTCAAGAAGTCATCGACATCTGCGACTTCGCAGTTGGTCTCTCGCGCCAACTTTACGGACTGACGATCGCGACCGAGCGACCGGGACATCGACTCGCCGAGCAGTGGCATCCGCTGGGACCGGTCGGCGTTATTACCGCCTTCAATTTTCCGATGGCCGTCTGGGCGTGGAACGCGGCGCTGGCGTGGGTTTGCGGCGATCCCGTCGTGTGGAAACCGTCTGAAAAAACGCCGCTCTGTGCGCTGGCGTGTCAGGCCGTGGTTGCATCGGTCCTGCGTGAGATGCCTCACGTTCCCCCGGCGATCTCATCGGTTGTGATCGGTCTGCGCGATGTGGGGGAAGCTCTGGCCGCTGCACCCGAGTTGCCACTCATCTCCGCGACCGGTTCGACCACGATGGGCCGCGATGTGGCGCAGCGTGTGGCTTCACGTCTAGGACGATCGCTGCTTGAGCTGGGCGGTAACAACGGAATGATCGTCGCGCCGAGTGCCGATCTGGAGCTGGCCGTGCGCGCGATCGTTTTCTCTGCCGTCGGGACGTGCGGCCAGCGATGTACGTCGTTGCGGCGGCTGATTGTGCATGAATCTCTCGCCGACGATCTCATCCGCCGCATTCAGTCCGTGTACGAGCGACTGCCGGTTGGAAACCCGCTCGCTGCGGGAACGCTCGTTGGGCCGCTGGTCGATGAACGGGCGTGGCTGGCGATGGAAGCAGCGATTCTACGGGCGCGGGCTGAGGGTGGTGTCGTGCATGGTGGCACGCGAGTGACTGCCGGCTTTCCGGCGGGTGGATTTTATGTTCGACCGGCGCTGGTCGTGATGCCGGGTGCGACGCAGAATGCAAAACAAGACGAAGAACCCCTCACCCCAACCCTCTCCCCGCAAAGCCGGGGCGAGGGGGCTGGAGCAGCAACACCAGACCGACTCTTGTCCGGTCACCTGTTTGGCAGCATCGTTCGCGAGGAGACCTTTGCGCCGATCCTCTACGTGATGACGTACCGTTCGTTCGACGAAGCCGTCGCGCTGCATAACGACGTGCCGCAGGGATTGGCTTCGTCGATCCTCACGTCCGACATGCGTGAGGCCGAGCTGTTCTGTTCGGCCGCCGGGTCGGACTGCGGCATCGTCAACGTAAACGTCGGCCCGAGCGGTGCCGAGATCGGCGGGGCGTTCGGCGGCGACAAGGAGACCGGCGGCGGACGCGAATCTGGGTCAGACAGTTGGAAGGCGTACATGCGTCGGACGACCAACACGATCAATTACTCGCACGCACTGCCACTCGCGCAGGGAATCACGTTCGACGTGTGAGGCAACATCCGGAAGCGGATTTATCCATCGAAAGCCTGACGCGCTAGCGAAGCCGGACTTCGCTTGCGCGTCAGGCTTCGATGCGCGGTTCTGAGGTCGGGCGTTCAAATTTCAAAACTTGAACGCCCGACCCCAATTCATCCGGCCTTGAAGACCACGGGCCGACAGGCAACAGTCTCGCCGCCCCGCTCCTTCAAGGATGTTCGTCATCGCCATGCGCAGTCTGTTCGTCATTCGCTTCGGTCGCCGTGAGTGGCACGTGTTGCCGAGCGTAGCCGTGCGCGGTGCGGTCGTTTCGTTGAGCATCGTCGTCGCGGCGTTGTTCGTTCTCGACCGCCTCGCGCTGCCGATGCTCGAACGGCGCGGGCTGACGGCGGGAGCCAATTGGCAGCGCCACAATGCACTCGTCGTGGCGGAGCATCGAGCCAAGGACACGTCCGCTCCGGTCGATCCCGCACTGCCGATTGCGACTCGGTTCGGCGTGAGAAGTTGGCAGGGTCATCCCGTTGAACGACGCACCGAGCGACGAACCGAGTCTGATCCCCTCCGTATCCTCGTGATGGGGGACTCGTTCGTGTGGGGGAGTCCGTACTTGACTCTGAATCACATGTGGTGGCGGCAGCTTGAAATGGAACTCGTCGCGCGCGGGTACAACGCTGAAGTGATTGCGGCCGGTCAATCGGGTGCTTCGACGCGCGATCAACTGGCCGTCGCGAAGCGCGTCATTCCCGAGTACCGACCCGACCTCATCATTTGGGGCTACGTCACCAACGATGCGGATGAAGGGCTGGTCCGACAGATCTCACAGTCGCAGCAGTCGCTCCCCGGATTCAACCGGATCAAGGACGCGGCCGCGCGCGTCTGGCCGCGACTCGTTGGGAAGTTCGATGCTCTCCGTGCGCACAAGCTGGCGAAGTCATTCACCGGACCAAAGTACGGCTACGAATACGGCGAATGGGAACTGAAACTGGTCGAGGCATCGAATCTCGCTGCCTATCAAGAGACCGTGCGCGGCGTGAACGAACTGATGTCGCAACACCAACTCCCCGGCTTCATGCTGACCTTACCGAGCCATCCCTCGACGAAGCACTTCGCTCCGCGACTCGATCCCGTGATCCCCGTCTGGCGCAACGCGGGCGTGCCGACGTTCAACGTGCTGCCCGCGTTCGTCGCTCGGTACGGTGAAGTCGCCGATTCGGGAGCCGACTCGATCACATGGGGCATCAACCCGGCCGATGGACATCCGGGGCCAAGAGCGTGCCGATTCCTAGCTGTCCAGGCCGCCGACATTCTGGTCAACGACTTTGCAGATGTGACCGACACACCTCGGGAAGTCTCACGCGAACCGAAGATCGAAATTAACGATTGGCTACCCTACGCAAGCGATGATGCTCGACCTCGGTCTGTCTTTCGAGAATCCAACGCAAATCAAGTTCATGTGAGAATGGCTTATCCCGACGAAGCCCGCTGCCCGACGATGCCACTCGATGTCGCGACGCCACTCATCGCCCTGAAAACACCGGTGGCCTTGGAACAAATCAAGCTGACAGGTCCGCTGTTGGAATCGGCTCAGATTTGGGTCTCGTACTTGGACGAAAAGGAACGGTACGACGACGGCCAATGGCAGGACTGCGGACTTCTGCGCGGGGCCAATGTCGAATGGACTTTGTCCAATCGAGTTCCCATGCGTCCTGTCAGTGTGATCCGCTTCCGAGCGACATTTTCCGAAGGCAGCCGCGAGTTGATGTGGACCCTCACGCCAAGGTCAGGGAGTGCAAAGTGACGACGCGGATCCTTGGCATCTCGGCGTACTACCACGATTCGGCGGCGGCGTTGATTGAGGACGGGCACATCGTCGGCGCGGCTCAGGAAGAGCGGTTCACGCGCGTGAAGGGAGACTCGTCGTTCCCGCATCAGGCGATTGGCTGGTGCCTCGACGAAGCGGGCGTGGCGTTGGACGAGGTCGATCACGTCGTCTTCTACGAACAGCCGTTGGTGAAGTTTGAACGGTTGCTCGTCACGGCGCTGACGACCGCGCCGCGCGGCCTGCGCGGGTTCCTTGCCGCGATGCCCGACTGGCTCACGCGGAAGCTGTGGCTCGAACGGGAGATCGCTCGCGAACTGGGGCTGCGTCGCCGCGTCTGGTTCGTCGATCACCATCGATCACACGCGGCGAGTGCCTTCTATCCGTCACCGTTTGAGACAGCGGCGATCCTCACGATTGATGGTGTCGGTGAATGGTCCACGGCGACGTGGGGTGTCGGTCGCGCGAACCAGATCGAACTGCGCAAAGAGCTGCGGTTCCCGAACTCGCTCGGGCTGTTGTATTCGGCGTTCACGTATTACTGCGGGTTCAAGATCAACAGCGGCGAGTACAAGCTGATGGGACTGGCTCCTTACGGCAGGCCGATCTACGCGAACCGCATCTTGGAGCATCTCGTTCAACTGCGCGACGACGGGGCGATGCTGCTCAATCAAAAGTTCTTCAACTACGCCACCGGATTGACGACGACCAACGACGCCTTTCACACGCTGTTCGAGGGTGCGCCACGACAGCCCGAATCACCGGTGACGCAACGCGACATGGATCTCGCTGCCAGCATCCAGCACGTCACGAATGAGTCGCTCTTGCGAATGGGCCGCTACGTCCAGCAGCAGACGGGTGAGAAGCAACTCGTGCTGGCGGGAGGCGTCGCGTTGAACTGTGTCGCCACGGGATTGCTCGCTTCGTCGCAGACGTTCGAGCAAGTGTGGACTCAACCGGCGGCGGGCGATGCGGGGGGAGCACTCGGCGCGGCACTCTCGTTCTGGCATCACGACCTGCGGCAGCCACGAGTTGTTGAGCAACCCGATTCGATGCGCGGCGCGTTCCTCGGGCCGAGCATCCCACCCGCAGCCGACTCCGACGACGTGCTGTTGCGCAAACTCGGTGCCGTTTGGGAGTCGTTCGATGACGAGCCGCTTCAACAACGGATCGCCGATGAGATCGCAGCAGGTCGCATCGTCGCGGTCGCTCGCGGCCCGATGGAGTTCGGCCCGCGCGCACTGGGTGGCCGCTCGATCCTCGGCGACGCCCGCGATCCCGAAATGCAGTCGCGCATGAATTTGAAGATCAAGTTTCGCGAGAGCTTCCGCCCGTTCGCTCCGATGGTCCTCGTTGAAGACGCCACACAGTACTTCGACGTGACCCAAGACAGCCCGTACATGCTGCTCGTCTACCCCGTGACGGCGGAGCGTCGGAAGGCTTTGAACTCTCCCTCCACTGACGAATCGTTTGGCATTGAGCTGCTCAAAATTCCCCGTTCGGATATCCCGGCCGTAACGCACGTCGATTACTCGGCCCGTGTGCAGACGATCGACTCCGTGCGTAACCCGTTCATTCACGGAGTCCTCACACGGTTCAAAGCACTCACCGGTTGCAGTGTGATCGTGAACACGAGTTTCAACGTGCGGGGCGAGCCGATCGTGAACACGGCCGAAGATGCCTATCGCTGCTTCATGGCGACCGAAATCGACAGCCTCGTCGTGGGCAACAGGTTCCTCACGCGAGCGAATCAACCCCACCCGCCGCTGGATGAAGCGGCTCGCGAACAGTGGCTGAAGCGGTTCGAGTTGGATTGAAAGAGCCCCTCCAGGGCGGTGCTCCCGTTGGTCGCTGGCTCTGGGCTGACTTAACGCTGCCCCGTTGGGGCGAAAATCTAAAATAGCGCAACTTCAAAACCTACGCTTCGGATTGGTGTTCGTCGGCGCGGGTATCATCGACCGCGTAAGCCTCGACTTCAAATGGGTTGTCGAGGTAGGCGTTGAAGCCGCGCAGACCGAGCCAGACGCTGGCGAGCAGATAGGCGGGGATGAAGAGTGGTCCCCAGCGTTCGTACTGCCGGACGTGGACTCGTTCGTGGCGGCGTGTGCGTGTTAGAGTCGGTTCATCACAACCGAGAACCACATGGCCGAGCGTGATCGCCGCGATCGGTCCCGTCCACCGGTTGCCTCGACGCAGGAGTCGCGTCACCCAGCCGCCGTATGCTTCTAACACGCCGCTCACGACACGAGCGCGGCCACCGGTGAGCAGCGCAACGAGCGTCAACAACAGTCCGATCAACGAACCCGGTGACGCCCAGAGGTAGAGGATCGGACGCAGACAGCGCATGCGAGCGTCCTGAGGCGAACGGCAAAAAACGAATATGTAGGATGGCTTTAATGCACGAGTTCGCTGTCGCGCCGAAACGTCAGTCCTCGTTCGTCATCGGAGGCGGTTGCCACCGCGCGGTGCGGTTTGCTGGTACGAGATCGGATTGATGATCTCAACCGCCTGTTGCAACGCAGGGCCTTGAGTTTGATCGGCGATCCCGGCGGGAACGAATTGATACGGACTCGGTTGGAACGGCTGTGCTTGTGTGGACATCGAGTGGCCGGAATAGCCGTTCGACGGGACCACGATCTGTGAACCCGTCGAGGCAGGCGTCCAAGCGGACTGTGTCCAACCGACTTGAGCCGGCGCGTACCGACTGGTCATTTGAGGCGTCCAGGTCGGCGCGGCCTGCGTCGTCTTCAACATGGTCGCTTGGTCGTGGTACTTGTGAGCGAATTGTTGCGAGTAGGGCATCGTGGGCCGTTCGCCCCAGCCTGCCGCCGTCTGCGATTGCGACAACACGTCCTTGTAGTTGTAAGGACGGAACGTGTGGTGTCCGCCGTAAGCGGGGATTTCCTGGAAGTAGCCGTGAACCCATTGTTGCTGGGTATCAAACGGATGCCGCTGTTCGGACGAGCCTTCAAATCCGTAGCGACCGTAAGCGTTGGCGGGTGCGGGATAGTTGGGCGTCTCGGAAGGGCCGGGTGAGCCAACTTGGATCGCCAACCCCAGAGCCAGATTCAAAAGACCGTTCGGCATAACAGTTCTCCTTCCGTGTCGAAACGTGTTGCCGCCTCGATTTCTCGGCGGGTTGAGGATCGTGGTCTCGCAGGGAGTCACATCGTTTTGTGGAGCGGGTTGAGAGGCGATACCCACCAAAACGGATTCGCTTCACGACACCAACACTCCTGTTGGACATCGGCCTCAAGGCTCTGATTCTGCGTCAGTTCTGACCGGAACGTCACGGATTACGGGACCGGAGCTGGCGGAGTTGTCGTTCCACTCGTGAGAACAGCGTGAGTCGCAGCGCAATTCGTCGCCGAGTCTCAAAAAAAGTTCAAGCGGTGAGTCACACGTGGGCTAGTCTTTGGCAACGGCCCATAGAACATCGTGGCGGTGGCCTCGCCCAAGCGGATCCGCTGTTGAATCAAATCGGGAAGGAGTGCTGTCTCTGATGAGTCTCTTCAAAATCTGTTGTCCGGTGCTGGCCGGTATTGTCACCGTCTTGTCGGCGAGCGCCGTGTCGGCGGGCTGCAATTGCGGAGTCCCACCGGCACCCACTCCGATGATGGGGCACGTTCAGTTCTCGGAATCCGCTCCGAGCTATCAGGGCTACCCGACGATGTCGCCCGGTGGTTATTCGGGATCGGCGCAGGGTTCGAGTTCGGCCGCCGGGCCGCATTGGGCACCGGGCGGATACGAGGCCCGTGTCGGTTCACCCGCCTACTACCACGATCCCGAAGGTGGCCAATACCAAGTGAGTGGCGACCCGTACCAAGATCATTACGGCCCCGGCTTTCACCGTAGCTCGCTCCACGGCCACTACCGCTTTCCTTACTACAACTATCGGGCGCCGTGGTACTTCCCCGGTCGAGCGGTCTACAACCGCGACACCAACTTCGCGTGGTAAGGGGCGGTGCATGTACTACAACCGAGAAGTTCGGGAGTGATCGTGTCGTCCCCAAGGATGGCCGCGTCACGGAGACCCTGTTTTGAGCCATCTTTTTTTGCCACTCATTTTTCTGTCTCTTCCTCAAAAGCAACGAGGCAGAAAATGAGTGGCAAAAAGATCTGAGTTCGTGCAGTTCTGCGGTGCGATGAGTGAGACCTGCTGAGGCGAGCCGGGTGCCCTCAGGCCACGGGTTTTCTGTGACGACCAGAACCCCGCAATTCGACAGCGTGCAGTTCGCCAAGATCGCTTCTTTTGCTGCCTGAGTTCTAGAAGTAACGACTCTCGCCCCGGTGTCATCACACGGGGCATGTTCGTTTGTTAAGAGGGATCAACTCAGGAATGGCCGTGACTTTGCTTCGGTTGGCTTGAGTCCATTTCGGAATTTTTCTGCCGAGTCACTCAACTTCCACCGCCGAAGTCGGATTGTGGCGACTGCGGCGAGACTAACTACGGTGCCGGTTCAATGGTTTGCGACGAGCTTCACTGCGAGGTGATCACGAACCGATTGTGAAAGATTCGGCGTGTTCGCTTTGAGATGAATCTGCCGTTCGACTCGCTCCGATACTGAAACGACTGGCGGGTGTGACGACCCGCGACTCGGCGAACTTCGTCGAGTGTTCTGCTCGCGAACGGACAGCGGGCAAGAACAGGATTGAATAGATGCTTCTCTCCGCCTAGGCCGCCGGTTGGATGCGTTCAAGTTCAATAAAATGCGGGACGTGCGACCGCTGAACAACAGGATGAACAGGAGCGGGCTAGGATGCTGACTCTAAATGGATTCTTTCCGCAAGGATGTCGGATGATCGGCGAACGACTTCACGGTTGGAGTCTCCCCGCCGCGTTGCTGTCTGGGATGGCCTGCGTCGCTCCAAGCGTTGCGATTGCTCAACAAGGTCCGGTCTTCACACAAGACTCGCCCATGTTTGTGCAGGGACCGCAAACACAGTACGGACCTTCCCTATCTAGTGGTTCGTCGTTCCAGATTCCGGTGGGATCGCAGTCGCGTCGTCAGCCAACCGGCTTCATCCAACAGGTGCAGAACACGCCTCAATCGGCGCGGGCGATGCACCGGTTGATCGAGTCCATGCCGCAAGCGCAGGATGAGATCGAAGTCATCCAGCAGCGGCACCAACTCGTGCTGATGCGATCCAACATCTCACGGATCTCGATCGGTGATGCCTCGATTGTCGATGTCGTGCAGTACAGCCCTCGCGAGATCGCGATCGTTGGCGGCATACGCGGATCGACAAGTCTGACGTTCTGGTTTGAAGGCGAAACCGATCCGCTGATCTATACGGTTCGGACAATCCGCGATCCCAATTTGGACAACCAGCGCAAGCTCGACTACGGCAAGTTGGAACGCAAACTGGCGCTGCTCTATCCAAACAGCAAGGTCTATTTGATTCCGCAGGGTTTCAAGATCATCGTGCGCGGGCAAGTGCGTGATTCCGAAGAGGCGTCTCACATTCTGAACGTTGTCCGTGGTGAAGTGATGAACCAAGACGGTGCCGCCTTCGGACCTCAGCCCTATCTGAACGGCGCCGGGTTTGGCGGCGTCAACTCGGGCGGTTACGGGGGTGGGGGAGCTGGTGGCCCCGGCGGCTACGGTGGCGCATTCGGCTTCAATGCGTGGGACTTGGCTGCGGGACTCATCATCAATGAGCTGAAAGTTCCGGGTGAGTTCCAGATCGCGTTGCGCGTCCGCATCGCCGAACTGAACCGGTCGGCTGCCGATCGGGCTGGTGTCGATATCAACATCCTCTTCAACGACGCGCGTCATGTGATTCACTCCACCTTGGGAGCGGGAGCGGGGACCATCGGTGGTGTCTTCGAGAACGGAGAAATCGGCCTGTTCCTCGACTATCTTTCCCAAAACGGCACGACAAAGATTTTGAGCGAACCGCAGGCGACCGTCTTGAGCGGGCGCGAAGTCCAGTTCTTGGCGGGCGGTGAATACGCGGTTCAGTCCGTCGTCGGTGTCGGTGTTGGAGCGAGCACCAGTACCAATTTCAGAGGGTTCGGTACGTCACTCCGAGCGACGCCGACGATCACGGATCGCGACTTGGTCCGGCTGGACATCACCGCCGAGTACAGTGATCTCAATTCCAGCAACAATTCAGGCGGAAACCTCGGCACAAACAACCGTCGGATTCGAACGACCGTCGAATTGCGGGAAGGTCAGACACTGGCCCTCGCCGGTCTGCTGTCGCACCGCACAAAGACGGAAGTGAGCCGCATCCCGGTCCTCGGCGACATCCCCAAGATCGGCCCGCTGCTGTTCAGCTCGAAGCGATCCACACAAGAGGAAAACGAACTCTTGATTCTGGTGACACCGGAGATCGTCCGCCCGATGGATGCTCACGAGGTTCCGCAGGTACCTGGGTTTGAAGTTACTCGCCCGACTCACGAAGAGTTCTGGAAGTACAACATGACCGAAGGCCAGCCCGATACGGGGCACTACCACCTGCCACCATTCGGCAGCGGTAGCGTCGGCACGAACGTCGATTACCAACACTTCAATCCCAGCCCAGCGGGTTCGTTGTACCAGCCGATGCCAACGGGCGGCAACGGAGTTCGCGGCGGGGGCATCGTCTCACCCGCTTCGACACCCACGCCGCAACCGTCGAACCGACTGTACCCGGTGCCACAAGCATCGAGTGGAACCAGACAGGGTGGATCGCAGTACTCGAACCAAGTGATGTCCCCGAACAACAACGCGGGGGTTCGTCAGGCGGGTTGGAACCAATCGGGGAATCAGCAGCGGCAGCAGCCGCCACAACAGGAACAACGCCGGTACTAAGGATCGGCGCAGCAATCAATGTCGCCTTTCGCTCCGCGAAAGAACGTTCTTTCGCGGAGCGAAAGGCGACAATCACATCGTGATTGCCGAACCGATCCTTAGAAAAGACTCTGCGAGGCAATGTCTGCTTGGTTTTTGGTGAGCGGGCTGCCATTAAGCTCACCTCAGACCAGCGAAACAGGTTCATCAAAAGCGAAGCAACGAAGACTCAACAACACAACCTGCGCGAGATCGAGAAACAGGCTTTACTCGCGAAAGACTCTAGTCAGACATGTGCTGGCAATCGAAGGAAATGGTCATGATTCGTTTCAACCTGAGCCGTCTGGGTCAATGCGTACTGGTTCTCACCGCGCTGTCGAGTGCGGGCTGTTGCATGGCTCCCATGGGAGGCTGCAACACCGGATGTAATACGGGCTGCAACACGGGTTGCGATCCGTGTTCGAGCGGCTCTTGTCGCATGGGATGCTGGCGGCCGAGTCTCGGGGGCTGTTGCGGGGGCGGATTGTTCGGCGGATTGCAGGGGCGGCTGCATCAGCGGTCCTTGGCGATTCCCGATGAATACCCTGTCGGAGCCGTCGAACGCGCTCACTTCCATCAAATGCAAACCAACGCGGAAGCCGCCGATTTCATCCTCTACCAGCACGACTTCGTCGGTGAGTCGGCCGAGCTGACTCCGGACGGCAAGGACAAGATTTTGGAGATCGCCGCGCGGATGCGCAGTGCTCCGTTCCCCGTTCTGGTCGAACGGATGTGGAACAACGCTGATCCCGAGCTGGATTCACATCGGCGTGAATTGGTCGCACGCATCCTAACCGACATGGGCAACCCCGATGCTGGCAACCGAACGTTTGTGTCACCCGCCTATGGGCCGGGCAAACAGTCACTCGAAGCGGCTCCCGAGTACTACCAGAACACCTACGTTGGCAACCAAAACAACCAAAACGGCAACGGATTTGGCGGTGGTGGTGGATTTGGCGGGGGCGGTGGCGGGGGCGGATTTGGTGGCGGGGGCGGCGGTGGTGGTGGCGGATTCGGATTTTGATTGAGCCCCCTTTTTCAAGTCTGAAGTCCGGCGTCGCTTTGTTAGCCGGACCCCGCGAGAGTGAACAGCGTCGCTCGACACACTGGTATCGCTCGCGGCCTTAGTTGAGAGGTTGGCGAGCCGCATGCCGTCAGGCTGCAGGTTCTTGATCGCATCTTGGAAACCTGTGGCCTCACGGTACACGGCTCACTTTAAAAATCTCACTCATCGCCGTGTGAGGCATGACGCAGAGACACCAAAAGGACTGGCCTTTCATTGAGGCCCGTCCTTTGTTCATTCACGGCCTTGATTGGTCCGCGTGGCTTGGGAATCATGTCGTTCCGGCCATGCCCACCCGATGCACAAGCGAGGAAGTCAGGCGTCACTTGTGATACCGCTCCTCGCTGACGCTGCGGGTGGGTGTGATTCGGACAACCCTCGCCGCCTGCCCAACCGCGCCCCGCATTCTTCACAGAGCCTCCCCATGACGAAGCCCCTTCGACCCCTGATGGTGTTGCTCCTGCTGGCCGTCGTGCCGCACACCGTCTTCGCAGAGCTGCCTTCCCCGCAATTGCATCGAATCGAACCCGTCGGCTTGAACGCGCCGGGTGAGATTGAACTGAACCTGCTCGGTGCGGACATTGAGGGAGTCGAGACCCTGCTGTTCGAGCATTCCGGCTTCAAGGCGGAGTTCATCAAGGACCGGACCTTCAAGCTGACCGTGGCCGCCGATGTCCCGGTTGGAACGTGGGACGTGCGAGCGGTCGGCCGTTTCGGCGTCACGAACGCGAGACTCTTCTCAGTCACACGCGGCTTGATCGACGTGGCGGAAGTCGAGCCGAACAATGAACCGGACAAGGCTCAACCCATCGCGGTCAATTCTGCGGTGAATGGTGCCTCGGACGGAAACAACCAAGACTTGTTTCGCGTGATGCTGAAGAGCGGACAGCGCGTGGTCATCAACTGTCAGTCGGCGCGGCTGGACACCGAGATGGACCCCGTGCTGACATTGAAGTCCAGCGATGGCCGTCAGCTCGCGAGCAACGGCGACTATGAAGGTCGCGATCCGTTGATCGACTTCCTGGCACCGGCCGATGGCGAGTACCTGATCGAGGTGCGAGACCTCACGTATCGCGGCGGCTATCCGTACCGTTTAATCATTACGGACCGGCCTCACATCGAAAACATCTTCCCGCGCGCGGTGCAGGCGGGACAGAACATCGAACTAACGATCCTCGGGCGCAATCTTGGCGCGGGTTCTTCTCCCACGAGTTGGAGGTCGGGCGAGCTGCCGCTCGATGCGATCAAGCTCCCCGCGCGAGGCTCCGAGGCACTGCTGCCACTCGGCGCGTATCGCTTTCGCGAACACGCGACTCAACATTCGGTCCTGCCGACCGCCGCCACCTGCACGCTGATCGGCGAGCAGATCACGCCGCTCGATGCCAACCCACAGACGCTGCTCGTCAGTGAAACCCCGACCTCGGTGGAGATCGAGCCGAACGATGTGCGCGACCAGCCTCAAGTGTTGACGCTCCCCGCCGTCGTCAGTGGCCGCTTCGATCGCGAACGGGATCTCGATTGGTTCGCGTTTGAGACCGATGAGCAGGGGGGGCCGTATGGTTTCGAGGTTTACTGCGAACGGATCGCGGGCCGGGCCGACCCGTATCTCGCGGTGACCGATGAGAAGGGGAACCCGGTCGGATCGATCGACGATTTCGGACACCGGATCGGTTCGTTCGACGGGCATCTGCGAGATCCCTCCGGCTCGATCAACCTGCAACCGAAGACCAAGTACCGCGTCCTCGTGAAGGATGCGTACAACCGGGGCGGTGCTCGCTACCAGTATGTGTTGAGCGTGCGAAAGCCTCAGCCTGACTTCTTCGCCGCTTCAATGCACTCGAACAACAACATGTCCGGACTGAACGTCTGGCAGGGTGGCTCCGAGTCGATTGATGTCGTCATTCATGGACGCGATGGTTTCAACCAACCGACGACCGTGACAGTTGAGGGCCTCCCCGCTGGCCTCCATGCGTCACCGCTGACGATCAACAACAACACACGCGGCACGCTGGTGCTGTGGGCCGATGACAATGCGGCTCCGACGGTCGGCGCGTTCAAGGTCTTCGCGACATCCATCGTCGGTGACAAGACGCTGCGCCGTGAAGTCCGTCCGTTCTGCCGCGTCTTCAATCTTGCGGGCAGCCGCGAGTTGCGGGAACACTTCGTGGCTGTGCGCGAACGCGCCCCGTTCGCGCTGTCGCTGGTTCCCGATCGCGTGACGCTCGAGAGTGGTCAGAAGGCCGAAGTGAAACTGAAGTTGACTCGTCACTGGAGCGACTTCAAAAACGCGGTGAACTACCAGCCGTTGAATTGGCAGGGATCGTTTCAACTCGGCAACGGCACGATCGCTGCCGATCAAACCGAAGCGCCGCTGACGATCAACGTCCAAGCGGGGACTCGACCGGGAGACTACACCTTGTCGGTCCAGGGTCAGGCACAAGTACCGTTCCACAAGGATCCAAAGTCCGCCGATCGGCCCAACACGCTGGTCTCAGTCTCCAGCCAAACTGTCACGCTGACTGTGACCGAGCCGGTTAAGAAGTAGCGAGTGGAATGGCAGGAATCGGAGGACAGCAGTCAGTAGGCTGACCAGCGAGAGCTGTCACTGTTGCCTGTTTCATCGCACGGAGCGTTGCGCACGCCGTGGAACGAAGCCGTCTTCGGCGGCAACTGCCGCGTGCGAAGCGAGTCATTCGAGGGGCGTTCACTTTCTGATTCACATGCAACGGTACTGACGGTCGTGCTGAAAATCGTCAACTGTTCCAACATCGTTGCCCGAAGTAACCGGCCACGGCGTGTTGCTCGCGCGATCCTTAGGCGACCGGCAGAAGTTGTCCTACCGCAAATCGAAGGCTGACACGCAAGCGAAGATTCGGCTGCCCAGAGCCTCCGCTTGCGTGTCAGCCTTCAATGGGCAAGCTTTTTTGCCGCTCGTCTTATCGCCATTTTTTCAGAGCAATGCCGCCGAGCAGGATGCTTCAGCGGTCGAGCGGTCAAGGAGGACCATTCACATGGCGCGCGGTCACGTTGCTGGACTCTTGCTGTGCGCCGCGTGGCTGTTCAGTGACCTCACTCCCTCGCACGGGCAGGCATACTTTTCGGATCGATACTCGGCGTCGCCCAACGTTCCTCAATACGACTCGCGCGTCTTTGGCGATCCGGCCAGTGTTTCGGCGCGAATGAATGACGGCGCGGCTCGTTCTCCTTATGGCGACTATCGCCTCGCCCCCGAAAGCCATTCGTTGACCGCCGGCGATCGTGCCGCAAACGCATCGTGCGAGCAGTCCTGCCCGGATGAGGACGATCCTGAGTGGGGAGTTCCTCATCCGGGCGACTTTGGGCTGCCACGAATGGGTTGCTTGAACGCAGACTGCGGGCCGTCTCGTTTGACCTTTCGCAAAGGGATGGTCTTCCTTCACCGCAGCCGTCCCGATTCTCAAGCGTTCACGGATGGGGCAACGCCCACGAACGCTCACGACTTCAACCCTGGATATCAGTCGGGACTGCAAGGTGACCTGACTTGGCGGAACCTTTACAGATCCAACTTGGACCTCCAGGGAATTTTCTTCCATGCGAGCGGCTTCCAAGGAAAAACAGTGACACCCGCCGCGTCGCAACTGTTGACGACTCCACCGATCAACTTCGCCACGATGGATGTCACTGACTTTTTCAACTCATCCATGGCCAGCGGTGAATTGAATCTGCGGCGCGAATGGTCCCCTTGGTTCACGGTCATCGGCGGTGTCCGCTACTTCGACTTGCAAGAGCAACTCTTCCACAAGATTTGCGACACCGGCATGACGGAACGCATTCGAGTCTCGAACAACGCTTACGGCTTTCAGAGTGGAGCAGAAGCCGTCTTCTTTCGATCGTGCCGCATGGAATTCGGCGGCTGGGCCAAGTACGCGATCTTGAACAACTTCGTCAAGCAACAAACGGTGACGACACTCATTCCGGGAGTCCTGCCGTCGTTCGCCGATAGCGGCAGCCAAGTCGCGTTTCTCGGTGATGTCAGTCTGTTTACCACATTCCGAGTCACCTGCTGGCTGTCCGTGCGAGGCGGTTATCAATCGATGTGGTTCAACGGAGCCGCGACTGCCGCGCCGCAAATGCTGACTTCAAACGTCGTCACCGGCGCGGGGCCGGTAGCAGCCGACAGCAACCTGTTCTTCCACGGCGGCTTCGCGAATTTCGAGATCAACTGGTAAAGCCACGATGCGACAAGTTTGCCGCGTGAATCGCAGAATCGGCTCGGGACAAACGACGCCATCTCACTTCCTGCCGTGCTGAGCCGGGGCTATCTTGACCAGTCCCTGCTATTTGTCTGCTGGTCACAGCAGGCGAGTCATCAACGAAGGAATTCAACATGCGATTGGCGAAGCTCAAGCTGGCTGACAACTCTATTCGAGTGGCGCGTGTCGAGGACGACGGGCGGTTTCGAGTGTTGGATCTGGCCCAAGTCGAGAACGTCCGTAGTTTGATGGACGTTTTGAATTCACCCGATCCGATCGGGATGACGAGTTTTCTCATCGACCAGAACGCACCGGCGCTCGACGCGCGGTTGGTGACGGTCCTCGCGCCGATCGACGAACAAGAAGTGTGGGCCGCCGGCGTGACGTACAAGCGGAGCCAGGTGGCTCGCATGGAAGAATCAAAGGCGGGGGCATCGCACTACGACAAGGTCTACACCGCGCCGCGACCCGAGATCTTTTTCAAGGCGACCGCGAGCCGAGTCTCCGGTCCCGGTCAGCCGCTCCGCGTGCGAGCCGACAGCAAATGGTCAGTTCCTGAGCCGGAGTTGGCGCTCGTCATCTCTGCGAGTGGCAAGCTGGTTGGCTTCACCGTGGGCAACGACATGTCCGCGCGGGACATCGAGGGCGAGAACCCGCTCTACCTGCCTCAAGCCAAGGTCTACAACCAGTGCTGCGGCCTTGGCCCGTTCGTCTGGATTCCCGAAAGCCCTGTTGATCGTCCCGCGACGAAGATTCGGCTGGCGATCACGCGCGGCGGTGCTGCTGTCTTCAGCGGCGAGACCGATCTCGACCAGATGAAGCGCGGGTTTGAAGAGTTGATCGGCTGGCTGGTGCTTGAGAACGAGATGACTCGCGGTGCGTTCCTGCTCACAGGGACAGGCGTCGTTCCGCCCGACAACTTCACACTGGAAGACGGCGATTCAGTCAGCATCGAGATCACCGGGATCGGCACACTGACGAACCCGATCGTGAAAGCACACCAACCCGCAGCGTGAGCAAGGATGCGGGGCTGATGCGCTCCGCTCGTCCATTTCGTGAGCGCGACTCAGAAGCTGTCTGACGCCAACGGCATCACGTCATCTTCGTACTCGAAATCGACGACGGGCAGATGGCTGTCGGGGACAACGCCGTTTCGCCGAACGGGCTTCATCTGCACCATCGACGCTTCGACGGCGAAGTCCTGACCCATTTCGGGCAGCGGAATCGGTCCGTTTGGGTTCAGCGGAATCGGCGGCATTTTTCGAGCCGACTGCTGTGCGAGCGCCGGATCCTCGTAAGTCTTGCGAGGGTCGCCCGTTTGGGGTGTTCCCACCTTGTTCGACGGGGCTTCAGCCTGCAAGCGGAACCGCACGTCGCCGACGGCCAATTCGTCACCGAACGTCAATCCGGCTTCCTTACGCACGCGCGAGCCATTCACGAACACACCATTGGTACTACCGAGGTCGCGTACTACGAACGTCGTGTTGACCTGCGCCACGCAGCAATGCTTGCGGGAGACCTTGCGGCTGTGCGTCAACGAGACATCGCAGTCGGCTTGTCGGCCGATTAACACGATGGCTTTTTCGAGAGGGATCAGGCACAGACCCGGGTCGAGCGGAACTAAGAATGCCGACATGCCGAGAACTCCAGAAGGGAGAGACGGTCGGGACTATAAGCAACCGTGTCTACGAAAGGAATCCGTCATCGGGCGGAGGGTTTGAACTTTGCTCGATCTCGTGACGGATATACCACCTCACAAAATCGGTCAAAATGGACCGCTGCAACGAGCAAATGAACCGGCTTCGACAAGAATCGGCCGAATGCGCAGGGCCACGGTTCGGTTTGAATTCTGCCCTCCTGTTTCCCTATGGTCGTTGCCATTACTTCGACCATTGCCATCGCTCCAACCCAACCTTGCTCGGCGGTGTGACAATCGGTATTTTCCCGCCCGTCCATCCCGGCCTCCATCTGCTCGCGATGCTGGCTACCCCCCCGAACTCGACAAGATGTCGTTCTCTGCGAAGGCCGCTCAACTTGAGCAGCACTTCTCGGGGAAGTTCTCACCCCTCTTCAAGGAGCTCACGGATGAGCCGACTGAGTGTGTATTGGCCTGACGAGTGCGACGCGATCACAACCGCCGTCCTGGACGAGCCGCATGTCCTTCAATTTCCACGTTCAGGCAAAGGACGATTCGCCGAGAGTCGCTCGGTCTCAGACCGAACTCTGTGCGAAGTGGCTCCCCGGTTGGACGTGATCGCACGAGCAAGGCTGCTGTTCTCAAATCGTCAGTGCTGTCGATGCCGCTCGCACGCGGTCGAACTACAGCAACTCGACGACGCCCAAGTGAATCGCCAAGGTTTGGAGATCCCCGGCACCGCGACAATCACCGGCTTCCGATGCCACTCGTGCAACGCCGAATGGAACTCGTGAGAAACAGTTCTGAATTTGTTTCCCGTATCGTGCGGCTGGGGGCGGCGAAGCACCGACTCCAGCCACACGAATGAGTATTCGAGAAGTTTTCCGGAGCCAGTGCCTCGGTCGTCCGGAGCCGTACTTCGCTGGAGTCCATCATGCCGAGCCGACTTGTTCTGCGATCCTCTCACTCCACACAAGCCCTCATGCTCTCATTGACGATGGCCGTCGCGAGGTGTCTCCTCAAGCCGGTTGAATCGTGTGGTGGTGACTGGCCGCAAATTATGGGGGCGAACCGGAATGGCATCGCAGCCAAAGAAAAATTGGCGGACAAGTGGCCGACCGACGGACCTCGTTCGTTGTGGGAAGCAAAGATTGGATCGGGCTTCGCGGGCGTGGCCGTGGCGGATGGAGTGACCGTGTTGTTTCATCGGCTGGCCGATGAAGACACGCTCACCGCATTCGACGCCGAAACCGGCAAGCGACTGTGGTCGCAGGGCTTTTCCACTAGCTTTCAACCCGCGATCGTGGAAGACGATGGCCCGCGTGCCGTTCCCACGATTCATCAGGGTCGCGTGTATGCCCTCGCTTCGGCAGGCGGCCTGTACTGCGTGGACATCAAGACGGGCAAGCCTGTCTGGCAGCGACAAACTCAAACGGAATTCCATGTCCCGTCCGCGTACTTCGGCGCGGGGAGTTCGCCGTTGGTGGAAGGCCAGACGCTGATCTTGAACGTTGGGGGAGACAAGGACCGGGCGGGTGTTGTCGCGTTCGACCTCAACACGGGCAAGACCGTTTGGCAAACGACGACCGAACAGGCGAGTTACTCATCGCCAATCGTCACCACACTGGATGATCAGCGCGTGCTGCTCTGTGTAACGCGACTGAACTTTGTTTCGCTGGACCCCGCCACGGGGAAGGAATTGGCCCGCACGCCGTTCGGCCAACGCGGGCCAACGGTCAATGGCGCGGTTCCCGTCATGATCGGCCAGCGTGTGCTGCTGACCGCGAGCTACGGGATTGGAGCCGAACTTCTGAGCCTGAGTCGCAGCAAGATCGACATCGTATGGCAGGACGAATTGTTGTCGAGTCAGTACACGACGCCGATCGTTCACGACGGCGCGGTCTTTGGAATTGACGGCCGTCAGGACGGTGGCCCGATCTCGTTGAAATGTTTTGATCCCGAGACGCGCAAGGTCCACTGGACCAAGCCGGGGCTGGCCTATGCAACGCTGATCGCCGCCGACGGCAAGCTGCTCGTCGTGCATACGAACGGCGCGGCGCGGCTGGCTGAACTCAACAAAACCGAGTACCGAGAACTGGGAGCAGCCAGCCTGCTCCGCGGGACGACTCGCGCCCTGCCCGCCCTCGCCAACGGACGACTCTACGTCCGCAATGAGCAGACACTGAAGTGCGTCCAGTTGGGACCGTAGCCGAGTGAACGCTTTTCGCTTGGCGCTACTGTAGAGCGTATTTCAAAACTAGCCCGACGCGCAAGCGAGGGTTTCACCGTCATCGAATGTCCAGCCCTCGCTCGCGCGTCGGGCTAGTTTTTCGAGTCAAAACAGGTTTTGAAATGCCCTCTAAGCGAGGAACGCAATACATCTCCTCGTTTACACTTCGGGTTAGTGTGCCGCAGCGACAAATGTCTCACGTTGGGCTGTGCGAGGTATAAAGCGAGCGGCATGAAAAAGCTGACCCACTGAACCGCACCCAGTGACCCGGACGCTTCGGAGCGTCCGGGTCACTTCCGGGTAAGGTCCAAATATGAGCAACGAAAACGGCAGCCGTCGGTGGGACACCGACGGCTGCCGAAATTCACTCAGTGGGACAGGCTTGTAGCCTTCCTGAGACTCGGTGCGTTTTAGAACTCACCCACGACGGCACCATCGGACTTGTTGCCCAAGCGGATCCAAGTCGTCTGGTCGAGGTTGTCACCGACGAATCGAACCGATCCGTCAATCAGTAGCGCATGCACGCCACCAGTGTGGAATGAGCGTGCCCCCCCCATGATGTAGTCGGAGTTCAACCAGCACTCTTGCAAGTTACTGTTCGGTGGATACAGGGTGCTGAACGCATAGGTCGGAGCACGATCCGCGTACATCCAAGAATACCCGCGAGTACTCGGGTTAGTAATCGCTCCAGGTGCCGGGCAAACACCGGTCGCCGAAGGATTCTGTGTCTGATCGGCCGGATGGCCGACTCGAATTTCAGACAGCACCATCACGTTTGAGGTGCCGTCCGTGACATCGCGAATGCTCGAATTGGAATTGGTATCGAGAACGCCTTTCCAAGTCGCATTTTGCTGACGATCTCGGGTAGTGTCTCCAATGCAGGCCATGTAGTTACTCGGAGCGTAAGCAGTGCTGCTTCCCCGACCCGGATCACTAGGACAGCGAAATGCCGGAATTGCCTTCAAACGCAAATTTGTGTTGGGAGCAGTCATACCTGGCTCAATCTCGAAATCGACTTGGGAGTAAAGCGCGGATTGATCCATGTAAGGCAGAATACGCGTCCCCCAAGACATCATGCTGGTACACCAACTTCCACCACAGGACGGATAGGCGGGCGGCGTGTAGTACCGACGCACGGCCCCCGGTGGGAACGCCAAAAACGTGTCGTGGTAGTTGTGCAGCGACAGCCCAAACTGCTTGAGATGATTCTTACATTGTGTCCTGCGAGCGGATTCACGCGCTTGCTGAACAGCGGGCAACAACAGTGCAATCAAGACCGCGATAATCGCGATCACAACCAGCAACTCAATGAGCGTAAACCCACGAGCGCGACGACTTGATTTCGCCATGATTCTTTCTCCAAAAAGACAAAGGACACAAAACACATACAAGCTGAGAAACCGGAACGGTCAGTTCCAACACAAGGGAATGCAAACCCCGCTCAAACAGTATGCAGAAAAGGAAAGGCTGGATGGAAGCGAACTGCCGCTAAAAAAAGCCTGACAGAATTCAGGCGAGGCAAAAGATGCGGCTGAGCTTAACCGCGCTTTGTACAACAGGCAACTCGACTGTGTGTCCGAGCAAAAAATAACGTGAAATTGACGCATCCGACAAACAGCGAAAATTAGACCAGCCGCGTGGCGTGAGACAGAAAGATTCCAACAGGAGTCAAAAAACCGGGGCCTGACAGCAAGCGGCTCGTTACTTCTGTCGGTCCCATCGAAATTAGGATTCGTCGCGCATTCGCACCCGAGTCGTGCTTTTGAGTAAAGTGACTCGAAGGGAAGATTGCGCACTTCTCGGCTGACAATTCCACTAAGGCGAGCGGCAAGAAAAAGCGTACCCATCGAAGCCTGACGCGCAAGCGAAGGACGTTCGGCATCCGAATCTTCGCTTGCGCGTCAGGCTTCAATTGCCGGCAGGACAACTCCTGCCAATCACCTGATGCACCGCTGAGGTTTCAACCCGTTATAACCACCCGATACCTTTGGTCAGTTCTTGTTGTGCGCGATGGAGTGCCGCATACGCTCCGTCCAGTTTGAGGAGTTCCTCGTGTGTGCCGACTTCCACCAAGCGGCCGCGTTCGATGACCATGATGCGGCTGGCTTGCCGCAGCGTGCTGAGGCGGTGAGCGATCGCGATCGTCGTGCGACCTTTCACGAGGTTTTGTAACGCCTCTTGAATCTGTCGTTCGGTGGTGGAGTCGAGAGCGGAAGTGGCTTCATCGAGGATCAGGATGCGCGGGTCGATCAGTAAGGCGCGGGCGATACTGATTCGCTGACGTTCGCCGCCGGAAAGTGATTGGCCGCGCTCACCGACCAGCGAGTCATAGCCGTCGGCCAGTTGCAGGATGAACTCATGGGCGCGAGCGGCCTTCGCGGCGTTGATGATCTCCTCTTGAGTCGCATCGGGGTGGCCATAGGAAATGTTCTCGGCAATCGTCCCGTAGAAGAGGAACGGGTCTTGAAGGACGATCCCCACGTTGCGGCGATACTGCTCGACCTTGTAGCTGCGGATGTCGATTCCGTCCGCCAGGATTGCCCCCTCGGCGACATCGAAGAACCGACAGACGAGGTTGATCAGCGTGCTCTTCCCGGCCCCCGTTTGCCCTACCAGACCGATCATTTCGCCCGCCTCGATCTTCAGTGAGAAGTCACGAATCACTTTGCGGTTGCCGTAACGGAAGCCGACGTGCTTGAACTCCAACTCGCCACGCAGCTTATCGAGCTTGGCGGGTTTGGCGGGTTCGGGGACGTTCGAGACGCGGTCGAGAATCTCGAAGATCCGCTGTGCACTGGCGGCGGCCCGTTGGGAGGAGTTCACGATGCGGCTCATCGTTTCCAGCTTGCCGTAGAACATCACCGCGAAGCCGACACACTTCGTCAGCGTTCCAACCGAGAAGCCCGGTTCATCGCGAAAGATCAGCCATACCGAACACGTCCACACCACCAACACACCCAAATGATTGAGGTATGCGATCAACGGCCAGAAGAATGTCCACAAGGCATTGACGCGGTTATTCGCGTTGAAAACGGTGTCGTTCGCCAGTTTGAAGCGTTGAATCTCGCGTTCCTCTTGGGCAAACGCTTTGACGACGCGAATGCCCGGAATCGTATCGGCTAGCACGCTGGTCATGTTCGCCCAAGCGCGGCTTCCGGCCTGAAAGCCAACCTGCAAACGATCGCGAGCGAAATACATCAACCAGACGATGAACGGGAAGGGAACCAAGGTCACGAGTGCCAACCGTGGGTTTGCCACATAAAGAAATCCGGCAATCGACAACAGCAAAATCCCGTTGGCCAGAAAATCGACGATGCTGTCCGACAGGAACTGGCAGAGCCGGTCGGAGTCGCTGCTAATGCGGGACATCAAGTCGCCGGTGCGTTTGCCGCCGAAGTATTCGAGCGACAGTTTTTGCAGGTGCGAGTACGTCCGCAGTCGCAAATCCGCTGTGACCCGTTCGCTGATCAACGCCAGAATCACTCCCTGTGCCCATCCGAGCAGCCACGCGATTGTGGCCGAGGCGAGCATCAGCAGCAGGTAGTAGCGAGCCACCGTCCAGTCGCGGGAGCCTCCCGAAACGCCGGTGTTCAAATGGTCCACGAGCGGTGCGGTCAGGTCGATGGTCATCAAGGCCGACACCGCCGCCGTCATCGACAACAGAAAGGAAACGACCATCCAGTTGAAATGTGGTCGCGCGAAAGGCAGCAGTCGCAGCAAGGCCATCGTGTTGGGGGCACGCTCACGCTCTTCGGTCTCGGGAATTTCTTCCTCTTCGTCGCGTGTGAGTCTCGTTCGGTTGGCTTTGAAGTCTTCGAAACGGTCTCCCAACACCAGCGCCGACGGTCCTTGAGCAATCGTGTAATGCCAGACCGCGAGACGTTGATCGAAGCCGAGTAATTCGAGCGTTCCCAGTCCCGCGCGATCTTTCGTTTTGAGTTTGTCGATGCTGGCCAGCGGCCATTCGTGGAAACCTGCCGCCGTTGAGCAGCTCAGAAAACGCTGCGTCGTCAGGACGAGCAACGTCGGACGATAGAAACGCTCGTGGTCGATGTCGGAAATCATGCAGGCGACGATCACTTCGCCGGGCAACAACTTCGATTCGATCGACCGCCGCAACGCAGGCTCAGCGGACAACCAGCCCTCGACCGACGAGGCAGTAAGATTGGGAGACTCGTTCAAGACACGGACCTGTTCGAGAATTGAGGAGGCAACGGCGTCGATCCCAGACGCAGCGTTCGCTTCCAAACGGGAGGGGAGTTGAGTCGGAGAGAGTAGCGGGCGTCTTGCCCCAGAGTAAGCATTAGGGCGAGCTGCAGAAAACGAGTTACCCGTAAGATGGACACCTCACCCATGCTACGGGTAACGGCGGCACTCGGATGCGATCCTTGGGCCGAGCTGACTCACTACATTTTCTGGCTCTCCTTCGCCATCCGTGTTGATTCTCGCGGCTCATGTTGGACATCCAACACAAATGGCGGAGAGCCCCTTTTCTGCGATCAACTCAGCTTGATTGCAGGGAAGGGATGTGCCCAGAGTCATCCATTTGTAAGTCCTGCCAGCCGCATTGAGGGATGTCGCGGTTTTGGCCAACCTCTGGCGGCAACTCTTGCCGGACAAGGCTCGTGAATTGCCGCCAAACAAGAAAAACTCTGTTTCTCAGGACGGACCGACGGCTTCGGCATCGACGTTGCTTTGGATGCTTCTCCGTTGTCAGGACGCTTGGCAAACGAGGATGCACCTCGACGACAGACTGACTTTGGAACCAGACTCATTCATCTCCAGAAGGACGGACTCTCATGTTGGTACTCACCCGAAAATGCGACGAGACGATCAAGATTGGCGAAAACATCATCATCAAGGTGATTCAGACAGGGCGAGGAACGGTGAAATTGGGAATCGAAGCGCCTTCGTCCATCCGTGTGCTGCGTGGCGAACTGATGGAGTTTCCTGCGGACTCACTGATAGACGCCGCAGAATCAGTGCTGGCGGGCAGTTCGATGATGGCTGCGTCTGTATCGAATTTGGCCTCGCTCACAACTCACAAATTGCTCAGTGACTTCAATGCTGAGTATGTCTCCGACTTGGAAGATCAATTGTTGGTTGCCACCGCGTCATAGGACCACGTTGTCGCCTCACACGGCACGCGTTCCAGATTGGGGCGTTCACCCTCCCCTTCGCAGACGACGACGGGCAACGTGAGGCAACAGTGAGACGGACTTCTTCAAGCATCGCGACCGAGACGGTCAGCAGGCCGACTTCCATGCGTTACTCGACCGTCGAGTTGACCATCGGTCTCTACACTCACTCCGATTTGCTCGATCCGTCGGTGGCCGTGAACAAACTCCCAGCCCTTCCGATGATCGATCCGACACCGCAGAACGAACGGCAGACACTGCGAGCGACCCGGACGAACGACAAAAACACCGTGCCCCCAACAAGACATTCAGTTTTGGTTGCACGAATGATTGCACGCCCTGATGAGAAAACGGGGTTTCTAGGGAGGGATTCTTCATACTCGATTTCCACAACCAACAGGCAACATGCTTTGGTAGCCGTTCACAGATTGGTTTGAGGTATTAAGAAATTGGGATTGAGGCAGGGCGGGCGCGAAAATGGCGACATTGGGCGTATGTCGTCGCCGATTACCTCCGAGTCGTTGGCGGCGTTGCCGCCCGAGTTTCGGGCGTTGTTGCAATCGGTCATCGACCATGACGAGCGTCGTCTCGCAGAACTCGTCGCTGCCGCCGAGCACGCTGCATCCTCACGTCCACCCCACGCCGCCGAAGGCGAAATCGAAGCGGAAGCACGGTGAGCAATCGGGACATGCCAAATGTGAGCGACTGCTGATTCCTGTCGAGGAGTGTGATCGCGTCGTGGAGCTGCAACTTGGCGGGTGTCGGCGTTGCAGGGGACGCGCTCTCGCGCCGCTGCGGCATCAGGTTTGGCAACGGCCCGAGATCAAGCCGGTCGTGACCGAGTACCAACGTCAGCGGTGGGAACGCCCGTGCTGTCGCGAGACCACCTCTGTCGAGCTTCCCGCCGGTGTGCCGTCCGGTCAGAGCGGGCCGCGACTGACCGCGTTCGCCGGACTGTTGATGGCCTGCTTTCGACAGAACCAACGTCGCACACGCTGTTCCTCGAAGCCATTCTGGGGCAGCCGTGCATAGCCTGCGATCCCAACACGAGACGGAGTTGGCTAGAGAATACCCATTTGAAACCGCGACGGCTTGGCTGGGCAACCCTCCCTGATGAGTGGCGTTGGAGAATTACTTGCAGGTCGGCGACGAGGATTTCACCAAGATGGTGCAGATTCCGGCGCACCAACAGTCGGCACCACCCGAAATGCCCGCGAGTAGTCGCAACGTCTCACTCCCCCATCAATGCAACAACCCTCGGTTTTCCGAGGGTTGTTGCTCATCGCAAGTCAAATGCCCCCACTAGGGCTCGAACCTAGGACCTAATGATTAAGAGTCATTTGCTCTACCAATTGAGCTATAGGGGCGTCGAGCGGCGGGATTCTAATGACGGACCTAGGCCGCATCAAGCGACTGGTCGGGTGATTTGTTTCGTGGCTTCAAGAGGGCTGTTCGGGCGGCCATTTCAATCAGAAGCCTGGTCTGTCGAAGAGGGCTGCGGGTGAGAGTCCGTTCGGTCGGACGAGGCTGCTCAGTGTGAGTGCGGCTGGAATCTGCGGACATTGCTCGCGATTTGACTCCTGACGTTAGTTCCTTGCTGACGCTGCGGGTGGTTGTGGGTCGAAGATGCGTCGTGGCTCGCCTGACAGCCTGTTGAAAAAGGTAGAACGGACACTCTTGCCCGTCGGTTTTCAAGCGGAAAGACGGGCAAGAGTGCCCGTCCTACAGGGTTGTTCAACAGGCTGCTAACATCGGCGACGGGTCGCCTTCGTTCGGTGGCCGAACTCTTCCACGAGTTGCTCACGGTTGAAATGGATTGCGCCGATGTCCCGCACGCTGGCCGTGAATGCTCTCACGCAGATCGCTCCGCGTGATGAAGACCATGAGGATTCGAGGCCGCTCGACTTTCGATTGATCGCGCGGCTGATGGGCTTCATGCGGCCTTATGCCCGGCAGCGGAACTGGTTGTTTGTGTGCGTGGTCTTACGAGCCGTGCAGCTTCCCGCGCTGACATGGGTGTTGGCGGCGGTCATCAACGGGCCGATTCAGCGGGGGGATGTCGCGGGTGTCGCGTGGGGCGCGGCGCTGTTCGCCGGGCTGGCGTTGTTCACGCAGATCACCATGCACTTTCGACAGCGGTACGCGCTGGAGTTGGGCGAGGCGGTCGTGTTCGATCTGCGGAACGCCATCTTCGCTCATCTGCAACGAATGCCGATGAGCTACTTCCACAAGACGAAAGTCGGGCGGATCATCAGCCGCATGATCTCGGACATTGAGGACGTGCGCGTCGGCGTGCAAGAGGTCTTGTTTGTGAGCCTCGTCGCGTTCGGTCAGATGTTTGTCGCGGCGGCCTGCATGGTTTGGTTCGATGCCGGGTTGTTCTTGCTCGTGCTGGGATTGGCTCCCGTGTTGTGGGGGATCAATCGTTACTTCCATCGCAAGCTGAGCGTCGTGCTGCGGCAGATGCGCGAATCCTTCAGCCGTGTCACCGCCACGCTGGCTGAGTCGGTGATTGGCATCCGTGTGACGCAGGGCTTCGTCCGACAAGAGGAGAACGCGCGGCTCTTCTCCGACCTTGTCACCGATCATTCCAAGTTCAACACGACGGTGCAGCACACGCACGGATTGTTTCTGCCGCTGGTCGAGCTGAACAACCAAGTCTTTATCGCGTTGCTGCTGCTGGTCGGTGGTTGGCGGGTACTCCAGCCGGATGCCACGACCACGCTGGGCGAGCTGGTCGGCTTCTTCTTCATGGCGAACGTCTTTTTCTCGCCGCTGACGATTCTGGGCAACCAATACAACCAGTCGATGACGGCGATGGCGGGGGCCGAGCGACTGTTCGCATTGCTCGATCGACAGCCCGATTGGGCCGACGCGCCCGATGCCGAAGCGATCATGCAACTGGAGGGACGCGTCGAGTTCGATCAGGTCACGTTTGGCTACGACACGACTCGCCCGGTGCTGCACGACATTTGCTTCGTCGCAAAACCGGGCCAGACGATCGCGTTGGTGGGACACACGGGGAGCGGCAAGACTTCGATTATCAATCTGCTCGCGAAGTTCTATCTCCCCGACAGCGGTCGCATCCTCATCGACGGTCGTGATCTACTGCGACTCCAAACGGAATCGCTTCACCGCCACTTCGGTCTCGTCCTGCAACAGAACTTTTTGTTCATGGGAACAGTGGCCGAGAACATGCGGTTCGCCAAACCCGAGGCGACCGACGATGAGCTGCGCGAAGTCTGCCGCCGACTCGATTGCCTCGACCTGATCGAGTCGTTGCCGCAGGGATTCGATACGGAAGTGGGCGAGCGTGGAGGCCAATTGTCGTTGGGCCAGCGTCAGATGGTCTGCTTCGCACGGGCACTGCTCGCCGACCCGAAGCTGCTCATTTTGGATGAGGCGACCAGTTCGATCGACCCCGCCACCGAGCAACGGTTGCAACGGGCGTTGGCGGTGTTGCTCGCCGGGCGAACGAGCTTTGTGGTGGCGCACCGGTTGAGCACGATCCGTCACGCCGATGTCGTGCTGGTCCTCGATCACGGCCACATCGTCGAACGCGGGACGCATGACGAACTGGTCGCTGCTGCGGGAGTGTACGCCGAACTACACGAACGGTTCGCTCGCGCGGGCTGAAACGTCACAGTTGTCCGCGACGGACACTCAGGATCGGCGCATCAAAAACTGTCACAGTTTGTGAGTGGTAGTCCGGACGCCTTCGTCCGGGCTACAGATTTCAAGAAAGCCCTTCATGTGCCGATCCTACGGTCGCGTGATTGTGACCGTATTACTTCCCGCCTCGTTGCCGGTGGTGAGGACCACGAAGACCTTGAACGAGGCCACGTCGCCGGGGTTTTGCAGTCCGGCCGTCGTGACG
>JAYVDI010000269.1:0-6618 GCA_043749505.1 Schlesneria sp. | reverse complement strand
CGCTTCGCCGCGCCGGCCCACCATGATTTATCGGGGATTCCCGATGGTGGGCCGGCGCTCGAAGCGAGCTGGTCCCACCCTACGTTGGAAAGGCGATGCCCTTGGAGGCGATGCGACCTCACTTCCGATCTTCCGTCAGCACGGCTATACCCCTCCCGCTAGGAACGGGATCGTTTCACTGCGAGAAACACAGGACGAAAATCATCGCCGCTCCGTCTCACACCACGCCGACGTTGGCATCGTCTTACGATGACTGCCGTGCCCTGACACAGCGGACCGCACATAACTTTCGGTTCTCGTTTCTCACATTGCCGCGCGAGCAGCGTCGCGCGATGAACGCTCTGTATGCGTTCAACCGCATCACTGATGATCTCGGTGACGACGAAATCCTGCCGGTGGAAGAACGTCGCATTCGATTGGCAGAGTGGCGCGAATTGGTTCGCGGCGGAATGAGTGGCTCGTTGAACGAACTGAGTGATTCCTCGGGATCGCTCGGCGATGAACGCCGTTATCTGCCCGCGATCAGCGACATGGTCACGCGATCGAGAATTCCACACGAATACCTCTTCGCGGTGATCGACGGTGTGGAGTTGGATCTGCATCCGGTCGAAGTGGCGACGTTCACGGAACTGGAACGGTACTGCTATCACGTCGCGGGAGCGGTTGGTTTGTGCTGCATCCACGTCTGGGGCTTTCACGACAGTTCGGAAGTCCGACAACTCGCGATCGACTGCGGTCTAGCCCTGCAATTGACGAACATTTTGAGAGACCTCGCGGAAGATGCCGATCGCGGACGCATCTATCTGCCGCGCGAAGACCTCCTGCGATTCGACTACTCCCTCGACGATCTTCGCCGCCGCACAATCAATCGCCCGTTTCGAGACCTCATGCAATTCGAGGTCGCGCGCGCGAAGAGTTATTACGCGCGCGGCGAAGAGCTGCTCGATCACCTCGCACCGCCGGGGCGACCGATCCTCCGCGCGATGCTCGACATTTACGGCGGCCTGCTGCGGGAGATTGAACGCCGCGACTTCGACGTGTTCTCAAACCGTGTCTCACTCCCGAAATGGAGGAAGCTGTGGTACGCGGGCCGCGCGATCCTCACCGCGCGACTGCCTTGGAACCGAACTAGCCACGACCGCACTTCAACAGGGTGCTAGTGCTTTATCGGAAAACTCTGTCGCGACCAACGGGCTGTGCAGTGCCCCGGACACTTGGAGCGTCCGGGACACTCTTTCGACCGCTTTTCGACAAAGACTAACAGCCTGTTGAAAAGGCAGGATGGGCACTCTTGTCTGTCGGTTTTTAAGCAAAAAACGGGCAAGAGTGCCCGTCCTACAGGGCTCATTCAACAGGCTGCTAGTGCTTTGTCCTCCCTCAGTTTTGTGGTTGCTTGCCGATCGAGAATCTCAGTCATGGAATGACTGAGCTACGTAGTCCGGTCATTCCATGACCGGAATTCTGACGGGCCACCAACCCCAATTCTGAGCATTTACGGGGCACTAGCGGTCAAACACCGGCACGGGGAGTTGGCCGCGTTGCCATTGCAAGGCGTCTTCGCTGTCAGGGACGACGGCTCGAACTTTGACGCGGAATGTCGATGACGGGCCACCCGGCGCGTTCTGCATCCGTTTCTGTGCCGTCTGTTTGAGAAGTGGCACGACCTTGAGCGGTGCCACGTTGGGGTGGAACCATTCGGCATATGTCCCCGCATCGGTTTCGACGGTGACATGAAACGACATCGGCCGGATGTGCGAGATGCTTCTCATCTGGCCGCCCACTTCCAGCGGACCGTTGTTCGTCTTCACGGCGTTCATCTCGACCTCGGCCAGGTTCGACAGCGTCACCATGTAGCCGGGCGGTTTTGCGTCGTTGAGTGAGACCTTTTGTTTCTTCGCGCCTTGTTCGAGCCACTGCGGGAACTCGCTCTGTAACTTGCCGACCGGTTTGCCGAATGCCGTTTCAAAATCGGCGAGTCGGCTGGCCGCATCGTCTTTCGCGAGCGGCTGCTTCTGGCTGAGAACCTGCAAGTAGTTGACGTATTGTTTCCGGTACTTCGTGGCGAGGAACCAGTGAATACTCCAAGCGTGAGCATAAGCTTCACCCGCGAGAACATCGCCCCGGAAGGCTTTGTCGTCGGCCACCACGTCGTCCCAATCGACGGTCCGCGCACGCGATGCCGCTTTTGAATACCGCGCACTGACTTTCAGCGGCCCGCCGTTGATCTTGTCGCCGTTCCCCTCGAAGCCCGTTGCGATCCCCTCGTTGAACCACGCGGGTGAGGGAGCCAGACGTTGCAGCACGCCGCGATTGTGGACCTGCTGGTGAATGGCTTCGTGTAGCGGAGTCTCAAACGTGTGGCACTCGCTCATGCGGATGGCGAGATGATTCGAGAGACCGCTGTAAAACCCGAGGATGTTTCCGGCAGACAGCCCGCGCCCACCGGTCTCTTTCTCGGTGTACTTCATGAAGTCTTCGTCGGTCTCGAAGATGAGCAGGACCAGCGGATAGCGCGGCTTGACGATGTCGATCTTCATGTCGTCGATGAAGCCGATGAAGACTTTTTCGACCGTCTTCATGAACGTGGCGGCCTTCTTCAGAAAGGTCGCCGCCTTCGGTTCAAACTGTTTCGGTAGCGGTTGGGCAAGGATCAGGCCGATGGCATACGGCGCGTCGGCATGGCCACGAAACGTCTCTTTGCCGAATCGCTCGGACAGGCGTTCCAAGATTGCAGCCCCGGTAAGTGGCTCGGGATCCGGCCCCGGTTCTCGCTTGAGAATTTGGTTCTGCGGCACCATCTCAATCCGCCCGTCAGTTCGTTCCAGTGCCAAAACTCCCTGACCTTCGCCGACCAACCGCGCATCAATCGTCACTTGATTGCCGTCGTCCTCGCGCACGGTGAACGTGTCGGCTTGAGCGATCGCAGCCGTCACCAGCGAAGCAAACACGATGGAGAGGTGTCGCGAGATTCGAGCAAACTGTTGAGGGTTCATGTCCTCTGCCATTCTCATCAAGTGAATTTTCTTCGGAGGCAAATCGCCAGTCATTGTGGCGCTCTAACGAAGTTCATGCGACCCCATCGTTGTCGGACTGAAACACCGGTAGCTTCCAGCGCCACCGAATCGCGGCCAGCCGCAGCAGCAGGATCACGGTCGCTCCCGTCACCAGGTTGAACGGGCTGTTCGGCCAGAGGTGCGCCGCGATGAGATACGCCGTCGCACCGATCAACGCGGCCGTCGCGTACAGATAGATATTCGGACGAAAGACCAGCGGCACTTCGCCCAACAACACGTCTCGGATCATGCCGCCCGCCACTCCCGTCACCACGCCGAAGACGACACAGACGGTACCCGCGTGTTGCAGGCTGAAAGTTTTGTGAGTTCCCAATGTGGCGACAAACGCGAGGCTGAAGGCATCGACGATCAACAGTGGCATCGACGACGGATCGACAAACCGCGCGAGATAGAACATCGCACCCGCCGCCAGCGCGCCCGAGAGAATGAACGACGAGTCCTGCACCCAGAAGACCGGCACGTCGAGAACGACATCGCGCAGCGTGCCGCCTCCCACCGCTGTGACCAATCCCAGCACGACGACTCCAAACAAATCGATTCCCTTCCCGCGCGCAGCCAACGCGCCGGTGACCGCTCCAAACACAACGGCCAGATGTTCAAGGACGTATCGCACGGCGGCATCTCAAATCGAAAGGAGCGAGTGGGGCGAATCTCGAACGCCCAGAACCCATTTCAAAACTAGCCCGACGCGCAAGCGAGGGCTTCGCCGCCATCGACTGTCAGCCCTCGCCTGCGTGTCGGGCTAGCTCTTCGAGGCAAAAACAGGTTTTGAAATGCGTTCTAGCCCCGAGAGCCAGCACGGACACGGGCGGTTCGCGCGATTCTGACCTGACAGCCTCTTCATGCCAAGACTGGAGACGCGGCTTGATTTCAGAGAGCTGTTTTCTCAGAATCCGCCCGCGACTTGAGGTCGATGAACGAATCGTCTCGAATGAGATCGCTCAAGTCCTCTAAAACTGTGCCCCGAAGTTCGTCTGTGGAGTTGAGGTTCGATGTCGATTGATCTCGCCGAAAAGCTGAAGGAAAAGCTGACCGACAAGTTCGTGCTGGTCGATGCCTCGGTCCCCGAGTTGAAGCGATTCGCCAATTGGACCGGCAAGGTCAAGACGGTCAACATGAACTGCCGGGCGCTGGTCGAATTCGACGGTCCCGTGGATATTAGTTGGTACGACATCGACCCGGCTTATCTGACTGTCGTCGATGCTCCGATCAAGCGCGCCGCACCGGCGGTGAAGGCCCCTGCCGCGAAGGCTCTGAGTCCAGCAACTCCGGCCGCCAAGCCCGCCGCGCCGGCTGGTAAAAGCCCGCTCGATGCGATTCGTGCCCAGCAAGCCGCGGCCAAACCAGCAGCGACGCCAACTGCCGGTGCGAAACCATCACCGCTCGACATGATCCGCAAGCAACAGGCCGCCAAGGCCGCTGCCGCTGCGCCAGCAGTCGTCGCTGAGACGGCAGTTGCTCCCGTCGAGGTAGTCGCGATCGTCGAAGCGGCTCCCGTACCCGTCGTCGCCGCGCCCAAGGCGGCTCTCCCAACAACCGGTCCCGACGGCAAGCCACTCAGCAAGCTCGACATGATTCGGATGCAAGGGGCTGCCAAGCAGTCGTGACGCAATCGAACACCGCCCCGAAACGTGAGCGAGGGCGGGTTGATTGTGCATCCTCCCTTACGCTTCGGGTTAGTGTGGTCAAAAAACAAACGCGGCGTGTTGCTGGTTCGGAAGCAACACACCGCGTTTTTGTTTTCAGACTGACGCCTCGTCAGGGTCGAGGCCCAACCGCTTTTTCAGAGTTCCTCGGTGAGCCAACTCACTGACGGACGCTCTTTGCTGGGCCACTGTTCGCTGCCGCAGATCGGCTCGCTGGACCAGCGGGTTGCCGCGTTCCCGTTGCACTGACGGGCTGAACTCCGGAACCAGTCGGTCCAGCACCGGGGCCGGGGCCGTTTGAGGTCCGTGTCAGATAGTTGTCCACGCGCGTCTGTTCCTTGATCTTCTCGAAGACCTTGGCGACCGACTGCTGCGTCTTGGCCTCGGTCAACTGATCGACCAGCGAGTTGCGGACTTCTTCGATGTCGGTCACAACCGGCTCGGTGCGGCCTTCACACTTCAGGATCACGTAGCGGCCGGTGCCGATCTGAACGACGCCCGACATCTCCCCTTCCTTCAACTTGAAGGCCGCCTTTTCGAGATCGTCGTTGCCGGTGAATCGTGGAATCGGTGGAACCTGACCACCCAACGCGCGGCTGTTCGGATCAACCGAGTGCTTCTGCGCGAGTTGCTCGAAGTCGTCAGGGTTGCGGTTGGCCTCTTCCCAAACTTCGTTCGCTCGTCGCAGGTTTTCGAGCATGATCACGCGCGCCTTCACGCGGGGGCCGTACTCGCGAATGAACGCCTTCTTCAGATCGTCCTCGCTGATCTCAATCTGCTCGCCGGCCAACTTTCGCAACGCGACCATCGGCCAGATCACGCTCGTGCGGTATTGAATGGGTGTGATGCTTCGCTCGGCCTGAAGCATCTGCAGCCACTGGCTCACATCGAGATTGAATCGCTTGGCGATCTTGTCGATTTCTTGCGAGACTTCTTGTTCGGTCACCGTGATCTGCTGGGCTTCGCACGCCTGCTGAATCACGAGCCGGTGAATGAGATCGTCCAAGACTTCCTTGCCGTGCCGCGCGACGCATTCTTCAGCGACGGCATCGTACAGAATCGACTCTTTGCCGACGCGGGCCAGTACCTCGGGAGCTTTCGCTCCACCGACGCGTGCCGTTCCGGCAGCGGAATCCGCGGCGGCATGACCCGCCGGAGCGCGGAAGTACTGCATCAGCAGACCGGCGGTCACAACGGCCACCGCCGCGCCACCCAAGGCCATCATCATGCGACGTTTTTGCTTGCCGCCGCCGCTTCCCGCCGTGCCGTGCGTCCCTGCACTCATGACTGTTTCTCCGAACCAAATGATGTTCCGAACCGCAGCCAACCCAAAATGGTCCAGCCGCCCCTGACAGACGCGCGGGTTGTAGGAATCGGCCGAAACTGCGTCAAGAGGGCTTTCGGCGGAACATGCCGACGCGCGGAGGTCGTTGCCAAAGTGGTATGGAGACCGCCTGCAAGATCGCTCAACGAAAGCCGTGGCCACATTGCTCTGTGAAAAAAGGGAGGCCCGGTCGCGAGCGTATCACTCGGGTGGAGCTGGGCTGGCGGGGGGACTGCGATCACAAGCCGCGACTGTGTTTCGCACTGGCTTTGTGGAATGGCAATGACCCGATTATCAAGGAGCGACTGTCGGGCTGGCCAACGGTGAACGCATCACGGCGAGGATGTGTTCGTAGCGGACGCTGTTGGTGTCCGTCGATCTTCGCCGGTCCAGGCCTGCGCTGGCAGCATCAGCCGCGTTCAAGAACGCATCCGCCACCGTCACGGCCAAGAAATCATTCTCAGCCTTCGCGCGAGCGACCGAACCCGCGGACTGACGATCAGTGAAGACAGACTGTTTTGGCGAGAGTATTTTCTAACTTCGCTGGCTATGACCGCTGCTCATTTCGCGACCA
>JAYVDI010000268.1:0-13072 GCA_043749505.1 Schlesneria sp. | reverse complement strand
CGAGGGGACGCCGATTCTGGACCTCGACTACATCGAAGACAGCCAGGCCGAAGTCGATCTGAACGTGGTCATGTCCGGCTCGGGCGAGTTCATCGAAGTGCAGGGAACGGCGGAAGGAAAACCGTTCTCGCGCGAGTTGCTCAATCGACAACTCGACCTCGCCGCCCACGGCATCGCCCAACTGACGCGGCTCCAGCGCGAGGCGCTCGGCAAGGAGTGGCCGTTTGCGACTGTGGAGTAGGTTTCCAATCTGTCCGCTTGCGGATCATGTCGCCCTGAACCCTCGTCGATAGCCTTCAGTCAGCCGCTGCAGGGCCATCGCCTTGTTCAACGTAGGGTAGGACCAGCCCGCTTCGAGCGCCAGCCCACCATCTGGAAACGTCGAGAAATCATGGTGGGCCGGCGCGGCGAAGCCCCACTGGTCCCACCCTACAAGTTTCGCAGACCCAACAAGGCGATGGCCTGCGGCCGCTGCATGTCGAGTCAAAAGCGGAGACGGGAAGCGAGAGGCAGAAAGATAAAGATGTAGACGAGGAACGGATTCCTTCGCGGAGTTCGTTGAGGATGTGACAGGAACGATCGCCCAACTTCCAGTGTTGGACTCAGACAGGTTACAAGCTTGCCTCACGAGTCCTTCTCTCCCGCTCACGCGATTGGATTTTTGCACGATGACGAATTTGCCTTCTTCCTCTCCGTCGAGCGGAATGTGCACCGCTTGGCTGGTGGTCGCGCTGCTGGTGCCTGTGGCTCTGTTGAATTATCTCGACCGGCAGATGCTCGCATCAATGAAGGGGTCGATGATGGGGGACATCCCCGACATCGCGACCAAAGCCAACTGGGGGATCGTGCTCGGCTGCTTCAAGTGGGTCTACGCGGGCCTCAGTCCGGTCGGTGGCTATGTGGCGGATCGGTCGAGTCGGCGGCATGTGATCGCGGCGAGTCTCTTCGTCTGGTCGGCCGTCACGTTGTTGACAGCCTATGTCACGACGTTTCCTCAACTGATCGCGGCCCGCGCGCTGATGGGGATCAGCGAGGCGTTCTATATCCCGGCGGCGCTCGCGTTGATCTCCGAGTTCCATTCCAGCGAGACTCGTTCGCGTGCGGTGGGGTTCCACCAGATGGGAATTTATGCCGGGATCATTGTCGGCGGTTTCGCGGGCTACGTGGCTGATGAGCCATCCTTGGGCTGGCGCTGGGCCTTCAGTGTCTGCGGACTGGTGGGCGTTCTCTACTCGCTACCGCTGTTCGCTCTGCTCCGCAATCCGCCGCGTACAGTTTCAGCAACCGAACGAGTCTCACCGTGGTCGGCCGCGCGCGAGTTGCTGACGAACACGGGCTTCCTGTTGCTCGTCGTGTACTTCACGCTCCCGGCGATGGCCGGTTGGGTGGTGAAGGACTGGATGCCCGACATCCTGCGAGAACAGTTCGGTCTCGGTCAGGGGCGAGCGGGCATGTCGGCGGTGCTGTATGTGCAGTTCGCTTCGTTGATCGGCGTCGGCATCGGCGGTTGGCTGGCCGATCGCTGGATGAGGCGCACATCGCGGGGACGCATCTTTGTCAGCGCGCTCGGCATGAGCTTCTTTCTGCCAGCGCTGTTCGGTGTCGGGAATGCCACCACGCTGGGAGCGGCGATTGGCTTTCTGATTCTGTTCGGCCTCGGCTGGGGCTTCTTCGATTGCAACAACATGCCGATCCTCTGCCAGATCGTGCGGCCTCAATTGCGAGCCACCGGCTACGGGATCATGAACTTCGTGAGTATCGGCTGTGGCGGCTTCGCCGACTGGGGCTTCGGGGCATTGCGAGACCGTCATGTCCCACTCAATGTCATTTTCGGCGTCTTCGCAGGGACCGCGCTGCTGTCGGTCTTCATCGTGCTCATGATCCGTTCGAACGACGAGGCCGCGGCCAGATGACACAGGCCGAAAGCCGCGTGCGCGTTGTTATCTCTCACGCGGCTGAGAGTGAAAGCTTGGCGAGCCGCATGCCGTCAGGCTGCGGCTTCTTGTTCAACAGGCTGCTAGCCCCGGTTCTCGACAAAACAACCGAGGGCTAGCGCCCTGCGGCTGATTTACGGGACAGAGCCTAACCCTCTCCCCACAGAGCTGGGGCGAGGGGACAACGCGAGAGGCAGACAAGCGGTTACGGCAGGACCACGGTGCGTAGGTCTTGCGATGTCGGGGACGACTGCACGACGACGACCGCGTGATCGTTGTTGAGGCGGTCGAGTTGAACGACTCCTTCCAGTTCCTTGATCGTCTCAAACGATTGACCGGCGATGCCGCCACCCGATACGGGAGTCGTGAGGCCGGGATTCGTCGCGAGGTTTTCGGTGCTGATCTTCATCACACCACGGGCGCTGTTCGACATCAATAAAAAGTCCTTGCCATCCTTCTTGTAGACGATCATGTCGAGCGGCTTGTTGCGGTTGCCGAGTTCGGCGACGGTCGTTCCTTTGGACTTCTCACCCGGCTTGAAGCTGCTGACGGGGAACTTCACGAGTGGCGTGCAGGTGAAGCCGGCGAGCAGGCTCGGCTCGCCGTTGATGTTCAGCGGGATGAAGGTGCGGATCGTCGCGTTGTCTTCGGTGCGACCGTGCGCGGCGTGATAGATCTCGACGTTGCTGCCGATGTTGGCGTCATTGAAAGGGAACGGAATTTCGCGCACGTTCGAGGGAGATGCTCCACCCGCCTTGCCCGAGACGAACACTTTGCCATCTACATAGGCAAGATCGGTGATCGCCTCATCGCGTGGGCTGGACTTCTGGCCGTTACGGCCGATCACCTCTTTGTCTTCGGGAGCATTCGGCAGTGAAACCTTCTGGAACGGAACCTTGGCGAGCGACACTTGGCTCAGCTTGCCATCTGCTTCGACTCGCACGAGAGCGGGCTTGGCGTCGGCGGTCACGGACAGGTAGACGTTGCCGCTGACCGGATTCACTGCGAGATCGTTGATCGTGGCGGAACCGGCTTTGAGCAGTTCGGCCACCTTGGTGTTGAGGCCCGCCACGTCGAGCTTGATCTTCGACGGATCGCCCTTTGTGTCGCCGGTGCCGATGGCGAAGATCGTCGCCGACTTCGTGTCGCCGACAAATAGGATGCCGTCGGGCCCGAACGCCAACGGCCCCGCCGACTGGATCGTGGGAGTGCCCTCCTTCAAGCCCCACTCGACGGCGCTGGCCACCGCCCCGGACAACAACGCACTGAGGGTCGCAGCGAACAAGACACGGTGAACTCGCATGAGGAACTCCTGGCTAACGAAACGGGGCAAGTCAATTCGCGGGAGGGTAATCGCGTGCGACATGCTTGGCGAACTCTCCCGCAGCTCGGGTGCGAAGTATGAGAACCGCCGTCTCATCAGGGAATCGAGCGGACCTGAAATGGCCATGTGAATATTGCTGGGCCGGATCTCACAGTGCCTAGTGCGAGTTCGCTGGTGCGAGCTTCGACATCAGGACTCCCGCCGCGACGGAGACGTTCAACGACTGAATTGGGCCGAGTGGTGTGAGGCAACAGAGTTCATCGCAGTTCTCCTGAGTGACCTTTCTCAGCCCTTGTTCTTCGTTGCCGAAGATCAGGAGTGTCGAGCGATCGGTGGGCGGACTCACGAGGTTCTGGGCGGCATGTTCCGACGTGCCGAGGACCGCCAAACCAGCCGCCTTCGCGAGTGTGATCGTTCGGCTGAGATTCGATGCGACGGCGAACGGCACGTATTCCAAGCCGCCCGACGCCGTGTCGTAGACCGTCGCCGAGAGCGGTGCCGAACGCTCGCGCGTGAGGATGATTCCCTTCACACCGAAGAATGCCGCCGTGCGAAAGATCGCGCCGACGTTGTGCGGGTCTTGCAACTGTTCGAGCGCCAGCCAGAGGCCCGGCTGCGCGGTCATTTCCTCCGTGAAGAGTTCATCAATGAGCAGGTCCGTCCGTTCTTGAACTGTGGCCGAAGCCGCACCGAGTCGTTCGCTTTTTCCCTTGCTGGATGAACTTCGATCGGGCGCGGCGAGGCTCGTGCGAATCGGGATGTCGAGTTGGCGAGCCAACTCGGCTACGGCGGCCCAGCGCGGTGAAGGAGTACCCGGAGCGAGTCGCACTTCAAACACATCGGTCGGACGAACTCGCAACGCGGCTTCAACACTGTGCGGGTTTCGCAGGATCAACGACATCAGTCAGCTTTCTTTGGGCGGTTATGTAGGACGTGTCGCGGTTGTGTAGGACGGGCACTCTTGCCCGTCCGGCTTTCATGGTCGGCGGGTGGCAGCAATACCAACCCGAAGCGTGAGCGAGGAAGCGGCCTCGCCTCGCTTTCACTCCTCGCTCACGCTTCGGGTTGGTGTGAGACAGACCATTGGATGCTGCGAGGATAATCGGCACCAAAGCCAGACGGGCAAGAGTGCCCATCTTACGAGGTCAGTCGCTGTCGCCGCATCTCGTAGAATAAGATTCCTGCGGCGACGGCGGCGTTGAGCGAACCGACTGGGCCGCTCATCGGGATGCTGAGTGACTGGTCACACCGCGCGAGCAGCTCCGGGCGGATGCCTCGCCCTTCATTGCCGATGATCGCGACGGTCGGGCGTTGGAACGTGGCTTGATAGAGCGGCGTGTTGGCTCGCTCGGAGGCGGCGACGATTTGGAAGCCGCGTTCTCGCAGGGAATCGACCGCCGCGATCAGATCGTTCGTGCGCGCGAGTGAGATGTGATTGACCGCGCCCGCCGAGCTGCGGGCCACTTGGCTGTTCACATCCACTTGCTCGTGTTCTCCGATCACGATTCCGTCGAGACCGAGTGTCGAGGCTGAGCGAACGATCGCGCCGAAGTTGAACGGATCTTGCAGCCGGTCCAGCACGACGAGCATTGCCTGAGCAGGGAGCGTCTGCACGAGTTCATCGAGCGTGTGGTATGGGAACGGCGCCATCCTCGCCGCCATCCCTTGATGCTCGCTCGAACGACAGGCTTTGGTGAGCGAGCCATCGTCGGTGGCGATCGCTTGCACGCCGCACTCCTGCGCCAAGCGAGCCGCTTCGTCCCAGAGCGCGTCGTCGGCACGGTCGCCAATCAGTAGTTCGAGGATCGGCCAACGCGCTGCTCGCAGAGTGGCCAGCACCACATGACGCCCCCAAATCCAGCAGCGATTGTGATTGGTCAGCACATCGCGGCGGGCACTCCGTCGGCGAGAAGAATCAACCATGGGGCTGCAACTTGTCTGGAAATAAAAGGGGGTGAGTTAGAAAGCGAACGCACGGTGAACACGAACCACTACATCACTTCACTGTGCCCGATTGGCTCTGCTCTTGCTGCTTCAAATAATCCCATATCATCCGATTCGGCTCATGATTCGACCAATGCGACGATGAACCGTCTCGAAGCCAAATTACCCGAAAGGGAACCTGCTCCGGAACCAAAGGCTTCGCCTTCAGAGATTGAACATCGACATTCCAGTCCACAACGACGCGAGATATCAATTCATCAAATGTCCACGGTCGCCCTGATTGTTTGACACACTCTTCATAGTCGTCACGCAAATCATCCCATGACGTTGGCCAGCGCTGTTCATTCGCAGTGAGATGAACCTTGACCATATCCGCGACCCACCATTGCGCATACGAATTACGAATCGTCGTATTAATGTCTCGGTAAATCAAAAACGCCCCGAGTATTACGACGAGCGTTACGCCGAGAATCAGTTTTCCGAGATGCTTGCGCATGTCACAGTCCCTTGGCCACAGCACTCACTGACCGGCGACCTTCACGAGTTCGGCCACGAGTGGGTCGATCTGCTTCTCGTACGAGATTCCTTCCTGGCCACCACCGACCGGCGTTCGGTTGTCGAAGCGTTTCGAGAGCTTTCCCTCGCGATCAAACACGTAGACGGCCGGGATGGAATCGAGATCCATCTGTTGAAACAACTCATCCGCAGGGACCGTCGAGATCAAGTTGACGATGGCCTCCGCCTTCATGTCGGTCAACGCTTTGAGGACTCGCTCACGGTAGTAATCGACCGGCTTGTTCTTCGCTCCGATGAAGTCGCAATCGAACGAGGCGCAGACCACATCGTTCGGATACTGCTGCTGCAATGCCACCAAGTGCGGGAACTCTTCTAGGCACGGCTGGCACGATGTGGACCAGACATCCACGACGACGACCTTCCCTTTGTGTTCAGCCACAAACGCTTGAGCCTCGCCCCAGTTCATGGCTCGCAACTCCAATGGCTTCGCGCCGGTCGCTGATTCGCCGGTTACCTCCGCCGTTGAAGCGTCGTTTTCACTTGTGGCGACGGCTGGTGTCACCGGTGCGGTCACTGCAGGAGTTGGCGCTGCTGGCCTGACCGAACGCGGCGGCGGTTCACACCCGCAACACGCGGCGATCAGGGCCGCGACGGGGAGTGCGAGGATTCGAGGCTTTGCAGGCAGCTTCATAGCGGTCTCTTGATGTCATTGAGGTTGATTGGCTGCCGCTTCACAATCGGTTTGGAAGCGGGGGACGGGGATTGTTTCGGCAGTGTGGTTCGCTCGCAAGGCACTGCTCGGATACAAAAACGGCGCGTTGAATCATGCCGTGTTCCGGAATCTGACTCGTCAGTTGCGGCTCTATGAACGCTGCGACAGACTGTCGGGAGGATCAGCTCATTTGAGTCGGTTCGGCTGACTTCGTCACGACACACGCTCCGTTCATTTCGGCTCGACCCTCTCTCAATCGGGGACTTCTCCATGGTTGATTGCTCCACGCCTGCCGCTCGTTTTCTGATGCTGCTCGTGTCGTTCGTTGCCTGTGCGACGACGATTTCTGAGGAAGTGATTGCCGCCGAATCGCCGCAATCGTTGCGGGCAGGAGCCTTCGCGCAGGACATCACGCCGACTGAGTTCCCGATCTCGGTGAACGGCAACATGACGGACACACTCGCTCAGTCGGCACATGATCCGCTGCATGCACGGTGCCTGGTCCTTTCCAACGCTGAGACGACGCTCGCGATCGTCGTCTGCGACAGTTGCATGTTGCCGCGCGAGTTATTGGATGAAGCAAAACGGCTTGCCAACGAGCAGACCGGCATCCCGACTTCGCACATTTTGATTTCGGCCACGCACTCGCACTCGTGTCCAACATCGACCGGCGTGTTTCAGAGTGATCCCGACGCGAAGTACGTGAAATTTCTGCCCATTCAAATTGCAAAGGGGATCGAGCAGGCTCATCGACAACTTGAACCGGCTCGGATCGGCTGGGGCACGATTGACGAACCGTCGCAAATATTCAATCGACGTTGGTTGCTCAAGCCGGGCGAAATCAGCGAAGACCCGTTCGGCGGTCGCACGGACCAAGCGAAGATGAATCCCGGTTACAGCAATCCGCAAGTGGACAAGCAGGCGGGACCGATTGACCCGCAGGTTTCGCTGATGGCCGTGCAAGCCCGCGACGGTAGGCCGATCGCGCTGCTGGCAAATTACTCGCTGCACTACGTCGGTGGTGTGAGCGGTGGCCAGTTGTCGGCCGATTACTTTGGTGAGTTCTGCGTGCGGATCGGCCGTCACGTCGGCGCGTCAACAGGCAAGGAGAGTCTGGCGCAGGGCAAGCCGCCATTCGTCGCCATTCTGTCCAATGGGGCGAGTGCCGACGTGAACAACGTCAACTTCAGTCTCAAGACCGGCCCCAAGCGAGAGCCTTACGAGCAAATGGGGATCGTCGCCGAAATCGTCGCTCAAGCGGCCGCGAAGGCATACAAACAGATTCAATATCAGGATTCACTGCCGCTGAAAGTGCGCGAGGCTGAAGTCGAACTCGGCGTGCGAGTCCCCTCGCCCGAAGAAGTCGCAGCCGCTGAGGAACGCCTTGCGGAAGTGAACGAACGACCGCTGCGAGGCATGCCGCTGATCTATGCCAGAGAGACCGTTCTACTCGCGAAGTACCCCGCCACGATGAAAGCCAAGCTCCAAGCCTTTCGCATCGGACAGCTCGGGATCGTGTCGAGTCCCTGTGAGACGTTCACCGAGACCGGCCTCGCGCTGAAGAAACACAGCCCGCTTCCCGCGACGTTCACAATTGAACTGGCCAACGGCTACAACGGGTATCTGCCGACTCCCGAGCAACATCAGCTCGGCGGTTACGAAACTTGGCGGGCTCGATCGAGTTATCTGGCCACCGACGCCGAGCCAAAGATTCGCTCGACGCTGCTTTCGCTCTTGAAGGCGGTCGCCGAATGAGTCCAGCAAATCTGTAACCCGTCCGACAATCACAACGGATTACGACGCGAGAAAGAGGCTGCGATGAAGAACGTGCTGGCACTGATCCTGGCGGGTGGCAAGGGAACTCGGCTGGAGCCGTTGACACGCGACCGAGCCAAGCCCGCGGTGCCGTTTGGTGGCGCGTACCGCATCATCGACTTTGCCCTCTCGAACTGCATCAACAGCGGCCTGCGGAAGGTTCTCGTGATGACGCAGTACAAAGCAGTCAGCCTCGACCGGCATCTCAATCTTGGTTGGCGATTCCTCTGCCGCGAACTGGACGAATTCATCGACATCCTTCCGCCACAGCAGCGACTTCACGAAGACTGGTACAAAGGAACTGCTGACGCCGTCTACCAGAACATTTACTCCATCGAGCAATGCCGCTCGGACCATCTGGTGATCTTGGCGGGCGATCACATCTACAAGATGGATTATTCCGAGTTGGTTCGAGACCACATCGAATCGGGGGCGGTCCTCACGATTGGTTGCATCCCTTGTTCTCTCCCAGAGGGAACCGAGTTCGGAGTCATGCAGGTGGACTCGAACCATCGCATCGTTGAGTTCCAAGAGAAGCCCGCCGATCCCAAGCCAATGCCCGACGATCCGACAAAGTGCCTCGCCTCAATGGGTATCTACGTCTTCAACACAAATTTTCTGTTCGACCGCCTGATCGCCGATGCGTCTGATCTTAAGAGTTCACACGACTTCGGCAAGAACATCATTCCGTCGTTGATCGACAGCCATCTCGTGCGGGCGTTTCCGTTCCGCGATAAGAACACCGGCGATAGCCGCTATTGGCGCGATGTCGGGACGCTCGATGCGATCTATGAGGCCAATATGGACCTCATTGCCGTCGATCCGGAGTTGAACCTGTACGACAGCAATTGGCCGCTACGCAGTTATCAGCCGAACTGTCCGCCTCCGAAATTCGTGTTCGCTCAGATGACAGAACCGAAACCGCGCGTTGGCCATGCGCTCGACAGCCTGATCTGCGGCGGGAGCATCGTGTCGGGCGGGACCGTTCAGAGATCGATCGTCGGCTACAACGTCCGCGTCAACAGTTGGGCGAGTGTCGAGGACTCGATCCTGTTCGACGGCGTCGTCATCGGCCGCAACGCGCGTGTCCGCAAGGCCATCATCGACAAGCAAGTCCGCATTCCCGAGGGAGTGAGCATTGGCTTCGACCCCGATGAAGACCGCGCCCGAGGCTACGTCGTTACGGAATCCGGGATCGTCGTCATTGGCAAAAGCGATGGTTGAGTCCAAAGACGAACTCCGCCCGCGCGAGGTCGCACAGGCGGAGTGAAATGTTTTTGGAGAGTCACGCAAACGCAATCACTTCATGAAGAAATCCGTCGGGCCTCGGAATGTGTAGTACGGGTACTGCACCATCGCAGAGGGTGCCGGACTTTGCGGATAGACCATGTTCAGCGGCCAGTCGTGGCGATAGGTCTGATAGTGAGTCGGGAAACCATTCGGGCCGTGACCGAGAACTCCTCGCATGTCTTGGCAGCCGTGTCCGCAATGCGGGCAACCGTCGGCGGGGCAGGCTTGTCCGTTCTGGCAGTGCTGACAACCGCCCTGATCCGTCACATAGGTCCGGTCATGTTCGGTGTAGTAGCCGTCTTGCCCGGCATAATACCCGCCGTCATACCCGAAGATTTGGTCACGGAAGCCGTTGTGAGCTTTGAAGTCGTGCTTCGTGTGTTCGGCAATTCGACCGTGGGCGAACTGCCCGTAGCCGGGAGCTTCTCCAATGAGCGGCCCCTGTTGCGGCTGTCCATTCCCACCGACGTTAGCAGCGGCTGTGGCCGACAACGCCGCCGAGGGTGATTGCCCACGAATCGTTGGTCCGACTTGAGCACACCCCACGGTAGCCGTGACCGCAACAACGACCATCAATCTCCAACTCGATCTGATATGCATGTGACGTTCCCCGGAAGGCGGCTCGCTCGACGGTCGCTCTGACCGATCCTGTTCGTTCTCCTCTATCGGCATTTTGACCGTCAGAACACGAACATTCCGGAGAGGAGTTAGAATCATCACGAGACGAACTGTGGGACGTTCTTGCAGAAACTGCCCAACCGAACTAAGTTACCGCCCGCCTCAGAGCTTGGAACGGTGTCCTCATTCATGAGTCAAGTCGCTGTCAGGCTGTCAGTTGCAACTGTTGCCAACCAGGGGACACTTCTATTTTCAAGGGGCCAGTTCCCAAGGTTTAGAAGCGTAGCCCCGGCTGAAATGATTTCGGCCGGTCGAGTCGAGTTCGAGAGTTCACTGGAAAAGTGCCTCATCTGCGCAAGGGAGTGTGAGCCGTGTTCGTAGCCGCCTCGTCGCGATGCTTTGAAGACAAAAGTTTTCCTGAAGCTTGCCAGCTTTTGGTTGATGTCGGGTTTGACAAGATTGAACTCTGGATGGACGAAAAGTCCGACCACATCAAGCCCTCGGAGGTGGCGGCCGCTCCGGATCGCTTCTACATGCAGTACCGCGAAGCCACTCGCATGACTCCTGTCGGACTGTGCCTTGAGAGCGATCCGACGCAAGAAGTCTTCGAGGGACTCTGCCGCCTCGCCAAAATGCTGAAGGTGACTCAGATCACGCTGCCAGCCGCTCCGATCGGGACACCGTTCAATGAGGAGATTGATCGTCTTCGCAGTCGACTCGCTGCCGCCAACTCTTCGGGAATCCGGCTGTCACTCAAAACGAAAACCGGCTTCTTGACCGAAGATCCGCAGACGGCGGTCGAATTGTGTCAAGCCGTACCCGGCTTGGGTGTCACTTATGACCCGAGCTATTTCATTTGCAGCCGATTCGCCAACCAGTCGCACGACCAAATCTTTCAGTACGTCTATCACACGCACCTCCGGGACACGCTGCCTTCAGAGTTGCAGGTTGCAGTCGGCCTCGGTGAGATCGACTACAGCCGAATCATCGGCCAGTTGCGCCGCTACAACTACGCACGAGCACTCTCGGTCGAGATCCTCCCTGCGCTCCTTAAAGACAACGATCGCGCACTCGAACTCCGCAAGATTCGGATGCTGCTCGAAACGCTGTTGTGAAACGATTCCGCCAACGCCCTGTTGCTTGCCTCTACAGGCTTTGCCCACCAACGGTGGGCAAAGCCCTTACGCCACACGGCTAGGCTCTCGAATCCCCGCTAGGCGGACTTGAGAATCGACGAATTGCGGCAGTTCCAAACCCATGCAATTCATGAGTGAGAGGTCTACCTCACACGGGCATGAGTGAGATATTCAAGGCGAGCCGTATGCAGTCAGGCCACCGGTTTCGACCACGCGATCAAGAACCCGCAGCCCTACGGTGGGCGCTCGCCAATCTCTCATCAGGGGCCGTGCGAGGGATAATTGGGAACAGTCGGAGCATGCGGTTACTTCACCCGCACCAACTTCATGATGCGGCCCGAGACGTTCCAATCCTGCACGTACAGGTTGCCGTCCTTGTCCCAATAGGAGCCGTGGGTGCCGTTGAAGATGCCTTCGACCCACTTGTCTTGCGGGACATTATGGTTCACGCGCGTCGCCGGGTCCGCGTTGTGACCGAGGACGGCCATGATCGTGTTGCTCTTGTCGAGAATGACGACCCGTCCGTGCAGATCGGGCACTGAAACATAGTCCCCCTGCACGGTGGCCGAAGTCGGCATGCCGAGGCCGGTCACGACTTCGTCGATGAAATTACCGTCGAGATCGTAATGCAGTAGGCGGCCCTTCGGGGTGTGGTTGCGGTCGCAAATTAGCAGGCGAGCAGGCTCGTATCGCGTGTCCAAGGTCATGCCGTGCGCGGTGTTGAATTCCTTCAGGCCGTTCCCTTTGACACCGAAGTGCATCAGGTATTTGCCGGTCTTGTCGAACTTAAAAATGTGGTTGCTCGCGTAGCCGTCGGCCAGAATGATGTCGCCATTCGGAGCGACAGTGATCGCCGTGGGACTCCATTTGGTCAGCTTCAATCCGGACTCTTCGGGAATGCCCAATCTGAGCACGATGTCTCCGGTCTCGGCATGAATCTTGATCCCTTCCCCAGCGGCGTTGCGGGCGCAGTACAGGAACTCGGCATCGCCCTCCGAGCGGATTTCGATGTCATGGATGTTCGAGTACTTGTCGCCGAGGAACCGGCGAATGACTCTGCCCTCGGGGGAAAAGACGAAGATCCCCAGACTTGATGTCGTGTAAACGCTGCCAGCCTTATCGACAACGACTCCACCGTGAGTCGAGCCAAGGACCGACTTCCCGTCCTCACCCAGTCCCCAACCGGGGACCGTGTCAAAGGTCATGATCCCGCAACCCATTCGCACCGGTTGGACCTTGTCCGCCGCGAACACCGGCAGAGCAAGACCAAACATGACCGCAATCGAAAGCCAACAGTTCTTCATCATCTGGTTTCCTGCTTGTTGGATCGTCATTTCCCAGCCATCATCGAATCGCCGAACTCACGCTGAATTCGGCAGAACGAACGCAGACCAGAAAGTGACTGGTGAGACGCTTCACAACGGCCCGAAGTATCCGGTTCCCCACTCCGCATTTCAATCGGTGTGAGCCTGCCGAGAATTGAGGAAGCGATATCCTTCCGAAGTGTTTTTTCCAGTTCATCCGGCTAATGCGTACTGATCGTCGTGTATTGCGAGGAGTTTGAGTTTCAAGCAGTGGAAGTCGCTGACCCGAGTGACTCAGTTGAGTATGCAACTGCTGTTCGTGTTTTGAGGTTGGGTACGTTCTCGCCTGGCTCACCGATCCGTGTGCAGGAACTGACCGCCGCGCGAGTGTTGCAGTCCGCCGGGTATGCGACGGGGCACTTCGGCAAATGGCATCTTAACGGCAAGAACGGCGACAAGAACACGACCGAGATTCCGGG
>JAYVDI010000267.1:0-1852 GCA_043749505.1 Schlesneria sp. | reverse complement strand
AGCGGCGTTGAAAGGGGATGGGTTTCGCGGGGGCGAGATCGTTCTGGGGTTGGACTCGGCGCGGTGTTTGGTGGGGGCGATCCCGCGCGACGCGAGTGTGTCGGTGGCGGATCGGACGGGGTTACTGTACGCGCTTGAATCGCGACTGCCCGCGTCGGTCGAGCAGTTTGTGGCCGACTTTATCGTCACCGATTCCCACGTCATGGGGATTGGCACGAACGTCCCCGACCTCCTGCCGCTGATCGAAGCGTTGCAACTCGACGGCATCAACGTGCGGTCGGTCGTTCCCACCGTCTGGCTGGCGGTCGAGGCGGTCGCCTTGAAGGCCGACTCGCTCCGCACCGAGTCCAGCGGCGACACGCTCCTGCTGTGGGAGGATGAAGACGATTGCCACCTGTTCGTCGGACGACCGCCTCAGTGGCGGCGGTGGACGAAACTGGTGGCCGACTCGGAAGACGTGGTGCGCGAGTTGGTCGCGGTCAGTTTGGAAGCGGTCGGTGCGTTGCGGCTCGTCTGTCGCGGTGTGAGTGCTGAGATCGCGACCGCACTTCAGCAAACCGGCTTCGAGATCACGCGGCTGGATGAAACAACTTCGCTGTTGGACGAGGCGGCTCGCGGGGCGCGGGACTTGGCGACCGGGACGCGCGGACCCACGATCGACCTGCGCCGTGATGCGCTCGCCAGTCCGCAGCCGTATCGGGCGATTCGCGGCTTGGTGCAGTCCGCCGTCCTCGCCGCGCTGGTCGCGCTCAGCACGATCCTCGGCGTCAGCGAACTGCGTGTCGCCACATTGCAGTCGCGCGCGGTCACGGCTCAGGCCGAACAGGAAAAGCTGTTTCGCGAGCTGTTTCCCCAATCCAAAATCCCGGTCGGTGTGCGGACGCGATTGAAGAGCGAACTGGCCAAGCTGTCCGGACTGCGCGGGGATGAGGCGACGATGCCAGTGCTGGCTTCGGCGGTCGAGACGCTCGCCGAACTGATGGCCGCGCTCCCCGAGTCGGTTCGATTCCGGATCGCGTCACTGTCGGTCGATGGCCGTCGCGTGCGATTGCAAGTGGAAGCTCAATCGCACCGTGACGCGACGACGATGACCACCGCTCTCACCGCACGCGGCTTCGACGTGAAACCGGCCGGGACATCGCAGAACGCGACCGGGGGAGTTTCATTCAATCTGGAAGCCGAACGAAAAGAGACCGAACAGAAAGAGGCCGAGCCACCCCCACCAACCCGCAGCGTGAGCAAGGACGATCCCCCGAAACCTCGCAACACCATTTCACCCCTCGCCCCGGCCTTGCGGGGAGAGGGGCCGGGGGTCAGGGGTTCTTCAACCGGTATCAAGCCTACCACCAAGCCGGAGGGCAAGCCATGACGGCCCAGCGCCCCTCAATCAGTCAGATGTTCGCAGTCACGTTGGGACTGCTGTTCGTCGCCGTTCTCTTCAGTGCGTATCGGCTCCGACAAGCCTCATCGTCGTACACGGTGGCACTCGACAATTTGAAAGAGTGTCGTGGACTGGCGACGAAGATTCGCGATCTGCAAGAGCAACCGTCGCGTGCCCAACTCTCACCCGAATCGGCCGCTCAAATTTCGCAGCGAGTTCAAGCCGCTGCCGAAGCCGCGCGGTTGTCGAGCAGCATCATTGCGGCGATTGATCCGCAGTCGCCGACGACGCTGGCGCAGTCGAGCTATCGCGTCCAATCGACTCGCATCGCGTTCAACCCGCTGACACTGTCGCAACTGGTGACGATCCTCGCTTCGCTCGATGCGACCGGCGACGGCCTCGTCGTCAACTTCATCGACCTCACCCCCGCCAAGCCAACGGGTTCGACAACCGTCTCCGTCGAGCAATGGC
>JAYVDI010000266.1:0-38392 GCA_043749505.1 Schlesneria sp. | reverse complement strand
CGCACGTTCCTCGATTCGCACCCGCTGTGAAGCAATCCATCGTAGAGTGAGTGGAGTTTTCGGAACGCACCGGTTCGAGATTGTCTTTCCGGTGACGGTGCGTTCTGAAGACTCCACGCACCCTACGACGGATCCCTGCCTCACAACGGATGCGAATCGAGGAACGTTCGGATCAACGGGATCAGCTCGTCGCTCGCGTCTTCCAAGATGTAGTGGCCGCAGTCGGGATAGCGGTGGAGTTCGGCGTCGGGGAAACGGGACTGCCACTCGCGCAGGAAGTGTTCGTCGAACACGAAGTCCTTGTCGCCCCAACCGATGAACATGGGGAGGTGTTCAAGCTTTTCGAGGTTGTTCCCAACTTGTGTCACCAGATCGTAGCCACGGTCGCTGGGTTTCAGCGGAATGTCCTGCACGAAGCGATGAACGGCGAGGCGGTTGGCCCACGAATCGTATGGCGCGCAGTAGGCCCGCGCAACATCCGGCGGCATCGGGCGGCGTGTCACGCACGACTGAACGGCTCCGAGACTGAAGGCGTTGAAGCCGCGAACCAGCAGCGCCCCAATCGGGCTGCGTGCCAGCTTGAGTTGCCACGGAACGGGCTTCGTCACGGGGAGATGAAAGGCACCTGTGTTGAGGACCACGAGACGCTTCACTCGATCGGGATACTTCGTCGCGTAAGCCATCCCAATCATCCCGCCCCAATCGTGGACGACGAGCGTCAGATTGCGAACGGCTTGCAATTTGTCGAGCCAGTGTTCCAAGTCGGCGACGCGGTGCGAGAACGAGTATTCGTATCGGTCATCGCCCGGCTTGTCCGACATCCCGCAACCGATGTGGTCCGGCACGAGGCAGCGATACCGATCGCGCAACGCCACGATGAGATTGCGGTAGTAGTACGACCAGTTCGGATTGCCGTGCAGCATCACGACGGTCTCACCCCGACCTTCGTCAAGGTAATGCATCCGCATCCCGCCCAAGTCGGCGTAGTGGTGAGTGAAGTCGTAACCGGGCAGTGTTGAGGGAGGGACCACGAAAGACACGAACCACACGAAAAGAGGAAGGGGAGGAAAATCAAAGGGAGGAGGGAACCACGAATCGAACGAATCTGAGGAAGAGAAATCTGGCAGAGCGGGAACCACGGAAGTCACGGAATGAAAACGAAGCGAACTGATGTCATTAGATCGCGTTTCAGCACAACTCTCTCCGTCTTTCCCTCGGCAATCTTCTTCCGTGTATTTCCGTGGTTCATATCTTGCGGCTTCTTCCGCCTTTCCGATTCGTGTTATTCGTGGTCCATCCTCTTCACCAATCGAGGGCCAGCATCAGGCAGTTCAGGCCGCTGCCGATGCCGAGGAAGCCGACTCGATCGCCTCGATTGAGGAAGCCGCGTTCGTCGGCGATGGCGGCGGTCATCGGGAGCGACACCGTTCCCATGTTGCCGAGATACGGGAACGTGCAGAAGTCTTTGTCGGGCGAGATACCGAGCGCGTTCATCACTTGCTCGCGGTGTCCCTTGCCGACTTGATGGCAGATCACCTTGTCGATCTCGTCCGATGAGAAGCCGATCTTGGTGAGGAACGACTTCCAAGTGTTTAGCCCCAGATCGACTCCGTGCTTCAACACGCTGATCGAATCGGTCTGCATGAATTGCGTGAACGCATGTGACACCCGCGCTGGCAGCAGACCGCTCACTTTTTGCTGGACCAGTTGCGGCATGAAGCTGCCAAATTTCGTGTGCGTGATCGACTGCGGCAGGATCGCATCGACCTTTTGCACGGCAGCAGGCAAGAGCGACTCGAAGCCCCAGCGGCAGAGGGCGTGATGTTCAGGGGCCGCCTTCGTCACGCCGCCCAGCAGCCGATGCTGCTTTTCGCGTGAGAACGATCCGTCCGTGAGCAGCACCGCGACCGCACCCGATCCGCCAGTCAGCGTGGCGAGCGACTTCGTCAGCGCGTCCATCGTCATGTCTTCGAGCAGCCGCTGAATCGTGTAGTCGATGATCTCACGAGCCGTCTCACACGACACGACCATCCCCGCGCGAATCTGCCCGAGTTCGATCCGGTTCGCGATATCGACCATCCCGTTGAGAACGCCCAAACACGCGTTGCTCACGTCAAACACCGACGCATCCGGACTGATGCCCAAGTTCGCGGCGACGCTGCACGCCGTCGCCGGTTCAAACTGCTCGCGACAAACGCCCGCGTAGATCATCACACCGACATCGCGCGCGGCCACGTTCGAGTGTTCGAGTGCCCGCCGCGCCGCCTCGGTCGCTCCGTCGCTGAGCCGATGGCCGGGGGCCCACCAGCGTCGCTCGGAGATGCCGGTCCACGCCTCAAGCTGACCGGCGGGAATCTTGAGCTTGGAATACAACGGTTCGAGCCGCTGCTCGATTTCCGCCGAAGTCACGACGACAGGAGCCAACTCGTAACCAATAGCATCAACGTAAACGCGCGAGTATTTCATGAGGGAGCGATGAGCCAGCAAGCGGTAAGCGGTGGGGCAGGAACGGCCACAATGTAGCTGGTTCGCTTCCAGAGTTCAGCCACGCCACCGCTTTGACAAAAACTCAACGATGCGTCGGCTTGGGGGGGACGATCTGGATGCGGGGGTTCAGTCTGCCTACGCCACAGGCTGATCAACGCAATCCGGCAAACCGCGAATGTTGAGCCAGTACTCGCCCCGCACGTCTTCGTCGATCTCGATGGGAATGCGTTCGCCGTAGAGTCTGTTTGAGCCACGTTTCTTGCAGCCGGTGATCCAATACTCTTCGCCCGACTCAACCTCGACGTAGTTCGATTTGAAGCCGTGTCCCCTTTGGGTCTGAAACGTCAAGCCGCGATAGTAAACCGATTTCCCCGTCTTCGAGTACGTGACTCGGCCGATGCGAGCCTCGCCGGTCAACGCGCCCGACTTGCGTTCGATGTACATGATTCGCGATCGCATCTTGCCATCTCCTGCCATCAACTGACTGCCATCGTAAAGCTCTTCATCTGGTAGATCACGCGACTATCGACCGACAGGAAGCCTTCGGCGGTGAGTTGCCTTGTTGCGTCATCGACCTCACGAATGACGGCCGTGACGGTGACGAGTTCATCTCGCGGGACGACTTGGCCACGATAGACCCACTCGTGTGGAACCGGCTTGGAAGTCTTGGCGTCGAGTTGCTGCGACGGCGTCTGAAACCGGGCATCCGCTCCAAGCCTCCATCTTGCCGCCGCGTAGAACTTCATCAGTTGAAAGAACGACTCCAAGCCGAGTGATCCGGGGACGACCGGGTCTTCAAAAAAATGTGCCTTGAAGAACCAAGTGTTCGGATCGACGCGCATCGTTCCGCGAACAAACCCGAGACCGTGCGGCCCACCGTCGAGCAGCAACTCCGCATCATCGACCATCATGTAGTCGGCATTTGCGAATGGCGCGGCGTCGGGTGTGTCGAAGCGGCTCACAAGTGAAGACTCTTCCGGCGATGGGACGAAGACCTTCGCATCGCGAATCCCAACCTGATGGGCCAACGATTCCTTCGAGAAGAACCCGAAGTACGTGTCGCCGACATAGACCGGCTCACCGTTGCAGCTCAGGTGGTAGTCGAAGTTTTGGATGATCATGCCGCCCGACTGTGAGACCTTCGTGATCTTCACCTTCGTCGTCAACGTGCCCGACTGCGGTGTGACCTCGCGGTATTGAATTGCCTTGCCGCCGAGGTTTCTAAACGACAGATCGGTTTCACTGGTGAGGGCCGAGCCGAGATAACCGGCCAGCCACCCGCATGGCTGCAATGCCGTTTCGAGCAGTATGGCGAAGGGCATCGTCGGCTGCCGGTTCGCCGCGAAGTACCACGCCTCGACGGGGATGTCGTACTGCGCGACGATCTCGCCCCCCTCTTCCAATTTCCACGGCTGGCAGTTCTCAATCGAAACGACTCGATCCAAAAACTGGAACGGTGGCCCCGGCAACCTCGCGATCTTCCGCTCGTCATCGAAGACGCGGTAACGATCACCAAATGCCTCCGACGGCTTGCCGATGGCGAACGCGGTGATGCGGTCGGTGTTGAAGATCGTGGGACGGACATCGTAGGCAGGGTTGATCGTTGAAGGTTGAGGGTTGAAGCCCAGAGAAGGCGGACGTTCATCAAACGCGCGCGGCGCAGCCGCCGTGGTCCCCTCGCCCCCGTCTTCGGGGGAGAGGGCTAGGGTGAGGGGGCCGATGGTGAGAGACGGTTGATTCCATGTGGCAGGTCTCGTCAATTCTGTTTTCGCTTCTGACGGGAGCACGACATTCGGTGCCGTATGGAATTCCCCCTCACCCCCCGAAGCCGGGCGGGAGAGGGGGCCGGAGTAAGACCACAGCCGCTCCACCGTCTCGCGCGACAACTCAGTCAATCGCACTGACATGTCTGTGATCTCGACGATTGGCTTGCCGTCGGCGTACATCAGGGCATCGGCGAGGCAGTAGGCATCGGGGCCGTAGCCGACTTCCTTGAGAGTCACCTCGTACCAGACTTTTTTCGTGGACGAGAGGATCTGGCCGCGACACTTCAGCCGGCTGCGGACTTCGGGAATCGGCTGGTACGCGATCTGGCCGTCCTCACCGATCCAGCCCATGCGCAGTAGGAATATCCTCAGCGTGTGCATACAGCACTCGTACATCAGCGTGCCGGGCATCACTCGATCGTCACAGAAATGGCAGGTCAGGAACCAGTCGTCCGGATGGATGTCGAGTTCCCCGAGAATCGTCCCCATGCCGAACTTGCCACCGACCGGATCGAGCTTCAGCACGCGGTCGATCAGCCACATGCGGGAGCGTTGTTCGGCAGGGGGCGTATGTTCGGCGCGGGTCTCTCGCCCCCGCCGAAACGCTGGACTGTAGGTCTCCTCGTCATGCGTCGCGCGACTCGGAGGAGGAGACCTACGGTCGGCCGTTTGGGCGGGGGCGGGAGACCCGCGCCGAACAACGTCACTGATCATCAATCCCGGAATCGTCACCGCCTCGCGCAACGGCAGCCCGACGAACGCGGGACCGAAGCAGGAGGCGAGGTCGCCACGGCGCAAGGCCAGCAGTTGCGAGTCGTCATAGCTTTCAACAGCCATCGGGACCGGATCGCTCCAGTCGGAAGGCCGCTTACCGGGGCGTGGCCGCTTGTCGAGAGCCGTATGGATGATCCCTTTGCCTCCCGCCAATTCGGCCTGAGTGAAGAAGCCCGCGCAGCCTTCGCGCATCGTCAACAACGGTCGGCCATCGACGGTCGCATCGAACTCGAACCGGAAGAGGTACGTGTCACCCTGTCGGAAGAAGTGCAGCACGCGGATGTCGTAGTTGATGGTCTTCCCGGCCTGAGGCAGCTCATCGTGGAATGTGACAACCGCGTCGAGCAGCCGGTAACTCGCGAGGCCCTTCGTCTCAAAGTCGATTCCCAGCCAGCCCGACAGGAAGAGGTCGGCCTGTCCCGACTCGACGGCAATGCACGTCGGAATGCGACCGCAATCGAGATACCACGCGCCGGGATGAATGTCGTGTTCGGTGACGACTCGCCCCGAAGTCATCGACAGCGGCTCGCCTTCAATGGACAGGATGCGATCGACGAGCATCAGCGGCTCGTCCGGCAGACGGACTCGCGTAGGATGCTCGTCGATGTCCGCAAACATTGTCCCAAGCACGTCGCCGATCTTGCCGATGGCAAACGTCAGGCACTCATCGCGGTCGAGGGAGCGGGGAGGAGTGAGGCGAGAGCGGAGGGCCGAAGGTGGAAGGAGGAGGGACTCTTCTCTTATTCCCTGTCCCCTCTCCCCCGAAGTCGGGGGAGAGGGGACAGGAGAAGGCGACGCATGAAACATCACGTCACCTTGGGGCTTCGTACCCGCTTGGGCCAACGCGGCCAGATGCTCGGCCGCCAGCCGTTCGGCTCGTGCCGAAAAGCGAAGGAACGTTTCGTGAGCTTGCGTGCGGTGATCGGTCATGAGTTGAAGCTGGTTGAAAAGGTTGAGGGTCGAGGGTTGAGGATCGAAGGCCAGCGACGAGTACTGAGTGACGAGTGCTGAGTGTTGAGTGCTGAGTGGCGTATGGCGAATGACGAGCGAGTCGTCGCTTAACCGCGTGGGCAACGCCCCGCGCGTCGATTGAGGTGAGGACTCGATTTGCGGCTCGTCATACGGGGCGTTGTCCAAGTGGTGAAACGAGGCACGTTCAGCGACCGGCTCCACAAACTTCCAGCCGTTCGGTGGCGAAGGTATCTCGAACGGCAGTCCTCCAACCCGCGTGATGATCTCACGAACAGGCGACTTCGACGACTCCTCGCTGTCTTTCAACCCCCGCCCCTCAACCGTCAACCTGTCTCCATACAAGTACGACAAGTCCACCGGCACGCCCTCCGCGATCAAGGCCGCGAGGAGTTCGAGGAATGTCTCGACGGGACGCGACGTGTTGGGCAAGGCAGCCCGCGCGAGGTGCGGTCGGTCGCCGAGAATCTCATCAATCATCTTGGTACAGGACGAACCGGGGCCGATCTCGACGAAGACTCTCACACCATCGGCATACGCCTGCTCGATGACGCGAGGAAAATCAATCGTGCCCACGGCTTGAGCGACGATGGCCTCGGCGGCCGATTCGAGCGTCAGATCGTATTTGTGGCCCCAAGCGGCACTGTAGAAGTCGATGGGGCGTTCGTGGCCGACCTGAGTCGTGTCGGCCACTGTTGGCACGCTCGTCTGCATCAGATGCAACTCGCGATACACAGCTTCAACCTGTCGCAACACTTCGCAATGGACGGTACTCGGCGCGGCGAGCGGAACAAACGTTGCGTTGAGGTCGCGAACAAGTTGCTCGACCTGCGAACGATCACCGCCGATCACGCATTGTCGAGGAGTGTTGATGATGAGCAGATAGACTCGCGGTTCTGATCCTGTCCCCTCGCCCCTCGCCTTGGAGGGGAGAGGGCTAGGGTGAGGGGTTCTTCTCTCTTCGGGAATACGCGAGGTATCGACAGCGTCTTCGCCACTCGGCCCCTTCACCCTAGCCCTCTCCCCCAAGGTGTTCTCTTCTCCAAAGACAGGCTGGGGCGAGGGGGCAAGAGAGGCGATTGCCGCGCGAATCTCATCCGCTGCGCGATCAATCACTCCAGACAGCCACGGCACGTCCTCGCCATCGGGCACACCCCAAGCCTTTCGCGCCGCGTCGAACGGCGCGACGAGATCGCTGCCGAACAGTGGTGACTCTTCCATCCGATGCAGCATCTCGTCGCGGTCAGTCCACGCGCGGAGGCCGAACAACGCCGCGGACTCGCCGAGGCTATAGCCGATGCTGGCGGTTGGCTTCACGCCAAACAACGCGAGCAAGTCGCAGATCGCCGTCCCCATCGCGACCTGTGAGAAAATCATCGTCTTGTGATCGAGGTCGAGCGGTTTGAGCCTGTGCGGCCAAATCAGGTCAGGTCGATACTGAGCCGCGAGATCGGCGTTCTCATCTTCCTGACGCCGAAGAACCTCGGGGAAAACGGAAAGTAGCGTTCGCGCCATCCGGCAGAAGACATTTCCCGAACCGGGGAACACAAAAGCGACTCGACCTTGCTTTGCGAGTGGACTTGAAGAGAAGAAGACTTGCCGGGAAAACTGCTCATCAGGAGAAGCACTGCCTCGCAGAGTGTCGCGTGCTCTTTCGATGGTCTTTACGAGTTCATCGGAGCTACTCGCCACGATAGTGATCGCCAAGAGCTGGTCAGATTTCGGAGGTCGCCCTTGGAACCAGCGAACGGCCAAGCTTTCTGCCGAGCGCGACGAACCCATTACCATCCGAGCGAGTTCATCCAGCGTCGCCAAAAGTTCGCCGGTCGAACCGCCATCGACGACAAACAAACCGAGTGGAAGCTCGCCGATCGGACGACGACGTTCTGCTTCGACAATTGAACCCGTTTGTGCTTCAGCCTCTTGAAAGAAGATTTGAGACTGCGAGATTTGATTGTGCCAGCTGGCAATACGATACCTCCGGCGTTCCCCTTTTCGACGAAACTGAACCCGCGCAAGCCGACCCGGATGCCAGTCGGACTCTGCGGGATTTTCTCCATACTTCAGATAACGATTCAGACTGTGATAAAGACTGAGTTGATCGATCACAAGTTGTCCCGCGACACCCGATGAACCATGTGGCCGGAACTGCCCTGCGTCGAGTTGTTCCGTTCGATGCGGATAGGGAACTCCGGGCCGCTCAACAATCTGGACGTAGCAGCGGTCTCCATCTCGAGTCGCAACGTCGATCCGCTTGAGGACGATCGCTTCAGCAAGATCGTGGATCCTGAACTCAAGACGATTGAGCTGGTATCTCTCTTCGACCGTCCGTTCATCGTCGTACTTGGCGCGTGGTGGTCGGTCGAAGGTGTTGCATCGCGGGTCCGTTGAAAGATCAACTCCGCCGACGATGGCTTGATCCAACTCGCCTCTCTGCAATGCACGAACGGCCAATTCCATCGCCACCAAATCGGAACGTCCACCACACGAGATCGTGAAGCTCGGACCGCCGACATCGAACTCGCGGGCCAAGCGGCTGGCGACGATCCCGCCGAGGTTGCCCATCACGCGATTGGGAGTAAGCGGCGGTCCGACCGTGTTCTTGAGTTGCTTCGTCCACTCCACCAGTTCATCAGGCGTGAAGTCGAGGCCGAGCATCTCGGCCCAGCGCGGCGCATCCTGCTCGATGGACCATCGCAAGTGAAAATTCGTCGTGTTGGGATCGAGTTCAATCCCGATGAAGACGCCGGTACGGTTACCGAGAGACGGCGACGACGTCTCGACACTCGAAGCAACATTGGGTTGCTGGTCCCGTTTCTGAGCATCTCGCACCGCACCAGCAGCCACCTTCAGTATGAGTTGCTGTTGCGGCAGCATGTCCTGCATTTCGAGGGGTGGGATGCGGAACTGGCCCATCGGCAGGCGAACCTCCGTGATTCCACGGCCGGTCGGTTTCGCAGGTTGAGTCGGCACGAAACCGGTGTCGTTAGAATGCCCCTCGCGTCGGAACCAATCGGATTGCTCGACGCCCCACCAGTTGAGCTCGGTCCATTCAAGCGGCTTGCCTTGAAAGTCGTTCTCTTGAACGGATTGCTTCGAGTCCCACGTGCCGACGTGCGAATCGAGGCCCACGATGGCGATGGGAATGGTTTCCTCTCCTGTCCCCTCGCCCCTCGCCTTGGAGGGGAGAGGGTTAGGGTGAGGGGTTCTTTCTTCATCAATCTGATTTGACGAATTGTGAGCGTTCTCACCACTCAGCCTCCTCACCCTAGCCCTCTCCCCCGATGACGGGGGCGAGGGGACAAGGAAGTCGCTCCACTCCTCGCTCCACTCTTCAATCAGCACATGCGCGTTGATACCGCCGAAGCCGAAAGCGTTGATTGTAGCGCGGCGAGGAATATGCGAGCCGCTCGCTTGCTGACCATCAACCGCCAACCCTCGACCTTCAATCCTCTCTGGCCACGGTTGCGCTTCGGGCAGAACGCGGAATGGGCTGTCGTTGGCAGCCAGTCGCGCGGCGGGTTGCTTGTAGTTGGCGGTTGGCGGCAGCGTGCGGTGCTTCATCGCAAAGAGGACTTTCATCAGACCCGCCGCCCCAGCTCCCGTGAGCAAGTGGCCGACGTTCGACTTCACTCCGCCGATCACGCACTGGCGTGGCTTCACGGATTTGTGCTGCCAGAGTTGGTGAAGACTTTCAATTTCGACGGCGTCTCCGACTGGTGTTCCCGTTGCGTGGCACTCGATCAGATCGACATCGTTCGGCTGCCAGCCCGCCTGTTCGTAGGCGGATCGCATTGCGCGGAGTTGCCCCTCGGAGTGCGGAGCCAGCAGATTGGCTCCGCGATCGTTCGAGAGGCCGATCCCGGCGATGACTCCGTAAATGTAATCGCCCGCCGCGACGGCATCGCTCAGCCGTTTGAGGACGAAGACGCCCGCGCCTTCTCCCACGACGAGACCGTCCGCTTCCCCACTGAGCGGCGCACACCGACCACTCTTCGACAGAGCTTGAAGCTGCGCGAAGCCCATCTGCGTGTACTGGCAATCGGGGCGCGACATGCCGCCAGCCAGCATCGCGTCGGCTCGATGAGCGAGCAGCTCTTCAGAGGCAAACTTCAACGAGTAGAGTGACGATGCACAGGCCGCATCCAACGTGAACGCGATCCCGCCCAAGCCCAGTCCCTGTGCAATGAGGCTCGAAGGCAGACCGGCCGCGTAACGGTTGAGCGGGTGCCAGTCACTTTGTTTGAGGGTCGCCTTCAGTTCAGAACGTCGTTTCACCGGCAGCGGAGTCGCATCGATCAGCTTCTCGACAAACGTCCGTCCCAACACGTCTCGGCAGATGGCCGAAGTTGATTCGGTCGGCAGCGCGATGTTGCCGAGAATCACGCCGACTCGCGAGAGATCAATGTCTTCAAGTTGCCTCGCATCTCGAAACGCCGCCCGTGCCGCGTGCAGGCCGAGATGAAACATCGGGTCGAGGCGACTCAGCAACTCGGGATCGATGTTCAGTCCGGTCGGGTCGAGTTGAAAGCCCTCAATGAAACAGCCCCAAGTCGAATAGACGCGATCCGGCTGCGTAGGCCAGGGGGCGTAAGCCTTCTCAGGAGAGAGATACCAGCGTCCGTTCGGGACATGCTTTCCGCAGTCGATTCCCTCCGCGATGTTCTTCCAAAACGTGTCAAGGTCCGGCGCTCCGGGAAAAATGCCGCCGACGCCGACGATGGCGATCCGTTCAGGTTGATCAGAAAGCGGCATGAGGCATCCGAAGGGCGTGCGGGATTCAGTGGGGTGACATCATAGTCCCCGCTGATTGCGTACTCCATTCAATGCGGACGGTCGAACAGCAATCGTGGTGACAAAGCGGTGGCATTACACAGGAACGGCTGATTCAACCGGGACAACCACTCAAGTCGGCACCTGCGGACGGTCGATGGCAGTGGGTGCGAGAGTAAGAGGACGATGGTGCGCGTCATGTGATTCACCCCACCATTCAAATGAGGGCAGACGATGCGAAGGCTCTGGCTGGTGGTAAGCATGATGGTCTGGAGTGGACTTTCGTCAGGATGTCGCTGCTGTCCCCTGATGAATCCGTATGCGAACGCCGTCGATGATGTCAGCGATTCACACCTGTACTTCGACAACTGGTATCGTCCGCGCTGGGACATCAGCCGCGCGGGCAAGCCCGATTGGTGTGGCGACAAAGGCCGACAGCGAAGCTGGTACTGCTGTCGTGAAGGGATTTGGGGACGCTACGACGACTGCAATCTGTATCCGGCCAGCTACCCATACTCATACCCTGGAACGGCATTTTTGGCGGCGGGATCGCCGATTCCAGCGACGCCAGCCCCCGAGGCTACAGTGACGTATGAGAAGCCTTTGGTCGAGTGATTTTGTGAAGTCTGCTGCCTGCCGGTGACGTGAGAGAATGCAGAGCGAGCAGGTTATAAATCTGCCCCACGGCTCGCGTGCAATAGGTCGCGAAGTGTGGCCAGTACGAGTTCAACGGCGGCCCATTGCCGCTGCTCACGCTGGCTTTCACCGGGGTAGGCACACTGCATTCGTGGGGCATTTTTCAGTTCGAGCGGCAGTTGATGCCGAGTGACCTGAGTCCGCTCGCAGCCGTGGGCAGGTGGCGTTTCCCGCCGTGCAGCTCCGATGTAGACGACGCCATCCAGATCCCTCGGCGCACTCGGCCCGAAGTGTCCGGTAATCGACAACGCGAAGTCGGCTTCCGGGGTGAGAGCCAACACTCGCTCAGCCATCAGTGAGGCAACGACTTCGCTGACAGGGCCGGGATCCGTCAAAAGCGCCTCTGGAATTTCGAGCCACTTCGATTTCGTGTCCAGCCTGTACACAACGGCTGAGCCGCAAAGATGCTCCGAGATTCCCGGCACGCGCGCGAGTGATGCTGCGACCAATCCCGCTGTGCAACTTTCCGCAAATACGACCCGCTGTCTCGACTGCTTGAGCACCGCAGCGACCTCTTGAACCAAGGGGGTAAGTGGCTGTTGCACCGCAGGGACTCCATGCTGAAAAGTTTTGTCTCATCAATGGCCAAACGCACGCGGCCCAGATTGTGCCGTTTATCCGCGTGGAAAACATCCGACGCGGCGAGCCACATTGGGGCCTGTTTTTCAGTGCGATGCAACACTTCAGCGTCTTGATCAGGTGGTGGCTCAGAGCAACTTCGCCTTGCGGTGGACTTGAGTCATTATTCCGACTGTTCCGATCGCAGCAGTCGTGCCGATGAAAGACTCTGTACCGGTGATCGGTCACTCCTCGCGATCGGAAATTGTGGGGGAGAGACTGTGATCCGGGCAACTCGGACGCGGCGTCGCCGCGAGCCAAGTCTCTACGGCCAGCAGCCGTTCGGCCAGTTCACTGGCGGAATTGGCTTGGGGGGGATGGACCGAGATGACTCGTCATCGAAAGCGTTTTCGTCGGCACTGGGCTTGGTCTGCCGGAGCGGTTTGCGGATTGCTTTTGGCAGAAGCGGCTTGGCCGGGTAGCGGTTGGTCCGCCGATCCTGCGGTGGCACGCGACGGTTTGGAAACAGCCGGAGTCAGGGCTTCTGCCACAGACGCGGAGTCGGACGAATCGTTCCAGACACTGGGTGTGAACACGATCAAACTGGGGGCCTCCACGACAGCGATCCGCAAGCAGGCGCTGCACGATCTTCCACTGGACCGGCTGTCAAACGAGGCACGCGGCAAAGCGGAATCGCTGCTGAAGAACATCGGAATGTTTCGCCACCTGCCCTCGCTGTCGTTCGAGGTCGATCCCGATGTCTACGACTACTTCTTGCGCAATCCTGATGTGGCCGTCGCCACTTGGCGAGCGATGGACATCTCGAAATTCAAGCTCCAAGAAGTGGGACCGAATCGCTATCACGCAGATGCGGGCGATGGCTCCGTCGGCGATGTCGAGCTGTTCTACCACACGCCCGAAGACACGCTGATTCACTGCGATGGTGCCTTCAAAAGTCCGCTGCTGCCGAAACCGATTGTCGCGAGGTCACTGATGCGGTTGCAGACGACCTTTGCCAAGGAAGCCGATGGGCGCGTCATCGGTACTCATTCCGGAGATGTGTTTGTCGAGTTTCCCTCGCAAGCGATCGAGACCGTGGCGAAGGTGATCTCTCCTGTCAGCCATACGATCGCGGATCGCAATTTCAAGCAAATGACTTTGTTCGCACACCTGATGTCGCAGGCGATGGCTCGGCATCCTGGTTGGATCGAGGTCATCGGCAACAAGCTGGACGGAATTGATGCACAACGGAAGCAAGAGTTCTTAGAGGTCTCCGCTCGCAGTCATGCTGTTGCGCGGAAGCGACTCAACACGTCAATCAAGACCGTGTCCCTGTTCTCGCCGGATGAAGTCTTGGTTCCATTGCGACAATCCGGATTCTCTAACAGCTTCTCACTCGACAGGTTTGTGGTGTCGCCGACAGATTGGTTAAGCGTGGAAGCACTTCCTGGAACGGCTTCACTGCGGGAGTAAGCCTGTTATCGAAACAGACGCGACGACGAGCGACCCGGCTCGCCGTTGCGCTCGCAGCCCGGTTTCCAATGAGGGAAGCCGGGCTGCTTTTGTTTACAGTCTCAAAATCAAAGCCTGACGCGCCCTGATGCGTTCGTACTACGACTCCATGATGTCCTGTTCTTTCGACTCGACCAATGAGTTGATCTGGCCTTCAAAATGCTTGGTCAGGTTCTGAACACTTTCTTTGGTCTGATCGTGGATGTCTTCGCTCATCGTCTTTTCCTTGAGTGCGACATCGGTATGCTTGTTGGCATCGCGGCGGACGTTGCGGATCGCCACACGACCGTCTTCGGCCAAGTCCTTCAGCCGCGAGACCAATTGCTTCCTCCGCTCTGTCGAGAGCGGAGGAATGTTGAGCCGAATGACTCGCCCGTCCGAATTCGGTGCCAAGCCAACGTCGCTCGACTGAATCGCCTTCGCGATGTCATTCAGCGTTCCTTGGTCGAACGGCCGAATCATGATCTGTTGCGGTTCAGGAACACTGATCGTCGCGATCTGTTTGAGCGGTGTCGGCGATCCGTAGTAATCGACTCGAATCGAATCGACCAGTCCAGGAGTGGCACGCCCCGTCCGCAGCCCCTGCAACTGGTTCTGGACCACATGTACGGCCTTTTCCATGCGCTCTTCAGCGTCTAACAAAATTTCATCAGGGTCCATGAGAGATCAGCTCCTGGAAGTGATTTGACAGACTGAACAACATAACCAACACATCGTCTTGATCGACGAGTCAGACACGCGAATCAACGATGACCGCCAAGCACGCTCGGCCTAGGAAACAGAGCAGAGAGACAAGAGTCATCCGCGATCAGGAGCCGAACTGACTCGCGTACCAAGTCGTTCCCCGGCAATTGCCCGTTCGATGTTTCCCGGCTTCTGATAGTTCAGAACAACGATCGGAATGTCGTGCTCCATACAGTGGTGAATGGCTTGGGCGTCCATCACCTGTAAGTTCTGACGCAGGACATCTTGATAACTGATTTCGGAGTACCGAACGGCGTGAGGGTTTTTGAGCGGGTCATCCGAGTAAACGCCATCGACGCGAGTGGCCTTCACAACGAGATCCGCATCGATTTCACGTGCGCGAAGAGCGGCAGCGGTGTCCGTTGTTACAAAGGGACTGCCCGTTCCGGCGGCCAGGATCACCACGCGCCCCTTCTCCAAGTGGCGAATGCAGCGTCGTCGAATGAATGGTTCCGCAACGGGTGGAATGGTGATCGCACTTTGAATACGTGTCGGAACACCAAAGTGCTCCAGCGAATCCTGCAGCGCGAGGGCATTCATCGCGGTCGCCAGCATCCCCATATAGTGGGCTGTTGCGGGGACGACGATTGAGTTGGATGACGAGAACTCTCGGCCTCGAAGAATGTTGCCGCCGCCGCAGACGATTGCCAATTGAACGCCGGATTCGACAACACGCTTGATCTGCTCGCAGATGACTTGCACTTCTGAGAGACAGATTCCGGATTCACCCGGCCTAGCAAAACTTTCCCCACTGAGTTTCAGCAGGACTCGCTTGTATTTGGGCAACACTGCATCAGTCATTGAACTGCCTCCCTCCGTGAGTCGATTTCGATCCGGCCGATCAAACAATTTCAAAGTCGTATCAAAACAAAACGGGGGGCAAATCGCCCCCCGCGCTGAACTCAGACTGCCCGATTTCCGAGCCGCTCCACCGCGCGAGCGGATTCAGTTTCCCAAGACCCACCGAGTAAAACCGACCGCCTTCAGGCCGCTCTCTGCCAATGCTTGGTTGACCGTTTTGGAGTCGTCCTTGGCGAACAACTGGAAGCCCAACACACCGTTCTCGGCATAGAAGGTCTTCATGCGTCCATCAACGATTTTTTCGATAATGTTGGCGGGTTTGCCCGATGCGGCAGCCTCTTCTGTGAGTCGAATTCGCTCGGCGGAGACCAAGTCAGCCGACAGTTCTTCGCTGTTCGTAACCAGTGGCTTGAGGGCGGCCACATGCATGGCGACATCCCGAAGAACGTTAGCGGTCTTATTTTCACCCGTAGCACGAAACAGAACACCCGTCTTGCCGTCGTGGTGAGCGTAGCCGCCGGTAGGACCAGCAACGCGAATGACTCGCGACAAAACCATTTTCTCACGAATTTTGCCGACAACTTCTTCCAGCAAGGCACCCAAAGTGGTTCCCACACGATCAGGTGCGGGTTGAGCCAACAATTCGTCGGGCGTCGAGGCACCCGGGCCATTCAGAAGTTGCTTGACCAATTGATCCGCAAGAAACACGAAGTCATCAGCCTTGGAAACCGGAGCAGACTCACACTGAATCTCGACCATTGCGCCAAGAGCGCCATCGGCGGAAACGGCAACACGAACGATGCCTTCTGAAGTTGAGTTTTCCGACCGCCTTATCATGAACTTATTATTGCGCTCTTTTAGGATCTCGATGGCCCGTTCTTGGTTACCATCTGCTTCCACAAGAGCCTTTTTGACTTCCATCATGGGTAGGTTGGTCAAATCACGCAGTTGCTTAACGGCCTGCGCGGTGATCTCTGCCATCACTAAAACTCCTTCGGCGAATCAATTCAACGATACACATGAACGCAACTGGGGCACCGCGATTACAAGTGTGCAATCAAATACCCCGAACAATCGGCAATCCTCGATGAAGCAGCCAACCGTCGTGCGTGGATTCACGTTCGTGGGCGCGACTCAAGGTGGCCAGACTCAGTTTTGAATGGACGGCACTGCCTTGTACTGAATTTCTTCTGCGGCAGCAGCACTGTCCTTGGGCAGGCTCGCGCGGCCCTCGATAATCGCACCAGTCAGATGCTTGAGCACCAATTGAATCGATCGGATGCTATCGTCGTTGCCGGGGATTGGCAGATCGATCAAGTCCGGATCGCAATCGGTATCCAACAGCCCGATCACTTTGATTCCTACCAGGCGAGCTTCGTGAACCGCGTTGTGTTCCTTACGGGGATCAACAACGATGATCGCTTCGGGAAGTCGGTTCATGATGCGCAGACCATTCAGGTTCCGCAGCATCTTCTTGTGTTCGCGGAGCAGCGTGGATTGCATCTTCTTGGAATAGGTCTCGATCGAACCGGAACTGAAAATCTGATCCAGTTCTTCGAGTCGCTTGATGCGGCTGCGAATCGTGCGGAAGTTCGTGAAGATGCCGCCCAGCCAACGGTAGTCAACGTAAGGCATGTTGACCGAAACAGCCGAGTCTCGAATCGTGTCGGCCGCTTGCTTTTTCGTGCCACAGAACAGCACGAGACTGCCTGCTGCTGAAACCTTCTGAAGGTAACGCTTCGCTCGGAGCAAGCCCCGGACGGATTCCTTCACGTCGATGATGTGGATCAAATTTCGGCGGCCGTAGATATACGGTCGCATCTTCGGGTTCCACCGACTAGTTCGGTGCCCGTAATGAATGCCAGCTTCCAGGAAGTCCTTCACCACGATCTCTGACACGTTGCCGACTCCTCGACGAATAATGAGGCGATGTTCCGTGTGCAGTTCCGATCAGGCACCACAGAATCCTCGCACAACCCCTACTAAGCGGGGCGGCATGTTAGCGGTCGAGTTGTATGCCGTCAAATCAACCGACGCCCGTTGATGTTGTGACCGAAACGTTTGCCGGAAGGCGTGGTCGCCGATACCGAGTGGCAGGAAAAAACGGCTCAGGCAACCTCAACTCACTCAAAAGTCGCCTCCCCTTTCCAGCTCTTGCAACTCTATTTTTTGGGCGTGGGAACCTTCAATTCAACGTTGGATTTTTCCAGCATTCGGCGTCGAATCGCAGCGGATTGATCGGCGAGCATCTTCCAGATTTCTTCGCATTGCTCGGCACGAATCTGGCCCTCGTTAGTTTGCACATTGTTAGGTGCTTGGACGATAGCCAGCTCCACCCCACCAGCTTCCGGCGACCCAACCCGGATCGTACTTTACGTCGTAGGTAATCGAGTTCTGCAAGCGGTTCATTTGCAAGGGGACGCCGCGCAGCGAGCCGAAAACCCGCCGCTTGTTCGGGTCCGCTTGAACCGCTTGTTGGCTATGGTTTTGGTTTGGCTTCCCACACTCTGATTGCCTTATTACTGGCACAGGCGATTAAAAGTCCGTTTGGAGACATCGCGAAACTCTGTGGCTTTAAGAGGCTAACTCCGGCGTTGAGTTGCTGTGCCTGGCGTGTTGCCAGATTCCAGAGGCTGACATCGGCACCCGTCGCAAGTGCCAAAAAAACGGACATCCGGTCGGAGCTGTCGAAAGCTTTCATTGAGCGAGTAAGGATGGAACGTCCATCCGGTGCAAATGCGACGGAGAACACATTCTCTTTGTCGTCATTTAGGGTGTTAACCGAATCGCCGCTGTCCACATTCCAGATACGGGTTTTGCTGTCATTGCAAGACACGGCCAGAAATTTGCCGTCAGGTGAGAATGCAGCATAGAACGCTGCCGTTTTCTCCTCACCAAGATCAAAGTTTCTTGCGACTGCCCCTGTGTTGGTATTCCAGAGGACAACTTTCGCAATTCCAGTTGTGGCTAGACGCGATCCATCCGGGCTGTACGCGATACAGGTGGAGAGTTCAGCCGAACCGGGAAGAACTTTCTTCACGCTGCGATTTTGCAGATCCCAAAGTTGGATCTGCCATCCCCCTGCTGAAACTGAGGCGGCTTCAAGAGCATTTGGGGCAACTGAGAATGCAATAACGTTGCCGGGCGTTGTGAGGGTTGCTCGGATTGTGAACGACTGTGGGTCTAGCAGCCAGAGCTTCTCGTCTTTGCCGGAAAAAACGATGACCATGCTTTGGTCGTGCGTCATTGCAAGATGCGTCGCCGACGTGGGAAGAACGGCACTTGCTTCGACTTCCCAATTACGGGTGGACCATACCAACAAGGTTGGTTCTTTGGCGTCGTTTTCGCCCACAGCGAGCAATCGCGCTCCATCAGCAGAAAACATCACGGCATTAGGGTCTTCAAACGGCAATTGTCGCGTGGCGTCACGGGTAAATGTCAACGTGGTGGTATCGACGGCTTTGACAGTGTTTCGTTTTCGGGGTTCGGAGATGTCCGCCGCCTTCCCTTTACTAACACCGCGAGACTTGTCGGTGCCGGAAGGTGAATCGGCGTGTTCTGCGATCTGATGTTTTCCGCTCGCGTCAGGCACCGTCGAACGCAATGCGACCACTGTTGCGGCCACGCCTGCCAGTAATGCCAGAATGCACGTGCCAAGAATGGCGGACAATGAGAATGTCCGACGCGGTAGCTTGGCTGCCAGCGAGCGTTCGACCGAATGTGATTCAGCGGTGCCTTGGTTCAGGAAATCAAACGGGTTCTCGTCAGATTCGGCGGGGCGAGTCAGCGGATTGGGACTTTCAGATGGTCGAACGACTTCAAAGTGAACTTCACTTTTGTTCGGCGCTGGCGCTGCGGGAATGACAAAACGACTGTTGCACGAGTTGCAAATGGCGGTGCGCCCAATCCACTCGGGCTTTGATCGTAGATGTTTTCCACAATGCGGGCAGATCATGTCCATTGCCTTTGAACCTGTCAGGGAAATCAACGGCTTTTGACACCTTTGCTTTCCCGGTTACTTCTGTGTGAAAAGCAACAATTGTGGGGAATCCCACCGGAGTGCATCTAGTTCAAACTGAATCTCAGCCCGGACTTCCTTGGGGGCGAGGTACGAAAGACGGACTAACGCTTCCCCGTACTTTCCGTAGTCTTTAGCTCGATCCTTGAATTTATTGCGAAGTCGAGTTGATTCCTCTGGAGTTAATACGGGCAGGTTCTTCTCTCGCTTGCTCAGGTTTTGCATTCGCTCAGAAAAGTCACGAAGGTTCGGCTTCGCCGTCCGGGCCGACGCCACGTCCTTGACGCTCGCTAAGACACTGGCCGCCTCTTTAATCGCGTCTAGTTGCTCGGTCAAAAGCCGATCGCGGCTACTTCCGCCGCACCCTCCACAGAAGAGGAGCAAACCGGCAACGATTATGATTCTACAATTCTTCACAATGTGCATCCCGAACAGATATCGCGGTGCATCCCGAACAGATATCGCGTGTCCGCCTCGCTCAACGACCAAGGTAAGGCGACCTAACAAGCGGTGCGAACCACGACAGACGATCAACGAAGCCGAAGACCTTCGCACGCCAAAACCCCGCCGCTTGTTCGGGGCGGCTTGACCGTCTTGTTGTTCTTCGTTTGCCGTTGGGGACTTGAAGGAGATTAAAAGAGATCATTTAAAGGAGATCATGGAGATCATAAGGTGTAGGGACTCGGACAACCTAGGACGGCTACTTCTTCGTTTTGGCCTGTCGGAGAGCGTGAACCGGAACTCCACTAGCCATATGGCCGCTCATCTTTTCGCCAGACGGGTCTAATTCCCATTGCACCGTGGCACCCTTTCCGATCGTCACCGCGTAACGACCATCGCCACGTTTTCTCCAAGTGCCTGCGGGAGGAGCTGTCCCGTTCGGTTCAATGGGCGTGTGAATCACCTTCCCGTCCGCTCGGTAGGTCGAGTTGTGAAACTTTTGCGGCGTGTTGCGTTCTCCGACGACGACTCGCCACGTTCCCAAAATGGGGTCGTCCCGAACAGCTTTCTTGTCAACTTTCGTCTTTTCGGCGACCTTGGATTCGGTATCAATCCGGGCGGTCCAATGACTGACGGACTGTCCGTCCGCAGCCGCTAGATTCAGTGATTGCCGAGCCTCTTTGCGGTTTCCACGCGCCACGGTGGCGAGATACATCCCCAACATGTACCGGTCTTCGGCAGATGTGGTGAGCTTGGATTGCGTCAACTCGATCCAACTGCGGTGATCCAGTTCTGTGATTGATTTCTCGATCCGAGTCGTACTCTTGGGGGCCGCCAGAACCAACCGCTCTCCTTTTGCATCGGAGATAAACTTCACGAACGTGTAGTCGATGGCTCCGAGTTTGAGAGGTTCGCCAGCTTTCAATCCAGCGGCGGTGTCCGTGACGAGTGTCGCGAAACGCTGAAGCACGGCAACATCTTTACTGTCAGTCGCCAACTGAGTTTTGAACGGAGCCAGCTCCGGATCCGTTTCTGCATCGGCGATCAGGTCTGCTGCCGAGCCATACTCTCGATCTGCCAACAACTGCCTGATCTGTGTCCATAAAGTAGCATAGGGCGTATCGCTCAGTTCCTGCTCCTCGGCGCAGATTCCGAGGCACACCGCGAACGACAATCCAAGCCAGACAGTCACAGACAAGTGTGAGAGACGCATGAACTGGTTTCCTAAGGGAAGCGGGACAACAACTGAATCGATGCCGCGTCTGCGCTCGAATTGACTTGGCAGTGGAGTGACATCGCCAGACGGCAATCCACGTATCATTATGTTTCAAACGCGACACGGACAATCAACATTTCACGAGGGCGGGACACGGCATTGAATGCTGATAATCCATGGAGCGCGGTGGATTTGTGGTTGATTGCGGTTAAAACGCCTAACGTCCAGGTTAACCCGCACGGACAAGCGGCGCGCGGAACGACAGACGATCAACGCAGCCGAAAACCTTCGCACGCCGAAACCCCGCCGCTTGTCCGTGTCGGCTTGAACCGCTTGTTGGGCCAGAATTGTGTTGTCATTTCGCCGAGCTACGATTCATTATCGCGGTGAGCTCCTCATTCCGGATTTCGCGTCCGAGAGCCTTAGTCAGCATGAGACGAACTCGGTGCATGACTTCATTGTACCGGTCTTTTTCGGTGAAGCGTCTTCCACTGGTTGCTTCGAGTACGACAATGTCCATGATGCACTCAGCTTGAAACTTTAAAAAGAGAGTGTCGATGGAGTCTGGCGGGGAATTGCTGGTCACGTCATCGGCGTTCAATGCCGTGAGAAGGTCAACGACGTCCTGATATGGATTCGCGCTCCCAAACCCGCTTTTGTTCGATTCGCCTTCAAGCCTTTCCCGCTCCGCGTTTGAGACATCTTTGAGAGCGGCAGAGGCGACAGCCGCATTAGACCGTGCTTTTCGTAACGGGGTTTGACCGTCTTTGTCTTTTGCGTTGAGTGCAGCACCTTTTTCGATGAGGTATTTCGCCAATGCGACAAAACCACGGTCAGTGGCGTAGTGCAGAGGCGTCATCCCCTTGGTGCTCTCACATGCGTTGACATCCGCGCCAGCCTTTATGAGGAGTTCTGCGATGGCCGGACGCTGCTGCGCTTTTCCGTCGCCGTAGCAAGCGGTATGGAGCGGGGTATCGCCTTCCTTCGCGCGATGATTCGGATTTGCGCGATGAGCAAGCAGGATCTCGACGATGTTTGGATGAGCGCTATTCGCCGCGTAGTGCAGGGGCGTCCATCCGCTTCCCTTGTCAGCGACGTTCGGGTTCGCACCTCGTTGGAGGAGAAGCTTGGCAACTTCGGGCTTCACCCCATAGCGTACATTGTCAATGCAAGCGCCGTGCAGGGCCGTTTTTCCGGATGGATCGGTGGCGTCGATATTGGCACCTCTATCGAGCAGAAACTGGACGATGGCAATTCGACCGATATTGCTTGCCATGTCGAGCGCGGTTTCATTGCCACGATTCGGGTCGCGTTCGTTGATATTGGTTGCCCAAGGCCACCAGCGGGGCTTGAGCAATTCGGTGATGGCTGCGAAGTCGTCTTTGATTACCGCGTCGTGAATCTTTCCCATACGTTGGTCTCCCTCTAGATTTGGCGTTCTGATGTGGCCCAACAGTGAATTGACCCGCACGCTGGCCAACTCGGCCAAGATTTGGACGCGGGGTTGATCTTCACGCGACGCAACATGCCGTTTAGGAAACAGTTTGTCAACAACAGCGTTGAGTTTGCCGTTGCGTTCGGTGGCGTGTTAGCCAGCGCGCTGTCCATCTCGGCGGAGTGGCCGGGGCTGGAGTCGCTTTGGACGAAGCCTCGGGGTTTTGCAAAGCGTTCCAACCCCGGCCACACGACCCTGGGCAACGGATCCCTCGCTGGCGCATCAGGCTTCAATCTGCGTTTAGACAACCCCAACTGCTCTCCCAAGCTGCGTGACTACTGACTGACAGTATTGAATTATTTTAACTTTTGGTGGGATTGTTGGCAGAACATCGTCTGTGCATGTCATAGGGAAACCATTTTGGTTCACTTCCAGCGACTGTTTTGTGACACCAATTGCATTCCAGATGACACCAATCACACTGCCGGTCACAAAAATTGCATTCTGGACAAAACCAAATGTACTCTTGGAGACACAAAACACATTCCATGTGACAATAATTGTGATCGGGGCGACAACAATTGCGATCGGGGCAACAATAATTCTAGTCCCAACTTAATAGCCCGTTGAAAAACGTAGGATGGACGCCCGTCCGTCCGTTTCCAGTTGGTTTTCGCTCGGACGAGGCATTCAAGCTACGTTTTTGAACAGGTTGTTAGCGGATGCGGGGTGCCTCCGAACGATCTGTTTCTCGTGTCGTTACAGGAGATACCATCATGCCTTTGACAGACCTTGGTTCGTATGTGCCGACGATGGATGAGTTTGTGTTGCATTGGGCGGACGTGAACGTCGAATTGGGAGGGACTCCCGCGACCGACTTGAAGCTGGAGGGAGGCTTCAGCCGGGCCGATCTGATCACCTCGCGGGATGTCTTGGAAGCGCTGAACATTTCCATCGAGGACTTGGAGAACGGGCGCGAGATCGCCGCCGCCAACCGTGACAATTTGAAGGGGACGCTGCGGCAGAAACTCGGTCAGTTTCGAGGGATGGTACGGGCGCTCATCCCCAAGTCGAAGTATGCCGCCGCCACTCCGACCTTGCCGAACTTTGGAACGGACGAATCGAAGTTCCTCGGCCCGTTTGACGATGCGGCCAGCCTGTGGCTGCGGATCAACGCCGACGTCACGCTGCCGGGATTCACGCCGCCGCTGGTCATTGCCGGTTTGACGCAGGCACTGTTCGCCACCGAACTGGCGGCGACACGGGCCTCGTTCGGGGCCATCCGCGCGGCCGAGAATGATCTGACACTCGCTCGCAAGGAACGAGGAGCATTGCTCGACCCGGTTCGCGAGCGGATCGTCCAATACCGCTCGGCGGTTGAGGGGCTGTTCGGGGCCGAGCATCCGCTGACGCAGTCGCTCCCGGCTCTCTCCCCCGCGCCGGGTAGTACGCCCGATGCGAGTACGCTGTCAGGAATTTGGAACGCGATAACGAGTCAGGCCGATACGACGTGGACCGCTTCGTCCGATCCGAACCACGACGACTATCAGGTGCGGATGTCGCCCGGCGCGACCTACGATGCGGCCACCGCCACGGTCGTCGCCACGGTCCCGTCGGATACGCTGAGCCTCAGCACGACCACGGGCCTCGACAACCCCGGCGATGTCGCCTCGTTCAAGGTCTTCGTGAGACTCACCACCGGCAACGAGGCGGGCAGCAACACGGTCACGATCATGCGGCCGTGAGGTTTCTGGAAGAGGGCACCAGCCGTCGATGCCCTCGAGGCACTGCGGCGGGCAGTCGTTTGATACGGCTCGCCGCCAGTCCTGACACTCACCCGAAGCGTACGCGAGGAATGCAACACACCTCCTCGTTGACCTTCGAGTGAGTGTGCCGCAGCGACAAATGTGTCAGCCTCGGCCGCGAGAGGTATCAACGAGGTCAACCCCTCAAGAGGAAGTTGGCGGACCACTAGGATCCTCGTCCCCTTCGAGTTCCTCGTCCTCACGGCCGGAGGCTTCGCTCATACCAAGCTGCCTCATCTTGCGATACAGGTTCGACCGATGCAGTCCCAACAGTCGGGCCGCCTCGCTCATGTTGTTGCGGACTCGCTTGATGGCGCGGCGAATGAAATCCTGTTGGAAGACGATGGTCGCTTCTCCCAACCCGACATCGAGCGACGGCTCCTGCATCCGGTTTTGCTCGGGGCTGAGAATGAAGGCCAGGTCGTCCGCTTCAACGTTGTCACCTGGTGCCAAGAAGGCGACTCGCTCCATCAGATTGCGAAGCTCACGCACGTTGCCCGGCCAAGTGTGAGTTTGCATTCGCTTGCGGGCATTGGCCGACAACTGGAGTTTCGGGCGGCGGGCTTGAACAGCGAAGCCTCCCAAAAAGTGTTCGGCCAGCGGCAGTACGTCATCGGGGCGGTCTCGCAGGGGAGGCAGTTCGAGCGTGACGACGTTCAGCCGAAAGTAGAGGTCTTCGCGAAATTTCTTCGCGCGAACGGCTTCGGCCAAACGCGCATTCGTCGCGGCAATGACGCGCGCATTGATCGGGATCGACTGCGAACCACCCACGCGCGTGATGACCTTTTGTTCGAGGACTCGCAGCAACTTCGCCTGTCCACCGGGACTCATATCGCCGATCTCATCGAGAAAGATCGTTCCCCCTTCGGCCAACTCGAACTTGCCGCGGTGCATCTCGCGCGCATCCGTGAATGCCCCCTTCTCGTGTCCGAACAGCTCGCTCTCCAACAATGTTTCCGTCAATGCCGCACAGTTGATGGCGATGAACGGCCGATCCGCGCGCGGCCCTTGGTAGTGCAACGACTGCGCGACGACCTCTTTCCCCGTCCCGCTTTCGCCGAGAATCAACACCGGCAAGTCCGTCGCCGCCAGCCGGCTGATCGTGCTGCGCATCGCCTGCATCGCCGGGCTTTCTCCAATGAGCGACACCCCTTTTGTCACCTGCTCGGTCAATTGGCGATGAGACCTGAGCAACGATTCCCGTTCGCGCGTGTTGTGCAGCGCGACGCCGACTTGAATCGCGAGGTCTTGCAGCGTTGCTTCGTCTACGTCCGCGAAGGCTCCCGAATTCTTGTTGATGACCTCGAACGCGCCGAGCAGCTTGTGTTCGCCATCGAACAGGGGAGTACACAGCAAGTTGCGGGTCTTGTAACCGCTGGCCAGATCGACCTTCTTGCTGAAACGTGAGTCCTGATACGCGTCGTCAATCCGCAGCGTCTTCGCGGTGTGAATCACCTCACCCACGATCCCCGTCTTGTCGGGAAGCCGCAGTGAATTCCCTTCGACACCGAGAGCCGGGCAGGCAATCACTTCCTGATGTTCGCGGTCCCACAGAAAGATGCTGGCGCGGTCGCAGTCCAACAGCCGCACCGCTTCGCGCGCGATCAATTCGAGTAGCGGTTCGGTCTCTTTCACCGTCGAGAGCGTGCGCGAGATTTTGAGGATGCTGCGCAGCCGGTCGATCTGCTGGGCCGAGCTGGTTCGGTCGGCGATCACGTCGAGACACGCGCCGGTCGCCTTACCAATCAGCATCGCCAAGGGAAGGACATCCTCCGGGAGGTTCCGCGCGGTGAATGTCAGCACGGCTCCCGTCAGCGATCTCGCCCGCATCGGCACAGCCGCTATGGAAACGCCCGCTGTTCCTTCGAGCGGCACGATGACACCCGCATCCTTGTCGAGTACATCGGCGAAGACGTGCTTCGGCGCATCGGTCCCGCTCCAACGCCCCGATTGACCGAGGACCGTCCATTCCGGACGGCGATCCATCGCTCCCGCGCCACTCACCCCCAACTCGCCTGCCACTTCGGCAAGCTGTTGTCGCAGAAAATCATTCGCAGAGGTGGCATCGATGGCAGCGACAACCAGTCGCTCGATCAATTCGACCACGCGCACGGCATCGTCGGCTTGAATCAGGTTGCCAACTTGAGACCACGCAATCCATTTGGCGGGCACGGCAGTTCACTTTCAGTCTTGGTTCAAAAAATCAGCGCCCCGAAGTCAGCCCGTTCCGAATGACTTCACGCACGCGACACTGACACTGTTGCCCGATTCGATTTCAGACGCGTCTTGGCCGATAAAGCCAAGGGCGACTAGAGTCAGTTCGATCTCGCAGCTCACGCCGAGCAGACGCAAGGCGGATCACAATGAGTCGAGATGATAGTGGCCACGACGACCGCCGCCAGTGATCGAACACACTTTGAACAAGAAGACTGTCGTCCAGCGGACTTGTCGCCGAGACGTGTTTTCCATTTGGGCGAGACAGGTTCATGTTCGTCATCGTCAATCCGACGAGACCTCACCGGCGACTTGCTCCATCGTTTCCTCATCGTCCACCGGCTCCTGGTTGGACGACGATGCTCGCTTGCGACAGAGGTGCATGTCCATGCTTCCGAGCGTAATGACCCGCTCGGTTTGCCAAGCGTCTGGCAGGTGGAATTGGCTTTCCGTCGGAGTCCTCAGCACGAGCAGTGTGTTGTCGATCGATACTTCCGCGCGAGTCAGCCGCACCAACGACTTGTAGAGTGGCGAGCCAACTTTGAGGGTCTTGATCATCTCGTAGGGCGGGTCGAAGAAGATCACGCCGTAGGGATACCATTCTTCTTGGCCCTGCGCTTTGAACGAGCAGCGCAGGCAGTCGGTTCGCCAACAGAGCGTTCGGTCCGAGACACCCAGATGTGCGGAGTTCTGGACCAGCAGGCTGTGAGCGCGATGATCCTGTTCACAGAAGACGACGCTCTTCGCGCCGCGGCTGAGTGCCTCAAACCCCAGCGAGCCGGTTCCCGAAAAGACATCGAGCACGCGCTGATCGGGCATGAAGTCGCGGATGTAGTCGAACAGCATCACCTTCGCGCGGTCAGTGATCGGTCGCGTTGTGGCCCCCGGATTGACCAGCAGCTTTCGTCGCCTGAACTGTCCCGCTACGATTCGCATCCGCAATATCCCGCCAAGAGTAATCGCCGGTCGCCGCTCTCGCTATTTTCAAGCTGCAAAACCATCTGTCCCACACCAACCCGAAGCGTGAGCGAGGGCTCTCAAACACCGTCCTCGCGCACGCTTCGGGTTGGTGTGGGGGGCGGACAGCGTAGGTAGTGCCGCGCGAGACCTCAAGGACGAAGAACGAAGGCCAGCTCAAGTAACGAAGACCATCGCGCACATCTGCGCGATGAACACCGACACCGCAGAAAGCATTTGATGAGCGATGACCACGACGAAGCTCCGGCCGACCCCGGATTGCCAGCCCTCCAACCGGCTGGATTGCCCGCACTCCAGCCGCAACGTGTACTCCCCTTCCTCACCGCAGCACTCCCCGGAGTGGGCGGCCAATGGAAGGAGAACCCCCAAGACTTCCTCGTTGAGGAAATCCCCGCCTACGAACCGGTCGGCACGGGTGAGCATCTCTTCCTGTGGATCGAGAAACGCGATGTCGCTGCGGCCGATCTTGTCCGGCATGTTGGCCGTACCTTGAAGTGTCCCCCCGGCGACATCGGTGTCGCGGGAATGAAGGATCGCCGCGCGGTGACTCGCCAATACATCTCGGTCCCCGCGAAGTTCGCTGAAGGGGTCGAGCAACTGAACACCGAATCGATTCGTGTTTTGAAGGCCGTTCGTCACGGTAACAAGCTCAAGACGGGCCATCTGCGCGGCAACCTGTTCTCAATCCTCATTCGAGACGTGGTCGAAAACGCGGCCGCTCTGGCCGCTCCGATTGCGGATCGCATCCGCCAATTGGGGTTTCCAAATTACTATGGTCAGCAACGGTTCGGCCACAACGGTGAGACGCTGCAACTCGGGCTGGACCTGTTGTCGGGAAGAAGGCGTTCGCGTGACATCCCCGAGCCGCAGCGCAGGTTCTTGCGTCGCTTGTCGCTCTCGGCCGTGCAGTCCGATCTCTTCAATCACGTCCTATCCGCGCGATTGACCGACGGTCTGCTGAACCGAGTTCTCTTGGGTGACGTAATGGAGGTCGTGGCGTCGGGAGGCAAGTTCATCGCGGAAGACCTCGCCGCCGAGCAGCCTCGTTACGACGCGGGCGAGACCGCCGTTACCGGCCCGATGTTCGGACCCAAGATGCGTGACCCCTTCGGTCAACCGTTCGACCGCGAGCAACAACTTCTCGCGATGAGTGGCCTGCTCCCCGAACACTTCACCAAGTTCTTGAACCTCATGGCGGGAACGCGCCGTCCCTACGTCGTCCGCCCCGGCAACCTGACCGTGACAGCGGAACCCGACGGCTTGCGGTTTGGCTTCTCGCTTCCAAGCGGTAGCTACGCGACAGTCCTGCTGCGCGAGTTCATGAAGACGGCCGAAGTCCCCGCTGTGCCCGAAGCGGATGATGAAACCAACGATTGATCGTCGCTCGGCTCCATGAGGTGAACGTGTGTCTGGGGTCGGCGTTTCGCCGCCCCCAGACTGGAGTCGATCTAACATCGCTGGGGGCCGCGAAGCGCGGACCCCAGCCACACAGCCTCACGCATTTCAGGCCGGGGGGCGTTGCCTATGCAGCGAAACGACTGGTCCCAGCAATTCACGAGGATAACCTCCATGGCCATGAAATTTGATCGCAGCCGCGAACAGTTTGCTCGCGCTCAGAAGTCAATCCCCGGTGGAGTGAACAGCCCGGCGCGGGCGTTCGGCGGCGTCGGTGGCACGCCGGTCGTGATGGATCGCGCGGACGGCGCGTATCTCTTCGACATCGACGGCAATCGCTTCATCGACTTCATTGGCTCGTGGGGGCCACACATTCTGGGACACCGGCATCCGGCCGTGATGGCGGCCATTCACACGGCTTTGGAAAAGGGAACGAGTTTCGGGGCACCGTGCGTCTTGGAAACCGAACTGGCCGAGCTGGTGATCGACGCTGTCCCATCCATCGAGTTGGTGCGGATGGTGAACTCGGGGACCGAAGCGACGATGAGTGCGATTCGCGTCGCGCGCGGCTTCACCGGACGCAACGTCGTCGTCAAGTTTGAAGGCTGCTATCACGGGCACGTCGATAGTCTGCTGGTCAAAGCGGGGAGCGGAGCACTCACTTTGGGAACGCCGTCCAGTCCCGGCGTTCCGGCCGGATGCACCGCCGATACGCTGTGCCTCGACTACAACGACTGCCAGCAATTGGAAGACCTCTTCGCACAGCGCGGTGCCGAGATCGCCTGTGTCATTCTCGAACCGGTGGTCGGCAACATGGGCTTGGTCATTCCAACTGCCGAGTTTTTGAAGACGCTGCGCACGCTGTGTGATCGCCACGGCGCGGTGCTCATCTTCGATGAAGTGATGACCGGCTTCCGGCTCGCGTATGGCGGCGCTCAGTCGTTGTTTGGCATCCGTCCCGATATGACCACACTCGGCAAGATCATCGGCGGCGGACTGCCGGTCGGTGCTTATGGCGGTCGAGCCGACATCATGCGGAAGGTCTCACCGGCGGGACCGGTCTATCAGGCGGGAACGCTCTCGGGGAATCCGGTGGCCATGTCGAGCGGCATTGCCACGCTGACGACTCTCAAGCAAACCAACCCGTACCCGCGACTCGCCGAATTCACCGAACGCCTCACCGCCGGTCTGTCCGCACGGGCGACACGAGCCGGCATCCCGCACACGGTCCCGCACCTCGGCAGCATGTTCACGCTGTTCCTCAACCCCGAGACCGTCACGAATTGCACGGTCGCCGTGAAGAGCGACACGCAACGGTTCGCCCGCTACTTCCACACGATGCTCGGTCAGGGGATCTATCTCGCGTGCAGCCAGTACGAAGCCAACTTCGTCTCCGCCGCTCACAGCGAAGCCGACCTCGCGGCGACGCTTGCCGCCGCAGAAGTTGCGTTTGACGCCATCAAGTCGTGACCGCTCGATTGGATTCGCCTTTGACAGAACTTCAAAGCAAGAAACCAAATGAACACCAAGCCGAGCGTCTACTTACTCGCGTTCTTCCCGCTTCTCTGCTGTAGCTGCGCAGCACCGAGCCAACCCGTGTCTGCACCACCTCAACGCTTGCGAGTTGGGATGGAACTCAATGAAGCGTTGGAGGCTTGTCGCTTCGCCGGTCTCAAGCCATACGAATTCTTTTCTCAGAGTGGCATGGATGCGCCGGTCACAGAGTTCAGACAGTTCCAAATTGACAGTGATCGTTGTGCCGATGCCTTTCAAATTTCGGTGTACCGATGCAGTTCAACGGAGCCGTTCACCGTGCATTACGTCGGCTGGTACAAGAACTGGAAGTCTGATTCGGCGTTGCCACGCGGACAGCGCAAACACATTCAGCACAGGGTGGTCGCGATTGATCTCTCGAAGGTCATCGCTCGCTTGAACGGGAAGCATGATGATGATGAGACCGAGAACTCTGTTCGCTCGGTTGGCGATGCCATCAAAGAGTAGCTGTGCCACACCGCAACTTTGGAACCGTGTCTCATCTCACCTGTCGACGCTGCAATAGCGGCGACACAAGTGGTCCGAGATCGAACGGCTCAACGCCTGTCGCGCCGCTCGCATGGTGAAGGTGTGGTCGGCACCTTCGATGAACGAAACGTTTAACTGGCCTGTGCGACGGAACTGCTTCACTTTTCTCTTGGCGTAGTGCGTCAGGATGCTGAAGCCGGGATCGGTGGTCGCGAAGAACATGGACAGCGTGCGGCCCGCTCGCGCGATTCGTTCGAGATCGCCCGGCACGTCTTCCTCTTGGGGGTGACGGAGTTCTTGTGAACCGGCTGGACCGACGATCCGTGAGCCGCTGCTGGCTTCATTTCGCGTCGCAGTTTTTGCGAGACCCAAGACCCCCAGCTTTCGCAGCACGACCTTCACCGCGCCGACGAACCCGATCTTGGTCTGACCCCGCAGCAGTCTCAGCCATTTCGCCGGTTGCAGCGCCGACTCGATGTAGTAGTGAATCGACACCAACTGCTTGACCGGCGACACATCGAGCGACATCCCTTCCTTCCAGAAGAACGTCAGTGGGTTGATCAGCACACTTTCCACGAGGGTCGGGTTCTGAATTTGCGCCGCCGATTGAAACGCCGCGTACGCGCCCGAGCAGAGGCCCATCAACACGATCTTCGTCGCACCATATCGCTGTTGGAGTTGCTTCAAAACGAGATCCACATCGCGGAACGCCGTCGCAGGATGCGAGTCGTTCTCGTGCTCTGAGTCCGACGAAACGCTGTCGCCCAAGCTGCATAAATCGAGACGCACGGTGCGAAAGCCTTGGGTGGCGAGTTGCCTGGCCAAAAAGACGTAGAGTCGTCCGGGGCCGATGCGGTACGACGAGCCAGCGTTCAGCAGCACGACGAGTGGCAGATCGTTCGACGCCGTGACTGCCGGTTCGCAGACGATTCCGAATAGATCCGGTTGCTCGCTGAACCGAACGGCTGACTCGCGAAGGTACTGACTGATTTCGTCGTGAATCGAACTGGCCGTGGGTGAGATCAGCGTCGATGTTGGTGTTGCGCGACGGATGTTGATCGTTGAAGTAGACGCAGCTTCGGCCGAGATGTGCCGCATGAGCCAGCTCGTGATCTCGTGAATCGCCACTTCGGGAACCTGGCTGCGATGAGGCTCTTGCATCATCTCGACGAAGCCCGGCACGCGGAGTTTTTCGACACTGAGGCCGGACGCCGACAAGTGGTCCGACAAGCGAGCGTCGTCCGGAAGATCGTCGCGCGACACGAGCAACACGCGGCCGATCGTAAATTCTTTCTCAGCGGGGCGGCGTAAGCCCCCCGGTTCTTGGGCGTCAGCCCGTCTTGGAAGAGCCAGGGGGCTTACGCCGCCCCGCTCGGAAGTTTCGTGCTTGATCGCGAACGATGTCAGCAGGTCGAGTTGGCTTAGGTCGCCAGCGGTTTCGGCACTAAGGACGAACCCGGCCGCTTCGATGCTGCCGTCGGTATCAGCGGTACGAGTCGCGGCTTCCGCCGTGAGGCTGATCGCCTTTATCTCACGCACAAACGCGCGCCCCTTCGCGACGGGAGACCACAGGACAAGATTGTCGATTTCCAATTCAGCAGCCACCAACGCGGCGAGCGTCCCACCGAGGCGCAGACCAACCAAACTGATCTGCCGACAACCGAGCTGTTCTCGCATCCATTGCACGGTGTCACGAATGTTTGCCAGCCAAGTGGCCAGACGCGCGGCGTCTTCATCGACTCCCGCCGAGTCGCCCGTCCCATGCCAGTCGAACCGCAACACCGGGACATCTGCTTGTGCGAGCCGATCCGCCAAGTGTCGCAGGCTGCGGTGCGAGTGAAGCTGCTCGTAGCCGATTGGTGGGCAGATGAGAACACCATGATCGAAGCCGGTTTGCTCGGAGCGATGGTGCAGCCAAGCAAATAGCGGCTGACCTCGGCTCTCCAAGTAGAACGCCGTGCGATGCACGGACTCCGCGTCATACCGAGTCTGCTCGGCCTGCGGTGGATCGGCATCGAGGATGGCTGTCGGCATGGTTTCCATTCAGGGCCGCTCCTCTCGCAGTGAGATTGCTTGGGACGCCTCGACGTTCAACGCTTCCACGTCCGCCTTGAATTTGTGTTGCGGTTGCCCGAGTGCCGTGAACGTGACGACCTTCGTCCGCTGCGGGACCAGATGAAAATAGTTGTCGTCGGGTAGGAAGCCCTTCGTGCTGAGACGGACTCCGTGCAGAAAGCGGTCGGAGTTCAGAGTGACCTCGCAGGTGGACTCAGTCGTCATCGCGGCCGAAGCGTTGATGGCGACGTTCGGAACGACCGTCGGTTCGTGGCGGCGGATGAAATGGAACGCCTCGCTCAAGACTTGGTGATCCGCGTCGTACAGCGTGGCCACAACGACATCGTGGTGTGGCGGGCCAAAGCGGTAGGCGTAGCTGATGTCGTAGAAGCCGCCAATGACCTCGTCCGCGCTGAGTGTTTGTTGTGATCTCGCATTCAGCTCAATCGGCACTTCCTGACGCGCGATGACTGTCGCTGGCTCCTTGAGCAGCAGTACCTCGACAAACCCGCGCAACGGCTCGGCGGTTTCGTTGGTGAGGTGCAGATGGAGGCCGTTCAAGCCCTCATCGGTCAGCGTGATCTGCCGATTGCGCCAGAGTCGCTTCAGAAAGTAGTACGCCGCCTTGGGAATGCCCGAACTGTCGATGATGCCCCAGCCCGCCGCAGGCCACAGGTCTTTGAAGAACCAGACCAACGCGCCGCGATTCTGGCTGTGTCCGCTGCGCCATTCCGAATACGCCTGAGCCATCATTTCGCCCGAGGCGACGCGGCTCAACTGCCAGTAGCGCTGCATGTCGGTGGACCGCAGCGGGACTGGCGCGACGCCATACAACTGTTGGAGGTAATGGTCTCGCACATCCTCGAAGTCGTATGCGGAGCCGGTGTCTCGCGGGATGCGTTGCTTCCAGCGTGGGTGATGCGAGACGGCGGCAGCTCCCCCCATGATCGCGTCCACCATCTCCGGCTCGGGCACATTCGCGAAGCCGAGACATTCCGATGCGAACCGAACATTCGTCTGACGCAGTTCAGCCGGTGAACGGAGATAAGCACCGATGCCGTAGTAGTGGCTCACACCCGAGTCGGCCTGAAACGGGAGGACTCCGCCGCTGGGACTCGAAGGGACGTAAGCCGTCGTCGGATGATGCTGGGCACACAGCGCGGGAAGCTGCTCGGCGAACCAGTCGTTTCGCCAGAGTTCGCGCGGCAAGCTGAGCATCGCCGCCTGCTGTTCGATCTCACTGCTGCCGCAATAGACGGCGACGCACGGATGAGGCGAAAGTCGCTGGAGTTGGTAGGTCGCTTCGGCCGTGATGTTGTTCGAGAATGCTTCGTCACCGACGGGGTAGTCCATGTTGGCGAACATGAAGTCCTGCCAGACAAGCAGGCCGAGTTCATCGCACAGCCGATAGAAGAGGTCGCTCTCGTAGACCATCGTCCCGCCGACGCGCAGCAGGTTAGCACCGGCGTCGCGTGCGAGCAGCAGGTCGCGACGCAGTGATTCCTCGCTGCCGTCGAGTGTGAAAATGTCCGAGACTGTCCAGCAGGCTCCTCGACAGTAGATCGGTTCGCCGTTGAGAACGATGCCGAATCCGTCGCCCGCGTCCACTTGAACGTTGCGAAAGCCGACACTGCCACAACCGATGGCGCGACGGCTTGAACCGGCTTCCACGAGGAGATCACACGCGAAGAGCGGCTGATCTCCGTGAGTGTGCGGCCACCAGAGTGGCGGGTTCGAGATGCGAAGCTCACCGCTCAGCGTCGTACCTTCCGCGTCAGCGTGAACGGCGACGGATGCTTCGTGTGAGCCGACTCGCAACGCAACGCGGTCGATCGGCGCGGCCGAGTGGACTCGCGCACGAAACGTCACAATGCCCGTCGTCCCTTGCAGCTTGGCGAGCAAATGCACATCGGACAGTCTCAACGGCTGACACTCCAAACGAATGTCGCGCCACGGACCGATTACGGGGACCGGCGGCGACCAACCGGGGATGTGACCGAGCAGCGTTGTGCGATGCCATCGCAACTGCTGGTGATCGACGAGATTGGTCTTCCAACGCGGACGAGGCCGCTTCTGTTGGAGGTCGGCGGAGAGCGAGCGAAAGCGAATCGCCAACTCATTTTCCGACTCTAGCAATGATGTGACATCAAGTTGGTAGGCCCGAAACATGTTGTCTGTCGAGAGGAGATGTTCTCCATTCAGCCAGATGTCGGCAAGTGTTGCCAAACCGTCGAAACACAATGTGCAGGGCTGGCCTATCGAATCTCCAGAGACCTCAAACGTCGAGCGATACCACCAATCCTGAGCGTCGATTTCCGGCGGTCGTTGATGATCCCAGTGGCCATCGGATCGCAATGTGTCCGCCACTGTTCCCGGAACGGTGGTGGACATCCAATCGCTGTTCGCGTCCACCAGTTGGTCAGGGCGAGTGACAGCTCCCGGAGCATGAGCGCAACAGCTCCACAAGCCAAGAGACATCGGTACATTCTCGGGGTCTCTATCATTCACGGGATGGTGCAAACTGACCATGTGATGAATTTCTTGGGGCACTCACAAAAACCGGGCTTTCAAGTCTTCCATCGCCGTATGCCAAGTCGCGGCCATCTGATCGAGGATCGACAAGTCCATCGGCTTCTTGCGCGCCATGGCTCGTGCAAGTTGAAACTGCATCGTTTTCGCACCGGACGACAATTCGGTGAACGCGGTGATTGGTCGTTCCAATTGAGAGACGCCTTGTGATTGGAGCCAACCCAAATACGTTGAAGCCACTTCGTAGCAAGAGCCGAACTGCCTCAATGTCGCGAACGAGTATTGATGAAAGGTTTCGATCGGCTCGCTCGCCAGCCATTGCAGGTCGGATTCAAAGCGCGGCTTGAAGTTTGAGAACGGATTGGCTTCCGGCAGCAGTGGCAGTTGGCGGCGCAGCACCCTCAGCGAAGCCTGCACGAGTTCGTCACCGGCCAGCGTCACAGACGAGCGTCGTTTGACGAACTCGGCGTAGGGTGGCAACACGGCGGGATGCTTCATGCCATCCAGGTTGAAGATGTTGGCGAAGTCGTCGCCATGCAGTTCGTAGTAACCCTGTCCGTGGAAGTAGCCGAGGCGTTGACTCTGCACATCGATTTCAATTGTCGCGACGGTCGTCTTCTGGTGCTGAATCTTGTACGCAGTTCCCGCCGTGTCGGGCAGGTAGTACGAATCCAACTCGATTAGTACCGGACGTCCTCGGCCGATTTGCTCTTCAACGTGTGAGATGACGGTCCGCCAGATGGCCAGCTCCTGAACGTCGAGTCCGTACAGTTCCCACAAGTCGGCCAGCGGGAATTTGAAGAAGGTCCACTGATCTCCTTCGAAGTCGATGGCCAAAGTGAACGGCATCGCGGCCAGCGGCTCGAAGCCCCACGCATGCAGCAGCTCGATCCAGAGATCAACGTAACAGTTCGTCTCGGCCCAGTTGCGCTCCTGCGTGTGCAGGCGATGCCGTTGATGGCTGCTCGGATCGAGAGGGAAGACGCGATTCGTCATAGTCCAAGCTCATTCTTCACGTCGGCGGGCCAGCGATCGGGATTGAACCCGTGTGTCTTGAAGAGAGCGAGTGTGACTCGTTCCAAACCGAAGCCGATACAGGCGGAATGAGCCACCTGACCGTCGGCGGTCTTAATGTCAAACGCCTTGCCGAAATAGTCGAGGTGATAGTTGCACGACATGATCGCGGTCGGTTTCTCGGCGGAGGCCACCGGAATCACCATCTCGAACTTGAGACTTTGCTCTTTCTGCGAAACGGCCATCACGCGCCCGCCACGACCGAAGAAGGGGTCGTTTGCGACCACACATTCCACGTTCAATCCGGCCGCGTTCAGGATTTCCTGGCCCAGCTCCATCCAGAGGCCGCGATGGGCGAGAGCCTGCTCGGGTGTGCCGAGCCGCACCGATTCGTGCATCCGGAACATTTGCATCCGGCACGGATCAATTGACGGTTCGTGACGGAAGACGAACGAACGGAGATCGACGATGCGGCCTCCTTCGCGCAGCGTCCCCGTCGCGGTCGGATAGAGCGGATAGCACGTCGCCGGTGTCAGCATCAGCTCGGTCGGCTTGAGATCCTGTGTCCAGTCTGCGCCGTCTGCCCGCTTCTGAAGCATCGCCACATGCTCGCGTTCGTTTCCGGTGAAGCTGTGGATGGACCCCATCAGATCGGGAAAGCTCTCGATGTGACTGGTCTTCAGATAGTGCTGTCGGTTGAGGACGCCGGGAAAACGAATCACCTCGGCGTTGAGGTGCGCGCTGCGGCGAGTCACACACTGATCAAAGCCTTCGAGGACTCGCTCGAACACGCCGCTGTGACCGTAGACGCCGGGAACTCCCGACGGGATCAACAATCCCGCCTTGGTCAGTTGATCGAGGAATCCCTGATAGGCGGCGGTAAGAACTTCATGCGAGAGGCACATAATCAGAACGCCTCCTTGTGAACCATCAGCATCGTGGCGTTGAGCTTCGTGATGCGGTCGTTGTTGACCATCAGTGCCGCCCCGTAGGCATCCCGCAGATGCCGCGCGAGGCTGAACTTCGAGTCGTTGCGGTAGCCGGAGATACCACAGATCAGCAGGGCCTGCCCGACGATCTCGACGATGCGCTGCGAGCAAGTCAACTTGAGATTATTCGTGCGGATCGAGAAGCCGAACCCGCGAAACGCCTCGGGATCGTTCTGTTGCAGCAGCGAGTGATATTCGCGGGTGAGGCTTTGCACGTTGTGTCGCATCTCCTGCAACACGCGATCAACTTCGGCCAGACGAATGGCGGAGATCGGTGTCTCACCGGGAGTCTTCCTCGCTTCGGCTCGAACGAACGAACGGGCCAGGTTCACGGCGTCTGCCGCGATTCCCGTCCAGAGCGAACTCCAGACGATGTGCGAGTACGGGTGCATTGTCTGCGTGAGAATCTCATCGAACGGCGTCGGCATGATCTGGGAGACATCCCCCTCGGCGGTCAGCGTGAAGCCCGAACTGCACGTTCCACGGAAGCCCATCGTGTCCCAGTTCGACAACGGTTCCGCCGTGAACTCACCCCGGCGAACCAACACCTGAACTTGATCGCTGGCGGGCGACTCGGGCGAACGGCGGCACGTCACGAGGATATCGTCGGCCGTCTCACCGTAAGAGATGACCGGTGCCTTCTTCGTCAGCTTGAAGTCACGGCCGCTGACTTCGATCGCGCAGACGCTCGACCGCAGGTCGCCCCCCGTTCCAATCTCGGTCGTGGCCGACGCCATCAAGCGTTGATCGGCCACCAGTTCCCACAGATAGTCGCGGTAGTAGCTCGATTCCTGAGCGTGATGCACGACGCAGGCGACCTGAATGCAGTGCATCGCGTAGATCATCGCGGACGAGCCGCAGTACTGGCCGAGGGCCTCGCAGACTTGGCCGATCTGCACGATGTTGAGACCCATCCCGCCGAAGTCGGTCGGAACATAGGCACTCAACAACTTGGCGTGTCGCAGCGCCGCAAAGGCTTCCTTGGGAAAGCGTGCGTCGCGGTCAACTTCCGCCGCATGAACTGCCAGCACCGCTTTGCCAACGACGTGTACCTGCCGCAGAAACTCATCGAAGTCCAGCGCGGAGTCAATCACGGAATCGAGTTCGAGGGTCTTCATGGGCTTCTCGGGGAGGAGTAAGAGTCATGGCGAGCCGGGCGGCGTCAGCCCCCGGATTCTTCGTGACAGGAATCCGGGGGCTG
>JAYVDI010000265.1:0-28742 GCA_043749505.1 Schlesneria sp. | reverse complement strand
CAAACCGGGGCTAGCGCCCTGCGGCTGATCGGGAAGATCGAAGCCTGACGCGCAAGCGAAGGATTTTCTCCAAGCGTTCTTCGCTTGCGCGTCAGGCTTAAACTGGGTAAGTTTTTTCCTGCCGCTCGCATTAAACCACCTGACCCCGGCGTGGATCGCCTTTCAAAACAACCCAGACGTTGACCGCCATGACCGAACCACTCGATTCCCCGATCGATGTCTTCCCGAACGACCTGCCTTGGCTGAGCTGGCTGAACTGGCTGGCGCGCGCGGCGCTCGTGGTGCTGACGCTCAGCATCGCCGCCGCGCAGGCTCCGGCCCGCGTGAAACTGCTTGGTTTGTTCTGGATCGGAGTCGGCGGTGCGATGGGAGTGGTAATCGCTTTAATCACGCGGCCTCACCCAATCCGAATTCCCCGGCGATGGCGCGTGGCGGTGTGTGCGATGACGTTCTGCGGAATGATCGGTTCGACCTGGCTGGCCTTTCGATCCGAATCCGACTTACAGGCCAAGTCGCCTCAACAGCAAATGGCCGCGACAATGATGAAGCAGATGGAACGAGACTCCGACGGCACAGTCACTTCCGTTCCCGCAGTCTCGATGGTCAGTGAATTTGATCGATATCTCACTCGGCGCGTGAGGCAACTCGGCGCATGGTCCAGTCCGTGGCCAGCGTGGTTTTGGATTGGCGAACTCATCGCGGGAGCCGTAGCCGCCGAATGGGGGTTCCGTTTCGGAGTCGCTCAATCGCGCAAGCCCGGTGCTAGCGGGGAACCTTCCCAATGATCGTGGGAATCGGAACGGACATCGTCGAAGTGGAGCGGGTCGCGAAAATGATCGCCGATCATGGCGATCACTTTCTCGAACGCGTCTTCACGCCGGGCGAGATCGCGCATTGCAGCGGTCGTCGCGAATCGGCACCGCACTACGCCGGACGCTGGGCGGCGAAGGAAGCCGTAATGAAAGTTCTTGGAACCGGCTTCACCAACGAAGTCGGCTGGACCGACATCGAAGTCATGACGCGACCGAGCGGCCAGCCGGTGATCGCGCTCCACGGGACGACGCGCGACGTGGCGGAGCGTCTCGGAATCATCAACGTGTTGGTTTCACTGTCACACACGAAGCACTACGCGACCGCGACGGCAATCGGCGTGGGTGTCTTGCAACCGAGTGAGTCGCTCTGACCGTTCTACCTCGCGCGGTGGGAATGGACCCGTTCAGGGCGTCCCGTCGGCGGAGCGACGGGACGGCTCGGGTCAACAGGTCATTCTCAACCGCGCGAGGTACAGGGCACGCGGCATCGTGACCGAATGCCTGCCCCCTGACTTGGATAAGAAACCGGTGTTCCTCACTGGCGGGCGGCGATCACAGTTTTCAGCAGCGGCTGCGTCGGTTAGAGTTCGCCCCGTTCCAGCGGTATCCCAACTGAGGGCCTTCGACGTGAATGTGATCCGACTCGACTCCGCTCTGCCTCGACTGACCGCGTTCCTGCGACTGAGTGTTTGCATGTTTCTTGTATTGGCATTGGCTGCGACCCCTGTCGCCGCTGAGATGCTGCCGTTACCGCTCGCACAGGCGGCTGCAGTGAAGCCGCCCTCCAATGTCAGGAAGGTCGGGAGGCTGTATGTCATCGAGAGCGTCGTCGTTCTCGCGCTGTTTGGGGGAGCCCTCTACGCCGTCTGTCGCAGCAGTCGGCGGACCTGATTGAATTTGCGTGATGCTCTCCAGCCACTCTGTTCTGCCGACACGATCGGCTTCGATGCCTGCCTCAGCCCCACCGCGCGTGGTCATCACGGGGATCGGACTTCGGACCCCGGTTGGTGCTGATCGAGAGTCATCGTGGACGGGGCTGCTTGCGGGACGGTCGGCGGTGAAGTGGCTCGCCCCCCCGCAGTGGACGGGCACTGAGCGACTCGCCGGTGCGCCATGTGCGCTTCTTCAATTCGATCCGCTTTCGGCCGCAGAACCCGTCGTCGAATTGGCTTTGAGCGTGGTTGCCGAAGCCGTGTTTGACGCCGCGTTCGGCGCGAACGGCTGTTCACTCGAACGATCCGGTGTCGTGTTTGGTTCGAGCAAAGGTGGCCTGCATACCTATGCTCGACTGGCTGAAGCTGCTCGATTCGGCAGCCACGATGAACGCGGGGATTTTGCATCAAAAAGTTGCCTACCGTGGCTCAACGTCTGGCCGGATGCGGCAGCCCGCGCCGTGGCCGCCGCGTTGGATTGTCGAGGCCCGGTCCTCTGCCCGGTCCTAGCCTGTGCCACAGGTTTGGCGGCGTGTCAGCGTGCGGCCGAATTGATTCGCGAGGGCGTTTGCGACGTGGTGTACGCGGGAAGTGCAGATGCTTCGTTGCAGCCCGCGATTCTCGGTTCGTTCCGTCGCATGGGAGTGTTGGCTTATCCACGCGGCAACGATGCGGCCGATGCCTGCCGCCCGTTCGATCAAGATCGTTGCGGGTTCGTGATCGGCGAAGGAGCCGCGTGCTTGGTATTTGAATCGCTCGAACATGCTTTGTCGCGGCGAGCCACTTGGTATGGCGAGTGGCTCGCGGGGCGAATGCTCACCGATTCCACGGGGCTGACTCAACTCGATCCGACGGGCGCGTCGTTGAAGCGGTTGCTGCGAGACCTCTCGCGCGACGTGCCTGTTCTTCCCGACTACATCAACCTGCACGGCACAGCCACAATTCCGAATGATCGCGTGGAGAGTCTTGCCGTGCGCGAGCTATTGGGGCCAGACGCGAAGCGGGCCTCCTGTTCGAGTTTGAAGGGGGGACTCGGCCACCTGCTGGGCGCGGCGGGAAGTGTCGAACTGGCGGCAACAATGCTTGCCCTGCGTGATCAGGTCGTGCCGCCCACCGTCAACCTGCTCGACCCCGATCCCGACTTCGGTCTCGACTTCACACCAGGCGCGTCACGGGCACGACGGCTGGACATCGCGTGGAAGCTATCGCTCGGTTTCGGAGGACATCTCGCTGCAGCCTGTGTGGGACGACTGCGAGGTCACGGTGATCGGACGCGCGAACTGTGACCGACGAGAGGCCTGAAGTCATCTCAACTTTGCGTCGCGCGGCGATTGATCCGAGGCCCCGTTCGTTCGTTCGCGGGCCGCATGTGGGTTGGTCCGCGAATGATCTTGAAGTCCGGATTTTCCGAAAGCCGGACTTCGGCTGTGAACGGGGCGGCGCTGGTAGGCAGGCCGAGCGCCGAGTAGATTGCCCATCCGTTGAATGTACCTGCACTTCACCAATCCGTGTCCCGTGTTGATCGACTCTGCTTCAAGGAGATGTTTCCGTGTCTGCTTCCCCTCCCGTGGTGCCGCTGGCCGCTCAAAAGAGTGAGTCGTCGTCCAAACCGATCATCTTGATCTCGTACCCGAAGATCGTGCTGCTGTACCCAACATTTATCGCGGCGATCCTTGCCGGGATCTTGACGATGGTACTGGGTGAGACCAGCCAGCATGCTCAAACGATCGGCGTGCTATTTCTGGGAATTCTGACCGCCAACGTGGTTGTGCTGGCTTTCGACTTTCCGCGAACGACCTCGCTCAACCTGTTTTTCGTCGGCGTCGTCGTTGTGCTGGGAACGCTGCTCGGATCGATCTATTTTCCAGATCTCCTGCCCAACGTCACCGGTGTCTTAAAGCGGATTGACCCGCGCGCGAATGCGACGTTCTACTTCTGCTTCGTCGCCATGTTGGCCGTGATTTACGTGGCGGTCCTGATCAACGTCCGCTTCGATTACTGGGAGGTCCGCCAGAACGAACTGCTCCACCATCACGGCTTCTTGAGCAGTGTCGAACGCTATCCGGCCCCCAACGTTCGGATCAGCAAAGAAATCACGGACGTGTTCGAGTACATGCTGCTCAAAAGCGGCCGCCTCATCATTCATCCGAGCAACGAGCCGCACACGTATGTGCTCGACAACGTGCTGAACATCAACGCGAAAGAATCAGCGATCACGAAGATGCTCGGCTCACTGCAAGTCTCGGTTCGCGACGACAGGGCGGTGTGATCGCGAGACTGCATCAGAAAGCACGTGTGGCTGGGATCGGCACCTTCGCCGCCTCCAGCGAGTTTTTCACACCAACCACAGCGTGAGCGAGGACGTGCGGTTCGACTTCGTTTGCTGACACGGTCGCACGTCCTCGCTCACGCTGCGGGTTGGTGTGCGTCAGAACTTTCCCTCCGCTTCGGTCATGTGCCACAAGGCGGGGTCCAGCAATTCGGCTTCGCGTTGTTGAAGGCTTGGGTTGAGATGAGCCAGCAAGTGAAAGTCGCTGGAGCGGCGGAAGTACCCGCAGCGTTGGAGGGCTCCTTCGATCAGCGGCGATCCGAAGTACAGCATCTGAATTCCCGTGGCTCCCGATTTGCGCAGGTGCGAACTCAGAGACGACAGCACCGCATCGGCGGAATCTTGATCGACGGCCATGATGTCGATGATTGCACCGAACGGTAGAGATTCCTCCGGATCGTGGAAGAGGTAGATGGCATAGCCGCGCAACTCTCCTCGCTCGTTCTGTACCGCCAGTGTGCGATACTCGTACTGTGGGTCGAGTCCGAATCGCCAGTTGAGGTACGCACTCGATCGTTCGGTAGCGATGCCGAAGCTGGGCGCGGCGGCCTCCCAGAGGGCGTCGAACCGTTCGTCGAATGGCAGATCGTGTTGAACCTGCCAGCCACGAGGCATTCGATACCACGTTTCGTGCGCACGCAGTCGCAGCGCTGCATCGAGAACGCCAGCGGCGGCGGTGCGAGGCCATTTCCAAGGAATGCGGCCTTGCAGCTTATGCTCGGTGCGGAACAACTTGATCCAGCGCGAGAACATTCCGAGATCGCGATAGCCCGCTCTCCGCTGTACGGCGAACGCGTTGCGAGTGATCCCGAAAACGAAGGCCAAGTCACTGCGATCCACATGCGCGACGACGGCGCGTTGCAGCTTGATCGCGGCGGCGGTGCCTCGATGTTCGGCCTGAACGTTTAAGTTGGCGGCCTGCCCGACATCGTGAACACTCTCGGCCACCTTCATTCGGCGCGGCATCAGCGCCGTGAAGCCGACGGTTTCTTGCTGCTCAGTCTCGACGAACCAGCAGCGATTCGGGGCAAAAGGTGTTTGCTCGTAGGCCCAGTGATGCCAAGCATCGGCTTCACGACTCCACGAAAAGTTCTCCCGCATCAGTCTCAGAATCCCGTCCGTCCGCTCCTCGGGCGAGACTGCCTCTACGACGGTGTAACTGACGGACGGACGCGAGACCTTCGTGGCGAAATCTGGCTGAGGTTCGAGCGGGAGAGTGACGACAGAATGGCTCATTGCGAGGGAGTCTCCACAGGTGAGGTGCCGTATTGAGTTGTCCTGTTGGATCGAGCAATCCTCGACGACGAATGGTGTCTACCGAGGCGACCTGTGAAAGTATGTGCCAAGGTCATAGGACGCTGGCAAATTCTTGTGCCAAAGCCTCAATCGTCCCGATGGCCGAGGCGGCCTCTGGAACAATCGTTTCGCCCATTCCAATCGGTGTTTTGCCTATAGGACATTTCAAAACCTGTTTTTGGCTCGAAAAACCAGCCCGACGCGCAAGCGAGGTCTGGACATTCGATGATTGTGAAGCCCTCGCTTGCGCGTCGGGCTAGTGCGTCGTCAAACCAAGGTTTTGGGGCTGACTCTGTGAGTGGCACGGCGCTAGCCGCCGGTGGTGAACGAACGGCGGCTAGCGCCGTGCCGCTCACAGAACCCCAATTCTTAGGGATGACGACGCACTCGTTTTGAAATACGCGGTCTACGACTGCGCCGAAGCGACCGGCAAAAAAGGATCTACCCGAACAGACCACTTTTTGCGCTCGCTTAAATCCTGCGGCCGCCTCCGCCAGCTCGCGGTGCGACAGTCACGAGATGTCTTCCATTCACGTGTTTCCGAATGACAACGTGTCGTTGCCAGTGTTGATTCGGCCACTTGCCGCGCGATCCACTTGCCGACAACTCTCCGAAGAAAAATCGCAACGCGCGGCTGTTCTCTTTACGCAACCAGTGCAAATCGGACCTATGTTCTCCATCAACGTATCGAAACAGCAGCGTGCGCAGACCTGAGAACGCTCGCGTCGTTGTTGGACAACGATTGTCACCACTCCAGAGACTCGCCAACTTTCAAGCCGAGACAGCCCATGTGCGGGATCGCAGGAATTTTCCAATGGAGCGGGCAGCCGATTCGCCGAGAACTGCTCGAGCGAATGGTCGCCACGCTCGACCATCGCGGCCCCGATGCGTTTGGAATTGAACTGATCGGCCCCGCTGGCTTGGGCCACACGCGGCTCAGCATCATCGACCTTGCTGGTGGTGTGCAGCCGATGCCTTCCGCAGACGGTCAACTGACGGTCACGTTCAACGGCGAAATTTTCAACTACCTTGAGCTGCGTCAAGAACTGACTGCGCTCGGTCGCACCTTCACCACGGACTCCGACACCGAAGTCCTGCTGCAAGCCTATGCTCAGTGGGGTGAGGACTGCGTGAAGCGATTCAATGGTCAGTGGGCCTTCGCGATCTGGGACGCGCGGCGTGAGAAGCTGTTCGTCTCACGAGACCGTTGTGGCAAGCGACCGTTGTTCTACACAGTCGTCGGTTCGGGCAACACTCGCACCCTGCTGTTCGCGTCCGAGATCAAGGCGATTCTGACTCATCCCGCCGTGAGTAAGGCGATTGACCCGGTCAGCCTCGACCAGCTCTTCACGTTCTGGTCGCCGCTGCCTGACCGAACGATCTTTCACGGGATTCATCAGCTTCCCGCCGCTCATTCATTGACGGTGCAGCGCGGCGAGTTGCGGGTTGAGCGGTATTGGGATGTCGATTTCTCGAACCGCTTTGAACACCAAACAACTCGCGAATTGGAAGAGCAGCTTTTGGAACTGCTTACCGACGCGACGCGCGTGCGTCTTCGGAGCGACGTGCCGGTGGGAGCGTATCTCAGCGGTGGACTCGATTCATCGATCACGGCCGCGCTGGCGAAGAACCTCAACCGCGAACGGCTCTGCACGTTCTCGCTGGAGTTTGAGAACCCCGAGTTCGACGAGAGCGTCTTCCAACAGGATGCCGTTCGTCGTTTGGGAACCGAGCATCGGACCATTCGTTGTACGCACGACGACATCGGCCGCGTCTTTCCTCAAGTCATTCGACACACGGAAGTCCCGATCCTCCGCACGGCTCCCGCACCCATGTTCCTGCTGTCGCAGTTGGTGCGTCAGTCGGGCTACAAGGTCGTGCTGACCGGTGAAGGGGCCGATGAAGTTTTCGGTGGCTACGACATCTTCAAGGAAGCCAAGCTGCGTCGCTTCTGGTCGCGCCAGCCCGACTCCAAGACGCGACCGCTGCTGCTCAAGCGACTCTATCCGTACATGAAGAACATCCAGTCGCAGCCCCCTGCGTACTTGAGAGCCTTCTTCCAAGTCCAACCGCAAAAATTGAACAGCCCGTTTTTCTCACACCTGCCGCGCTGGGAGCTGACGAGCAAACTCAAAGCCTTCCTGACGCCAGAGGTGCAGGCCGCTGCCTACGACCGCGATCCACTGACTGAGGCGGAAGGTCTGCTGCCAGCCGCGTTCTCGTCGTGGGACGGCTTCTCGCAGGCTCAGTATCTGGAGACGACCGGGATCTTGCCGGGATACATCCTGTCGTCGCAAGGCGACCGAATGGCGATGGCCAACAGCATCGAATGTCGCTCGCCGTTCCTCGACACGCGCCTGATCGAGTTCGCCGCGCAGTTGCCGCCGCGACTCAAGATGGCCGGTCTCGATGAGAAGCACATTTTGAAGAATGCGACGAAGCATCTCGTTCCCGAGTCCATTCGCCAACGCTCCAAACAACCGTATCGAGCACCCGACGCCCAGAGCTTCTTCGACACCGAAGCGGGCATGGCACGGTTCGAGTACGTCGATGAAATGCTCTCACCCGAGTCGATCACCTCGGCGGGACTGTTCGATCCAACGGCCGTGGCCAAGCTGGTCGAGAAGGCTCGCACCGGAGCGGCCATCGGGACGAAGGACAACATGGCCTTGGTCGGCATCCTGTCGGCTCAACTCGTCGTCGAGCAATTCATTCACGGCCGAACAGTCGATGTCACGGAGGCGCAGGTGGTGTAATCACCATTCGTTTAACCGCGTGGGCAACGCCCCGCGCGTCGATGGAGAAACAGACTCCAACGTCGCTCGACACGCGGGGCGTTGCCCACGCGGTTAATCGAGTCGACTCACTTTTCAAGATTGATTTCCTACTCAAACAAGGTTCCCAAACATGCCCGCGATTGAAGCCGATGTCCGCAAGTTCGTGTCCGACAACTTTCTGTTTGGTCGGAAGGGCGTGCAGCTTGATGCCGACGATTCGTTTCTCGAACAGGGACTGATCGACTCGACCGGCGTCCTGGAACTGGTCTCGTTTATCGAAGATCGTTTCCAAGTGAAGGTCGATGACGATGAACTGGTTCCCGACAACCTCGATTCGATTAACAGGCTGATCCAGTTCGTGGAGACGAAGCTGGAAGAGGCGAAGTAAGTCCGGCGGACGCGTGATCCCCACTTCCTGTCCCCTCGCCCCGGCCTTGCGGGGTGAGGGGACAGGAAGTGGGGTCTTCACTTTGATCCTGAAACAGCATCAGATTCCGACTTCAGCGTGCGATGAGCAGAACAGAAGACCAAGCCGAGAAGAAAAGCCCCCTCACCCTAGCCCTCACCCCGCAAGACCGGGGCGAGGGGATAAGAGTCAAGACCCATGTTGCTCGAACAGTTTCTCGAACAAACCGCCGCGCGAGTGCCCGACAAGGTCGCGCTCGTCTGCGATGGTCGCCGCGTCACGTACTCCGAGATCGACATCGAGGCGAATCGGATCGCCCACGGGTTGATTGCCCTCGGGGTTCAGCATGGTGATCGCGTGGTGGTCTTTCTCGATAACTCGGTGGAAGCGGCGGTCGCCGTGTGGGCGGTCCTCAAGGCCGGGGCTGTGTTCGTCATGGCCAACCCCACGACGAAGCCCGACAAGCTGACCTATCTGCTCAACAACAGCCGCGCGGCCGCAATCATCGCTCAGGCAAAGCGGCTGCGCGGCTTCGAGAACTGCTGGAATGAGACGCCTCATTTGCGGAACGTCGTCCTTGTCGGCGATCCCGCCAGCGTCGGTGCGTGTTCGCATCCGGTCGTCGGCTGGAGCGATCTCATTGCCGAGCAAGCCGATCAGACGCAGCCGCCCGCGAAGCGTTGCATCGACGTGGATTTGGCCGCGCTCGTCTACACCTCGGGGTCCACCGGCAATCCCAAAGGCGTGATGCTCACGCATCACAACATGGTTGCCGCCAATCGCTCGATCACGACCTACCTGCGAAACACGCCTGACGATGTGGTTCTCAACGTGCTGCCCCTGTCATTCGACTACGGCCTGTATCAGTGGCTGATGTGCTGCAATTATGGTGGCACGCTGGTTTTGGAAAAGTCGTTCACGTACCCGCACGCGACTCTGGAACGGATCGTGAAGGAGGGCGTTACCGGCTTCCCAATCGTGCCGACAATCGTCGCGATTCTGCTCCAGATGGACCTCAGCAAATATGACCTGTCGAAGCTGCGGTACTTCAGCAACACGGGAGCTGCGTTTCCGGTCGAGTACATCCTCAAGCTGAGGAAGCTGCTGCCCGAGGTCACGATCTTCTCGATGTTCGGCCTGACCGAGTGTAAGCGTGTGAGTTACCTGCCGCCGGAAGAGATCGACCGCCGCACCGGCTCCGTCGGCAAGGCGATGCCCAATTGCGAGACGATGATTCTGGACGATGCAGGCAACGTGCTTGGTCCGAACGAAGTGGGTGAACTCGTCGTGCGTGGCTCGAATGTGATGAAGGGCTACTGGGACGCACCCGAAGAAACGGCGAAGCGACTCAAGCCCGGCAAGATTCCGCACGAGATGTGGCTCTACACCGGCGACCTCTTCCGCACCGACGACGAAGGGTTCTTGTTCTGGGTCGGACGCCAGGACGACATCATCAAGAGCCGTGGTGAGAAGGTCAGCCCACGCGAGGTCGAGGATGTCCTGCACCAGCATCCGCTCATCGCGGAGGCCGCCGTGGTGGGAGTCAGCGATCCCGTGTTGGGCCAAGCCGTGCGAGCCGTCCTGCGCTTGCAGGCGGGTGCCACACTGACACCGCGCGACGTGCAGGCTCACTGCCGTCAGTATCTCGAAGACTTCATGGTTCCGCAGCAGGTCGAAATCCGCGACTCGCTGCCCAAGACCCCGAATGGCAAGATCGACAAAAAGTTGCTGGTCGAAGCGTAAACGGCTAGCTGAAGAGAAGAGTTTGAATCACGAAATACGCGAAAGCAGGTGGAAGAGTTTTTAACCACGAATCTCACGAATCAAACGAATCTGAAGCGGGAAGACAAACCGGGAAGTGGTGAGCTTTGTCGCCTTTCGCTCCGCGAAACGGCGTTCTTTCGCGGAGCGAAAGACGACATTGGCAGACTGCGAACCTCAAAGTGAGTGCCATTGGGCTGAAGCCACCCGGCTCACCTGATTCAAACTTGTGTCTTCATCCTCGATGTTCGATTCGCGTGATTCGTGGTCCTCTTCGCATTCTCCTTTTTTCGTGTCTTTGGTGTGTTTTGTGGTTCCCAATCCGGAGCATTTCATGACGACGATGAACTCGACGACGACGACTTCAACTCAGACATTTTCTCGGCGGTTGCTGCAGCTTGACGCAGCGGCCGAGACGGCACGCATCGTGGACTGGATGCAGACGACCGTCGCTTCGACACTCAAACGCAAGGGCGTGGTGCTTGGGCTGTCGGGTGGGATCGACTCCAGCGTCGTGATCGCTCTGGCGGTGAGAGCCTTCGGCCCCGAGCGTGTCTTCGGGATCATGATGCCCGAAAGAGACTCGGAAGATGACAGCCTCGCTCTCGCAGAGTTGTTAGCGGAGTCGCTCGGGATCGAAACGGTCATCGAGAACATCACGCCGATGCTTGATGGTGCCGGGTGCTATCAACGGCGCGACGCGGCGATTCAGACGGTCATCCCTGAGTTTCAGCCTGACTGGAAAAGCAAGCTCGTCCTGCCTCCGCTCTTGCAGGGGAGCCGCTTCAGTCTGTCGTCGGTCGTTGTGCAATCGCCTTCGGGGGAGCGGCAGCAGGCACGGTTGAGTCTCGACGCCTACCAGACCATTGTCGCGGCGACCAACTTCAAGCAGCGCTGCCGCAAGATGATCGAGTACTACCACGCTGATCGCCTGCGTTACGCCGTGGCCGGAACGCCGAACCGGCTCGAATACGATCAAGGCTTCTTCGTGAAAAACGGCGATGGTGCGGCCGACTTGAAGCCGATCGCTCATCTCTACAAAACGCAGGTCTACCAGTTGGCCGATCATCTCGGCGTCCCCGAAGTGATCCGTATGAGACCCCCGACGACCGACACGTACTCGCTACCGCAGAGTCAGGAAGAGTTTTTCTTCTCGGTCCCGTACGACAAGCTCGATTGCTGTCTGTACGGCCTGAACAACGGCTTCGCGGCGGAAGAGGTTGCCGCTGACATCGGCCTCGCCGTAGATCAGGTGGAATTCGTCTATCGCGACATCGCGTCCAAACGCAAGGCGACCAATTACCTCCACCTGCCGCCCGAGTTGATCGAGAACGTGCTTCCCTGACGGCGCGTGACGACTTAGTGAGCTATGGTTTCGGCGTGCGTCTGTCGCGTTGGAATCACGCACACGACGGTGCTTAGAGGGCATTTCAAAACCTGTTTTGTCTCGAAAAACTAGCCCGATGCGCAAGCGAGGGCTTCACCGTCATCGAATGTTCAGCCCTCGCTTGCGCGTCGGGCTAGTTTTAAATGCGCTCTAACAAACTTGCCCACGTCGGCGTCTGAATCCGATTTTCTGAGACCACCATGCCCACCACTTGGCCGACGACTGCGAATGCTCCGCCGCTCGAGGTGACTCACCCCGACGCGGCCTCGCTGCGCACCCCGTTGCTAGACCTGTGGCGACGCAATTTGCCAACGGCGGCCGAACATCGGTTCGACTGGCTGTACGGCAGCGGTCGTTCGCGAGCGTGGTTGTTGGGCGAGCAGAATGCGCCGCCAATGGGTGCCGCAGGACTCATGTTGCGGCGGACGGCTGTCGAAGGGGCGGTGGTCGATGGAGGTGCTCCGATCGACTTGAACGTTGATCAGACTCAACGCTCCGTCGGTCCCGCGCTGACATTGGTTCGCACGATCATCAACGCGGCCGATGGAGATGGTCGCGCGATTCTGTACGGGATGCCGAACCGTTCCGCCACGGCCGTAATGAAGCGGGCCGGGTATCGCGAAATCGGTGAATTCTCTTCGTGGACGAAGCTGCTTCGCACCGAGCAGAAGCTGCGCGGCAGACTCCGTTTGTCGCTGGCATCACGGCTGATCGCTCCGCTGCTCGACAAAGTTTTTGAATGGAGTTCGACCGAGTGGCGAACTCGGTTACCGGCAAACCTTGTCGCGCGTGACGTGTCGAGATTCGACGATCGTTTCGACGCCCTGTGGCTGCGCACCGTCGATCGCTTCGATGTGATTGGAGAACGAACCGAAAGTTACCTGAGCTGGCGATTCACGCAGTGTCCCGACTTGAGCTATCAAATCTTCACGCTCGCCGATCGCGCCACGAATGAGCTGTTCGGCTATGTCGTGTGGTACATGGATGAGGGAGCCGTTTCGATTTCGGACCTGCTCGCTGTGGATGAACCGACCACGTTGCTGCTGTTCGCGGAGTTCAGTCGGAGAACGCGGCGCACCGAGGCCTCGGCCATTCGGCTCGACTGTTTCGGCTCGACAAGTTTCTATCGACTGTTGCAATCGGCGGGATTTCATCGCCGACAGAACCGTCACCCGGTCCTCTGTCGGTTCGGAGGCGAAGTGCGGGAACAAACACGAACGGGAACCAATTGGCTCCTCACGATGGCCGACAGCGATACGGATGTTTAGTTCGAGAGAAATAATGACGACTGGCTCACCATGACTTTGGACGACACCTCTTACGAGCCTAGTGGTCTAACTTGAGATTGCGGGCTTGTGATGAACCCGGCAATACAAAGTTGTTCGACCACTAGAAGGTTGCTGATGCTGCATTCCCTTTCCAAACGCGGCCTCCTCGCCCAGACACTCGATGTCACCGGATGTGGTCGCGCGCTGCGTGCCATCGGGGCGTGGGATGGCATTCTGATCCTGAACTATCACCGCGTGGGTGACTCCAGCCAGTCGCTGTTCGACCGCAATCTGTGGAGTGCCACCGACGCCGACTTCGACCAACAAATGGGGATGATCGCCAAACAGTTTGATGTGATCGGGCTGCCGGACTTTGAACGGGCACTGCACGAACGGCGCGGTCGGTACGTGATGGTCACATTCGACGATGGCTATCTCGACAACTACACGAATGCGTTTCCAATCTTGAAGCGGCACGGTGTTCCGGCCACATTCTTTCTGACGACGGGCTTTCTCGATTCCCAACAGGTCTCGTGGTGGGATGAAATCGCCTGGATGATCCGCACTACGACCGTGTCATCCTTGGAAGCGAGCCGTTGGGTCTCGACCACAATCTCGCTCAACGAATCGAATCGCGAAGTTGCCATCCGACGATTGCTTAACGTTTACAAGGGTCTGCCCGACGAAGTGACAGACTCCTACCTCGCCTTCCTCGCGGAGACATTGCAGACCGGACGTTGCTCTGCGGACGCCGCAGATGACACGTGGATGACGTGGGACATGGCTCGCGAGATGAAGTCGAACGGGATGACGTTCGGTGGCCACACGGTCACACATCCGATTTTGGCCAACCAGTCGTCCGCGCAGCAGGACTGGGAGGTGGGCGAATGCAAGCGGCGGCTCGTCGAAGAACTCGGCGAGCCGATCGAAGCGTTCAGCTACCCCGTGGGTGGCCGTTCCAGCTTCAACGCCTTCACACGCGCGGCCCTTGCCAAGCACGGCTTTCGCTGGGGCTTCAGCTTCATCGGTGGACGGTACGCTCATGGCAGCACTGACCCGTTCGCCATCAATCGCGCTGCCATCGAGTTGGATGTGACGCTGCCCATGTTTCGCGCGATCGCCACGCTGCCACATTTCTTCGCGTGAGCCTCCCCGCGAGAGGGCATTTCAAAACCTGTTTCTGCCTCGAAAAACCAGCCCGACGCGCAAGCGAAGGCTTCGTCATCATCGAATGTCCAGCCCTCGCTTGCGCGTCGGGCTAGTTTTGAAATGTGTTCTAAAGTCTGGGCTCACTGCCGTTGCCGGGCTGAGGAGATTCAAGTGAACGGGATGAAATCCGACAACTTCATCCGTCCGCCTTGAATCAAGAATCCCCCAAATCTTCGGATGAACCGGGATAGCTCGGTCAGAGTGATCCTGTTTTGGTGAGAATCGAATCCGTCAACGCCACGTATTGACGAACGCGGTCAGAGACGATGCGGAGGCTCTTCACCCAGAAGTCGGGTTTGCGCAGATCGAAGCCGAGCGTGGATTTCACCGCTTCTTCGGCGTCCTTGCAGCCGGTGGCGATCAGCAACTTGCGGTACGTCTCGGAAAACTCGCTGCCCGCGTCCTGCCCGACCGCATACACACCCATCGAGAGCAGATAACCGAACGTGTACGGGAAGTTATAGAACGGCAATCCGGTGATATAAAAATGAAGCTTCGACGACCAGAAACGCGGGTTCCAACCGCCATCGACCAGCACGTTGAGATACGCTGTTTTCTGAGCCGCCTCCATCAGTGCGTTGAGTTGGTCGGCGGTCAGTTCGCCCTTGGCTCGCTGCTTGTGGAAGTTGTCTTCAAAAATGAAGCGGGCGTGAATGTTCATCAGAAACGCGACGGCATCGCCCAACATGCCGTCGAGCATTTGCAGCCGCTCGTAGTCGGAACGGGCCTGTTGCAAACGCCGCTCGCCCAGCACGGCCTCGGCAAATGTCGAGGCCGTTTCCGCGAGGTTCATCGGGTAATCCTGCAAGAAGACCGGCTGGTCGCGCAGCACCCATGAGTGATAGGCGTGGCCGAGTTCGTGCGCGAGTGTGCTCATGCTGTCGGCGCTGTTCGTGTAGGTCATGAAGATGCGCGACTGTTTTGCCGTGGGGAAGCCGGTGCAGAAGCCGCCCTGATGCTTGCCGGGACGGTTTTCGGCCTCGATCCAGCCCTGCGTCAAAGCCATTTTCGCGAAGTCGCCGAAGTCGGGACTGAAGGCGTGAAAGGCGTCGATAATCTGCGAGCAGGCTTCGGGGTAGCTGATCTCATCCGTCGCCGTTGCACCCGGCATTTGTGGCAGCGGTGCCGTCAAGTCGAACCACGCCAAACGATCGACTCCGAGCAGCCGTGCCTTCGCCGCAAAGTAGTCCTTCAACACGCCTTTGCCCGCCGTGATCGTGGACCACATTGAGTCGAGCGTTTCGCGCGTCATGCGGTTATGCCGCAGCGGAGCTTCAAGGTGATCGCTCAGCCCGACGTGGCGATACGTCGTGAGTCGCGTCCCCGCAATGTGATTGATCGCCTCGGCACACGAATCGGCGATCGTCGCCCATGCTCCATCGGCGGCGAGGAAATTGTTCTCACGAATCGTTCGCTGCGGCGAATCGAACTGCACCTGACCGGGCGACCGCGAGACGATCTTTCCCTGCTCCTGCACCTGGACTTTGAGTCCCCCCGACAACCGATCGAACAGCCGTCCCCAAGCGTGAATGCCATCGACCGCCAAGTCGGCCGCCAGCAACTCCTGCGACTTGGGCAACCGCAACGCCGCGTTCTTCCGGCGTGTAACCAAGAAGTATTCGTTCCGTTTGAGTTCGGGAGACGCTGCCAGCAGCGCGAGGAAGTTCGCATCGGTCGCCTCTTTCAACGCGAACTCGATGTTCGTCGCGATTTGCTCGCGATGCGGCGTGAGCGTGCTGAGTTCCGCCTGCAACTGATGATACGCCTTGCACTCGGCATCGGCGGCCATGTAGCACTCGACCAACGCCTTCAGGTCCGTGGCCTGTGCATCGAGCCGCTCGTACTCAGCGATGAGCGTCACCCAGCGCGAGACGTTCTCCCCCTGAGCGTCCACCCCTGGCAGAGCATTCGTCCCCGCCGCGAACTGCGCCAGCCTCGTCTTGAACAAATCGAGCTGCTCCCGAAAGCCAGCCGTCGTCGGCGCGGGAGAGAGTGAAGCGAGATCCCAAGTCAGGGGGAATATGGTTGCGGGCATGGAACGAGTCTCTCCATCAATTGTTGAGTAGTGATTCAAGCGTGAACGATCAGTCCAAGACGATCCAGTTCGAGAAACGAATGCCCTGCGAAGCCCTCAACGATTTCAGGGAGATGCTGATCCAACAGTTCTTCCAGCTCCCGGTTACCGATGTTTCCGGTCAAGATCAACAGCAATTACCGCGGACTCTCAGTCAGCCAAAACGAATTAACAAAGTCGGCATCCTTGGTCACGACAACTCGATTTTCATGTTCAGCCGCAACGAGAACCTGCTCGTTCGACGATGCGTTCCCGTCAGGAAGGTCCAACGTATGAATGGCATCGTGTCCATGCTGTGACAAAATCGAAGTGAAGCGTCGCGACAGGTGAGCGTCCAGCAGCCACTTCATGGGAGAAACGTCACAAAGCGTTTGGTCTGAGTGAGCTTGGTGGCGAACTCCAAGGCTGCCAACAAGTCCTCTCGTTCGAGGTCTTCGTAATCGACCAAGACTTCATCGAACGTCATGCCGGAACTGAGCAGTTCCAAGAGCATCTCGACGGGATAGCGCAGCCCGCGAATGCACGGTTTGCCGTGGCATTTGTCGGGTTGAACGGTGATGCGGTTGAGCAGCGTCGCCATGAAAGTCTCCTTATGAGGCGGGTGATGTTATCGAGTCATCCATCACCTTGCAGCGTCAGCACCAGCGAACGCTGCCCGCCGTGGTTACGGTGTTCGCAGAGATAGATTCCCTGCCATGTGCCGAGGCAAAGCCGTCCGTGGGAAACCGGGATCGTGATCGAGTTGCCGAGCAATGCCGACTTCACATGAGCGGGCATGTCGTCCGGTCCTTCGCAGGTGTGTACGTAAGGAAAGTCCTCGGGAGCGATCGCATTGAACGATGACTCCAAATCACGAGGCACATCCGGGTCGGCGTTCTCGTTGATCGAGACTGATGCCGACGTGTGTTGGATGAAAACGTGCAGCAGGCCGACGCGCATCGAGGCCAGTTCGGGAATCGCCTCGACCACCTGCCGCGTGATGAGATGAAAGCCCCGCCGATACGCGGGCAGTGTCAGTCGATGCTGGTGCCAGGCCATCTGTTTTTTCTGTCTTCTTGCCACAGTCTTCAACGTAGCCATCATCGAGCCTGCTGCCCCTGCCATCGCAGCCAGTGATCGGCCAGCACGATGGCGACCATCGCTTCGGCCATTGGAATGAAGCGAGGCAGCAGGCACGGGTCGTGACGACCCTTGGTTTTGATCGTGGCCGGTTCGCCGAGACTCGTCACGGTCGGTTGTTCGATCGGCAGGCTGCTTGTCGGTTTGACGGCGGCTCGCAGGATGATCGGTAGGCCGGTCGTGATGCCGCCCAGCATGCCGCCGTGTCGGTTGGTGCTGGTCGTGATCCCGGCATGGCCATCGCGCGGATGAGCGGGATCCGAAACGAAGTGATCGTTGTGTTGGCTGCCGCGCATCGTCACGCAGCCGAACCCGATCCCGTACTCGACGCCCAACACGGCGGGGAGTGAGAACAGAGCCTTCGCGAGATCCGCTTTGATCTTGTCGAACACCGGTTCGCCAAGTCCCGCCGGAATGTGCGTCGCGACAATCTCAGCAGCTCCACCAATTGAGTCGCCCTCTTTGCGAACCTGCTCGATCAGTTCGATCATCTTCGCGGCCGCAGTCACGTCGGGGCAGCGGACGATGTTCGGCTCACCACTCGGCAGAGTCTCGACTTGTTGCAGTGTGATCGCGGCGGGATCGGTGATGCTGGCCTTGATGTCGCCGACTTGAGTCACGTAGCCGATGACTCGCCCACCGAATGCTTGCTCTAGAATCTTCTTCGCCACAACACCCGCCGCCACGCGCACGGTGGTCTCGCGAGCACTCGACCGACCGCCACCGCGATAGTCGCGGAAGCCGTACTTGGCGTCGAAGCTGAAGTCGGCATGACCCGGCCGGTACAAGTCCTTGATGTTGCCGTAGTCCTTGCTGCGCTGGTCCTGATTGCGAATCAAGATGGCGAGGCTGGTCCCGGTCGTGCGGCCCTCGAACAGACCGGAGAGAATCTCGGGCGTGTCCGATTCGTCGCGCTGCGTGACGATGTGACTCTGCCCCGGCCGCCGTCGATTGAGATCAATGAGCAAGTCTTCGACGCTGAGTGCGATCCCGGACGGAACGCCGTCAATGATGACCACATTCGCCGGCCCGTGACTCTCGCCCGCCGTCGTGACTCGAAACGCCTGTCCAAATGAGTTGCCTGCCATAGTGCGGCCGATTGTAGGTGAGGGCTTGGGAAATCGAAACCGGAGCAACGTCGTTCGACGTGTCGAACGAAATCCTCACCGTCCCATGCTCTGTCCCGACCCGGCGCTACTCCGCTTGAGGTCTGCCACAAACCGGACATGGCCATCCCCCAGAGCATCAATCAGTTCTTTGCGCAGATTGGCGTTGACGGCCAACTTTTGTTCGAGCGGTTTGTGGGCGACGTATCTCAGCCGCGCATCGTCCTCGGTGGAATCGACGATCAGTACGACATCCGCTTTACCAGGATTCTTTTGGATGATGTCGCGTACTCGTTCGATGACAGCGATGCCGTGCAGACCCTTTTGGAACTTGATCCACACCTGCTTCGTGAACTCTTTCTCGACCTCTTCCAGTGACCACATGGCATCGACGATCACGTTCGGTTCGCGGTTGCGTTTGTCGAGCTTGCCGCGGACGAAACGGATTTGTTCCGGTTCGACTTTCTCACCGAGCCGCGAGAATTCCTCCGGCCACATGATGCAGCGGACGACGCCGGTCGGATCTTCAAAGTCGAAGTTCACGTACTTGGAATGACCATTGCGGCTCGGCTTCTTCGTCTGAGCCTTCTTGATGGCCGAGACCATGCCGCCAAGGATCACCTGCTCGCCATCATTCATATCAACGAGCTGCTTGTTCTCGTGTGTGGTGAACTGTTTGATCGTGTCGGCCATTTCCGAGAGCGGATGTGAAGTGAGGAAGAAACCGAGCGCTTCCTTCTCGAACGCCAGCATCTCGCGCTGTGACCACTCGGGGAGATCGGGCAAGTTCGTGGGGGAAGCGGCGGTCGTGGCGGTGACTGGCGCGTCGTGATCGTCTCCGCCGAAGAGGTTTTTTTGACCGCGCTGCTTGTCGCGGGCGACGTTCGAGGCCGACTGAACGGCACGCTCGGTGACAGAGAACATTGCCGCTCGCTTGCCGCCAAGACAATCGCACGCCCCCGCCTTGATGAGCAGTTCGAGAATCCCCTTCGTGACGTGCCTCGGGTCACAGCGTTCGGCCAAATCGAAGATGCTCTTGAACAGTCCGTTCGCGGCTCGTTCCGCCACAATCGCGCCGACGGCTCCCTCACCCACACCTTTGATCGCACCGAGGCCGAAGGTCAGCTTTTCGCCGTGGACGGAGAACTCGACATCGCCGATGTTCACGTTCGGCGGGATGATGTCGATTCCCATCCGGCGGCAGTCATCGACGTGTTCAACCAGCTTGTCGGTCTCACCCAATTCGCACGACAGCAGGGCCGCCATGAACTCGGCCGGATAGTGAGCCTTGAAGTACGCCGTCTGGTAAGCCAATGCCCCGTAAGCGGCGCTGTGTGACTTATTGAAGCCGTAGCCCGCGAACTTCTCGATCATGCCGAAGAGTTCTGCCGCCTTGTCGGCAGCATAGTTGTTTTCCTTCGAGCCTTTCATGAACTGTTCGCGGTATTTGGCGATCGTCTCCAGCTTTTTCTTGCTGATGGCCTTGATGCACTGGTACGACTGCGGCAGTTCGATCCCGCCGAGGCGGTTCAGAATCCGCATGACCTGCTCTTGGTAGACCATTACGCCGTAGGTCTCGTCCAGAATCGAATCGACAATCGGATGGACGCTCGGCAATTTTTCGCGGCCGTTTTTCACGTCCACGTAGGTCATCACCATCCCACCCTCCAACGGGCCGGGGCGGTACAGAGCCGATGTCGCCACGATGTCGGCAAACTTGTCGGGCTTCATCTTGGTCAGGAGGTCACGCATCCCGCCGGACTCAAGCTGGAAGATCCCTTTGGTCTCACCACGCTGAAGCAGCGCGAAGGTGGCTTTGTCTTTGAGTTTTTCACCCTTAATCAAATCGACGGGATCGATCTCAATCCCGCGATGCTTTTTGACGTTCTTGACCGTCTTGTCGAGGATCGTCAGGTTGCGGAGGCCCAGAAAGTCCATCTTGAGCAGCCCGACCTTCTCGACCGTCGGACCTTCCCACTGCGTGATGATGTCGGTCTTGCCGGTGATCGTTTGCAGCGGGATGTACTGTGAGATCGGCTGGTCCGACACCACCACGCCCGCCGCGTGCGTCCCGGCACTTCTGGCCAAGCCTTCAATTTGTTTGGCCAGATCGAGGATCTCTTTGATCTTGGGGTCGGACTCATATAAGCCCCGAAGTTCCGCGCTCTCCTTGATCGCTTCATCGAGCGTGATGTTCAGCGTTTCGGGGACCATCTTCGCGATGACATCGACATCCTTCGGTGAAACGGACAGGACACGCGCGACATCGCGGATCGCCGCCTTGGCCTTCAGCGTGCCGAACGTCCCGATCTGCGAGACGTTCGCCGCACCATACTTTTGCTTGGTGTAGTCGATCACCATCTGGCGACGATCCCGGCAGAAGTCGATATCGATATCGGGCGGCTCGGTTCGGCTCGGATCGAGGAACCGCTCGAACAGCAAATCGTACTCCAACGGACAGACGTGACTCAGTTTGAGGACGTAGGCGACGATGGCACCGCACGCCGAGCCTCTCGCGCTGCACGGAATCCCCTGCTCACCCGCGAACCGTACGAAGTCCCACACAATCAGGAAGTAGCTGGCGTAGCCCATCTGCTCGATGACGCCCAGTTCGTACTTCATCCGCGCCCGATGAACGTCGGTAATGCCATCGACTCCGTAGCGGAAGACCAGCCCGTCCTCGCACAGTTCGCGCAGGTAGTCGATGTCCTTTTTCCCCTCGGGCGGCTTGAAGACCGGGTAGTGCCGCGACTTCAGATCGAGCTGAATATCGACTCGGTTGGCGATCTCCTGCGACCGCGCGACGGCGTCCTCGAAGCCGGGAAAGACCGCGTACATCTCTTCCGGCGTGCGGACGAAGAGTTGATCGGTGTCCATCTTCATCCGCTTGGTGTCGGATCGCTCGACCTTCGTGTTCACGCACAGCAGCACATCGTGCATCGCGGCGTCGGTCTGGTTGAGATAGTGCGCGTCGTTTGTTGCCACCAGCGGCAGGCCCATCCGATTCGCGAGATCGACGGTCATGTCCATGCACTGCTTCTGGATGTCGAAGCCCGCGTTCTGAATCTCCATGTAGAGCCGGTCGCCGAAGACGCGGCTGTACCATGCGGCCAGCTTTTCAGCCTCTTCCATCTTCCCTTGAAGCAGCTTCTGTGACAGCTCACTCGCCGCGCAGCCGGAGAGCAGAATGATTCCCTCGCTGTGCGCCTCCAGCAGTTCCTTGTCGATGCGTGGCTTGTAGTAGAAGCCTTCCAAAAACGCGGACGATGACAATTTGACGAGGTTTTGAAAGCCGACTCGGTTCATCGCGAGCAATGTCAGGTGATAGCTGGCCTCTTTGACGCGAGACGCTCCCGCTTTGTCGAAACGAGAACCGGGGGCGATGTACGCCTCCAATCCCAGCACCGGATTAACGCTCTTGTCGCGGCACTCGTTGTAGAACTCGAGCGCCCCGTACAGATTGCCGTGATCCGTGATGGCGAGGGCATTCATCCCCGCCCCCTTCACCTTCTTCACGACCTGATCGATTCGGTTCGCTCCGTCGAGCAAACTGTAGTGCGTGTGACAGTGCAGGTGCGCGAACGGCTTCGCCGGAGTCGCACTTTCAGAAACGGTGGTCTCAACAGGAGCAGCGGCATCTGCCATGACGGGCATCCTTTCCGCAAAGAGATTCAGCGAGATTCCAGAACGGGCGGGATTGTACTGCCCGGCCCAATCGACTCAATCAACGACGACTGACCTGTTCATCGCCGGTTGCAGTCGCTAATTGGTGGTCACTCAAAAAAACACTGTGAAGCAATGGCTTAGATAAGGTAGCCCTGTCGCTCCGCGACAGGAGGCGCGATGAACCAAGAGCGTCTATCCGTCGAATCACCTCGAAACCAACGCAACGCACCTGTCTGCGATCACGCTTCCTGTCGCGGAGCGACAGGGCTACCACCAAATTAGCGACGGCATCTCTCATTGCGGACGATTTGGCGGAGACGGGCCTCCGCCAGGGGGACCGAAGGCCGGTGGTGGCGGGGCGAGTTGGTTGAACATCTCACCGACTTTGGCTTTGTCGAGTTGGCCGGTCTTGGACGAGTCTTGAGCGTCGAACAGCTTCTCTGCGGTGGTGATGAGTTCGTCCTTTGAGACCTGTCCGTTCTTGTCCAAATCTGCACGACGGACAATGGCACCCGCGAGCATGTTGCCGGGACGGAACATGTCCGGATTGAAGCCTCCGCCCGGTGGGCCACCAGGGCGGCCCGGTCCTCCAGGGCGAGGCCCACCCGGTGGCGGGCCACTTCCCGGTCCCGGTCCAGCCGGCGGCTGCGGAAACATTTCATTCAGCGTTTTGGCGAGTAATTTCTCATCCGCCCAACCCTTCACATCGGGATCGCTATCAGTGAGGAGCTTGGTCGCGGCGGCGAGCCACTCGTCCTTCGAGAGCTTTTCATCTTTGTCAGCATCCAGCTTGTCGAGTACCGGCCCCGCGAGCATGTCGCCCGGCTTGAAGTTGCCGGGACCAAAGCCCGCCGGAATGTGGCCCTTCGAGCGTCCCTGCAACTGGGCATCGATCGACGCCGTTCGCTGCTCGACGAACGTGACGAGGCCCGGTGGCTTCATGTTCATCATCGGTGGACCGAAGCCTCCGCCCGACGATTCCTTGCGTGCCAAACCGGCTTGCACATCGCGGGCGACCAGTTCGCGAGTCGCCTCATGCAACACCGAGACTTCATTCAACAGCTTCTCCTTCGAGAAGACGCCACCGGCCAACTCACGCAACAGCGACTGGTACTTCTCGCTCATCGCGGGGATCGCCAGCAGCCGCTCGGTCAGCTTGTGCGATCCCGAGTACGGATGAGCAATGCTGAGGTCCATCTGCTGGTCGGCCGAGCCAAAGATGGGGAAGTTGGCCAGCGCCCGATCAACGTCCCACGGAATGAAGTGAAACTTCTTCGTCTCCGGATGGAGATAGAGGTAGTAGTTGTGACCGAGCGCGAAAAAGCTGTCGGGGTTCACGATGAAGCCGGTCACGGCGAGAAAACGCAGGTAGGCGTCGAGATCCAGATACGATTCGATCTCGCTGCGGAAGTGTTCGTCGTCTCCCTGATGAATCAGCCGCGCGAGGTCAATCACCCGCCGAGCCTCGACGGGCTTGGCGTCTCGTTTCGGGATGAACGCCTCCTGATAGCGTTCCCATTCTTCACCGCGATATTCGAAGTCACGAACTCCCTCGGGCTTCATGAGCAGCCCTTTGTCAGTCCCGAACGTCTCGCGCAGGAACGGCTTGTTGATGTCTTCGATCAACGTGTAGACGCCGAGCAACTCGCCATCAAACTTGCCGGGAACGGTGAGCCGCACTTCGGCGAATGCGGTCTTCGGCGCGGGAACGCCCGCCGCGCGATAAAGCCGGTATGACAGCGACTCGCGGCATTTCGACGGGTCGGTCACGCCGCAGTGAATGTTGAATGTCTTGATCCCGCGAAACGTCTTCGTTCCACCGAGCCGATCGAGATCGACTTTGATCGACTTCTTGATCGTCTGTGACGCATCCATGAACGTGCCATTCCCTTTGTAGCGGATGGCCACGTTGTCGAACGTCTCATCACCGATCTTCACTGCGCCGGAAGTCCACGGCAAATCGACGCCGAACCGGTTGCGATGCGACTCGCGGCCATCGGCCCTCGGCGCGGCAGGCGGCTGCGGTGGCCCGAATCCCGGAAACCCGCCCCGCCCCGACGCCTGCATCCCTTCGTACTCCTTGGCCGTCAACGTGAGATGGATGTCCCACACGTTGGTCAGTTCAAAGACGCCCTCGCCAACCACGGCCTGCTTGGTCTTCGCCGCCTGATCGGCCGCCCAGCTCACATGACCAGGATCGCTCACCGAGATCGCCAGCACGGCAGCGGATAACCACTTCAACACGAGAGTCATGATTTGTATCCAGCTTGAACGGTGAAACGAGAAAACAATGATACGCCCAATGTGGCGGGAATCGGGAAAGCACACTCGGGCTACTGCCGTCCCGAGTTTTTGCCTCGCACCATTGCGGGAGGCCGCGATTGTGAGCGACCGTGCAGAGACCGCTCCGCTTCTTCGGGGCGATATTCGCGCAGCCAGCCGCGCAGTGGGACATCGCCATCGAACTCGTCAATCGTGCAGGTGCTTTGCGAACCAGTCCTTCGTGCGCTGCCACATGGTTTCGGAGAGGACGTGTCCGATGTTGGCTTCGATGAATGGTGAGAACTTGTCTCCCGCGTGAACACTGTCATAGGCGCGCTGGATGATCTCGATCCCGGCGCGAACCTCATCAATCGGGCTGCCACCGTCGGTTTCACCGAAGTTCATCAGCAGTGGTCGCGGTGCGATCAGGGCGGCAATGTCGGGAGTGTCTCCATGCTGGAGAATGCCTGGAACGAAGTTCGGAAAGCAGTGCAGCATGTGTTCGCGGTGAATGGCCTTGTAGGTTGGCAGGCAGCAATTCCCGACGAGACACTTCAATCGTGGCTCCCACGGCCCGACGAGCCAAGTGTGCGTGGAACCCATCGAGTGGCCGTAGCAACCGATCCGGTCAGTTCGGACTTCGGGACGGGCAACCAGAAAATCGACGGCCCGCCGCATGTCGAGGATGTTCTTCCACGCCATGCTCTTCCCCGCGACAACGTAGCGCAAGAACTCGAACTGCTCGAAGTTGCCGTCCTTGAGCTTGCCGGTTGGATCGCGTCGTTCCTCGAAGCAGAGTGCGTCGGGACACAGCACAACGTAACCCTCTCGCGCGAGAGCCGCGCCTGTGTGGTGCAGCGGATCAGCCATCAATCCGGCTGGCTCGGATTTCCCTTTCGCCCAATTCCCCGCGTGCTGATGCCAGACACAAACGGCGGGAGCGGGTTTGGCCGCCGTCACTCCATCCGGGATGAGCAACAGCGCGGGGATCGGATCGTTCGGCTCGGCATCATAGAAAACCGACTCGATCGTGTAGCCGGGCATTGAGATCGTCTCACGCACGCTCACCTTGAGCGGGCACGGCGCAGGCCACTCGCCGCCCAGACACTTCAAAAGGTGATCCCGAAAATCAGCGGCTGGCATTCAGTCTCTCCTGTTCCTGCGGATTTCGTCTCATGGTTGAGTCAGTTCCAAAATCACACTCGCGTCCGTCTCCACTCGTTGCCGTTCTGTCAGTGCCGCCTGAGCCGTATCGCCGCCGAGCTTTCTCAACGCCCAAATAACGGCTCCGCGCACGAGAGGCGAGGAATCTTGAAGGCTCTCGATCAGGCACGGAATCGCGGACGAGTCACCGCAATTTCCCAGCACAATCGCCGCGTTACGTCGCAATCCATCGAAGCCGGGTCGCGCGAGCGGCGACAGAGCGAAGCGCGCGTCGAACTGCGATCGCGTCATCCGTAGCAACGCGATGGCGTCGATCGAGTTCAAGTCGGACTCAGGTTGAAACGCAGGCTCAGCACTGCGCGGCGACTTGCGGTTCCACGGACAGACCTCCTGGCAGAGATCGCAGCCGAACAGCCACTCACCCACGCCGTCGCGCAGTGCAAGCGGGATCGAGGTCTTGAGTTCAATCGTCAGGTACGAGATGCACTTTCTCGCGTCGAGAACATACGGTGCGGGAAACGCCTGCGTCGGGCAGACATCCAGGCATCGCGTGCAGGTTCCGCAGTGTGAGGTCTCGTGCGGTGCGTCAGCGTCCAGTTCGAGGTCCGTCAACAGGCCCGCGAGCAGCAGCCAACTTCCCGCGCGTTTGTGAATGAGCATTGTGTTTTTGCCGAACCAGCCTAGTCCGGCCAGCCGGGCGAAGTCACGCTCCAGCAACGGAGCCGTATCGACGACACCACGCGTGGTGCAACCGGGACGCTGCTCGTGCAGGAAGTCGCTCAGTTGCCGGAGCCGCTCGCGCAGCAAGTCGTGATAGTCCGCCGTCCCCCACGCATAACGAGCAACTCGACCCTCATTCGCTCCCGCCGTTTGAGGCTCCTCCGTCCGGTAGTTCATCGCCAGCATAACAACGCTGCGCACGGACGCCGACACATGACGCGGATGCTCGTATGCGGCGGCCCGTCGCGGCAGGTACTGCATCTCACCGGCGAATCCCGCAGCCAGCCACTCGTGCAGTTTCGGCAATCCCGGCGGAGAGACCGCCGGAGCGACACCGACCAACTCAAAGCCGATCCGCCGTGCTTCGGACTTCAGCGTGCGAGTCAACTCGCTCCGTTCCCACTTTGGTTTGGAGGTGTCATTCACACCAGAATTGGGTTCAGCAGTGATCGCCATGTGCGGGATGTCTCGTGAGGGTTACAGCGGTCGTGGCGCTGCTGTCGCTGGGCGTGATGTCTGCCGCTGGACGGCCCAGTGATGGCGGATGACGGCGGCGGCTTGTTCGGCCGTCGATGCTCCTTCGCGCAACTCGATGTCCACCTCGACATCCTGTTCGGCTTCACCCAGATCGGCTCCCAGCAGCTCGATGACCATCGGGCCGATCTGGACTGTGTCGCCCGGTTTCAACCATGTCGGCTTGACGATCTTGTTGCCGTTGACGAGCGTCCCCGTGCGGCTATCCGAGTCCACGACCCGCAACCCTTCGGGAGTTGGTTTGATCGAGCAGTGTTTCCGGCTGACATCGGGCGAGTCAATCAGAATATGTGCGGGCGCAATTCTCCCAAAGTAGACCTTCTGATCGGGCAGCAGCATTTTCTTGCCCTTACGATCGCCAGCTCGAATCGCGAAGACCCGCCCGCAACTGGTCAACGCGGCACGCGAGAGTTGCGACCGGTTCATCGTGACATCGCCCGTCTGCACATGCTGGCAGCGGGGGCAAACCACGTTGAAATCGCCGCCGGTGGCCACCAGATGAAACGACGTTCCGCAACTCTGGCATTGCAGCATGATATGTTGCGAGGGGTCGGCCCCTTTCTGTGACTGTTCGACCTGCTGCTTCTTGCCAGTCGTCCGGAAATCGGGACGGTCCATTTCACTCAGCAGCGGAATCATCAGTCGTTCGTTGCACTTCACACACTGGATTGATCGCCCCGCATCGGACATCTTTTTACGGTACTGCTTGCCGCAACGACATGAGAAATGAATTCGGAACTGCTCCGTCGCCGCCTTGGCGGCATCAGGCCGTGTCCGCTCCCACACGACCTGACCAATGTCCTCTACCATTTCATTCAGTGTCTTGGGGTTGAACGGCTTCGTCAGGTATCCGTCGGCACCTACTTTCGCGGCCAAGGCGCGGGCGCTGTCGAGTTGAATTTCGGTGAGAACCAATACGGGAATCAAGCCTTTTTTTAGCTTGATCCACTCACACAATTCAAAACCGCTCTCGCCGCGAACGATCAACTCGGTGATGACAAAGTCGGGATGCTGCATCTCAAAGCTGCCGTGAGCCTGCCCACCATCGCGGGCGACCATGACTCGGCAACCGAGTTCGCTCAGCGCGGCCTTCACTAGCGCCACATGTTCTGAATTCTCGTCCACCAGCATCACGTTCTGGAGAGGGGGGCGTTTCGTATCGACATGAGTCAGTTCATCCACGAGAGCGACTTCCGTCTGGGATCGCGGGTTGTATGCGACCGCAAGCGACGTTGTGACGAACTCCTCGCCTCAATGCCTCAATGAAATTGAACGGCGCATCTCGCGCCGAAGAAAATCCTGCAATCGCAGGAGGATGTCTGTGGGAATAACCACCGTCGGTAAAACGGCGATGAGAAAAAGGCTGCTCACGAAACGAGCGACCGAGCCACAGAGTCTTGGCCCGCACCAAATTGTTTGCAAGCGAGACCGCCACGATTTCATGGCCGGAACGTTGTTGGGTTTGCGAAACCTCTAGGGTGGGACCAGTGGCGTTTCGCCGCGCTGGCCCACCCTGATTACTCGACGATCCCCGTGGTGGGCCGGCGCTCGAAGCGAGTTGGTCCCACCCTAGTGTGTCCACCACGCAAAAAGTTGAGGTCAGCAATGAAATGAGTTCTGGTTAGGCCGTGATCGAGCAACGGAGTGCCAAGCCATGACGGATGAATTGAAGGCGCCTCGGACGGACCAGTAGTGGGCGCTCATCGAGCCGCTGATACCCGCCGCGAAGCCGGGCGGACGGCTTCGCGGAGTCGATCTGCGAGAGGTTTTGAACGCGATCCTGAACCAGAATCGGACGGACTGTCAGTGGGACCTGTCGCTGCGGGATTTGCCGCCCAAGAGCACGGTCTACGAAGACTTCCGCCAGTGGCGTGATGACGGCACGCGGATCGGCAGGCTCACTTCGCTGCGGGTTCCAGT